>DATADL010000265.1:0-22200 GCA_036258555.1 Actinomycetota bacterium | reverse complement strand
CTGGTCCCGCAGGTCGAGCGTGACCCCTCCGAGGACCGCAACCGCGACGACGAGGGCCGCGATCGAGACGGCCGACGCCACGCGCCAACGCCTCGACCACGAGGGCGGCTGCGGGGAGGGTGTGGCTCCTCGCGTGTCTGCCGCAGCCAGGACACGGGTGGCGAAGTCGGTCGACAGCGATGCCGGCTCGACGGTGAGCGCGAGGGACGACGCCGCGTCCACGAGGGCGTCGGCTTCGACCATGCACTCCTCACAGCTCAGGATGTGGGACCGGATCCGCGGCAGCTCGTCCTCCGGGACGGCGCCGAGCGCGTAGGCGGCGATGAGGTCCTTGAGCTCGTCGTGGGTTCGTTCGTCCATCATCCGCTCCCTCTGAGGTCGGCAAGGCGCGCCCGGAGAGCCGAGAGCCCGTCGCGCATCCGCGACTTCGCGGTGCCCTCGGGTATCTCGAGCTCGACCGCAACCTCCCGGTACGTCCGCCCGCCGAAGTAAGCGAGGACCAGCGGGTCCCTTTGCACCTTCGGGAGATCACGCAGGGCGCCGACGATCGCGGCCTTGTCGTCGCTGGACGTCATTGCGGAGTCCGGCGCGATGCGCGCCGCGGACGCCTCCGCCTCGTCGAGGAGCCGGTCCTTGGCGCGCCGAAGCGACTCCTCCTTGCGAACGAGGTCGATCGCCTTGTTCCTCGCTACGCCGAGCAGGAACGTCCGGAGGGCGCCGCGTTCCGGATCGAACGCACCCGGACGACGCCACAGCGCAACGAACGTGTCCTGGGCGACCTCCTCGGCGAGAGCGCGGTCCACGAGCACGCGGCGAGCCATCCCGTGGACGGCCTCTCCGTGGGCCCTCACGACCTGCACGAACACCTCCTCGTCGCGTTCGAGCAGCCTCGCGAGGACCTGCGAGTCCGAAAGGGGGCCGTTCGACCGGGATCGCCTCTGCACGCCCTTGGTTCGGGCGTGCTGCCCGTCCTGGATGCCCCTCCGCCACGCCCGTCGGCGTCGTTCTGCCGGCTCGCCGTCCGCCATCCACGCGATCGCCGAAGTCCGAACGACGGGGAAGCGGCTCGGCGAACGGAGCCATCGGAGAAGGGGAGCCATCCATGACAAAGCTATCGACCCGGGCACTCCGGCGCCTCGCGATCGTGACCGTGCTCGCCGCGGCGGTGCTCACCGCATGCAATACGAGCGATCGGGTGTCGGGTGGCTCCGGCTCCGACGCGGTCGTGACCGTCTCCGGGCTCGCGTTCGACCCCGCGAGCCTCGAGGTCCCCGCCGGGACGCAGGTGACGTGGACCAACGACGACTCGGTCGCGCACACGGTGACGTCGGGCGCGCAGGGCGAACAGGGAGCGCCCGGCGTGACCGAAGACGAGCCCGCGCGACCCGACGGGCTCTTCGACGCCGATCTCGCGGAAGAGGGCGACGAGCTCTCGTTCACGTTCGAGGAAGCAGGGACCTACAGGTACTACTGCGACGTCCACCGGCAGATGAGGGGCGAGATCGTCGTCGAGTGACCGTTCCGCGGAAATCGCTCTACGACCCATCCACACGCGGGACGCCGGCCGAACACCGGGCACGGCAACTTCCACCAAAGGAGAAGGCGATGGAACAGAGACGTAGCAAGACGCGACGGGCGACCCTCTTGGTCAGGCTGTCCGGCGCGGCCGTGGTCTTCGCTCTGATCGGGGCGGCCTGCGGCGGCGGCACCGACGCGGGTCAGGAGGACGCCGCCGCGCCCGCAACCTCGACGGCGCCGGAGCCCGGGCAGAACGCGGCCGCCGGAGCGATGGCCTCCGAGGGAGTGGACTCGGGCGCGGTGAAGCTCAACCAGACGCTGACGGCCGGCCTGGTCGAGCACGAGTACCTCGCCGGGATCGCGGTCGCGATGGGTGTCCAGTTCGGGCTCGAGTCCGACGCGTTCACGGCCGCTGCCGGGGCGCTCGACGCGAACACGGTCGACCTCGGCAAGTCGATCGGGTCGATCTACGGCGCGGATGCCGAGAGCGCCTTCCTCGATTCGTGGCGCAAGCACATCGGGTTCTTCGTCGACTACACCGCCGGCCAGACGACGGGCGACGAGGCGAAGGTCGCGCAGGCGCGGAAGAACCTCGATGGCTACCGTCGGGACTTCGGCGAGCTCGTCGAAGGCGCTACCGAGGGCGCGCTTCCCAAAGAGGCCGTCGCCGGCGCGCTCGAGCCGCACGTCAAGAGCACGCTCGCGGCGATCGACGCGGTCGCCGGCGTCGAGAGAGCAAACGGATTCGTGCTCCTCAAGACTGCGGCTTCGCACATGCCCCACATCGCCGACGCTCTCTCGGGGGCGATCTCCGAGCAGTTTCCCGACGAGTTCGACGGCGACGTGAGCTCGGGGGCCGCGGACCTGCAGCAGGCGCTGACGGCGCGCCTGGTCGAGAACGAGTACCTCGCGGGGATCGCGGTCATGCAGGCGCTGACCAACGACGGCAACGTCGAGTCGCCGCAGTTCGAGGCCGCGGCAGCGGCCCTCGACCAGAACTCGGTCGACCTGTCGAAGGCGGTCGGGTCGATCTACGGACCCGAGGCGGAGAAGGCGTTCCTCGATTCGTGGCGCAAGCACATCGGCTTCTTCGTGGACTACACGCTCGGCCGGGCCACGGGCGACCGGGCGATGGTTGCGAAGGCGAGGCGCGACCTCGACGGCTACCGGCAGGACTTCGGCGAGCTGCTCGAGGGTGCCACCGAAGGGATCCTCCCGGCGGAGGCAGTCGCGGACGCCCTGGTGCCACACGTCGAGAGCACGATGAAGGCAATCGACGCGACGGTCGCGTTCACGTCCGGCCGGCCGAAGGGCGATCCGTTCATGCTCCTGAAGACCGCAGCGGCGCACATGCCGCACATCGCGACTTCGATATCGGGGGCCGTCGTAGAGCAGTTCCCGGAAAAGTTCTAGAGGGCACCCCCCCGAAGATGGGCGTCCCCCCAAGCGGGACGCCCTTCTTCGCGTCTGCAACCCGAGGAAAATCCGACGATCTCGCACGCCGGCCGCTCACGTGGTGCGCGCTCTTCGGTCCTAGAATCCCACCAAGGCAATCCAGGGCGGTGGAGGGGAACATGCGAAACGTCAGGAGACGTGTCGTCGGCCTGTTGACGGCGGGGTTGATCGTCTCGCTCCTACCCGTAGCGGAACGGTCCGCGATCGCCGGCACGGGGAGGGAGACGTTCGTCTCCATGATCAGCACCGCCGGCGATTGGGTCGGCGGTGGGACGAACCGCTTCTACCACCCGGGCAACGCGTCGATCTCGGTGTCGGGGTCGGCGGCCTACGTGACGGTCTCCGTCAGCGGCGGCGCCTTCGGGGACTACTTCGACTTCGACTTCGCCGCGCCGCCCGGCCGCGTCATGGTCGAAGGCGTCTACGAGCGCGCACAGCGCGCACCGTTCCGCGAAGCGACACGGCCCGGCATCGACATCGGCGGCGACGGACGGGGGTGCAACACGATCTCCGGGCGCTTCGAGGTCAGGCAGATCGAGACCGACGGCCGCGGCAGGGTCGAGAGCCTCTGGGTCGTCTACGAGCAGCACTGCGAGGAAGGCACCTCGGCCTTGTTCGGCGAGGTCCGGTACAACGTCGCCGGCGACGGCGGCGCGCTCATGCTCGGCCCCCGTTACGTGCGCTGGCCCGATGCCGAGCAAGGCTCGGAGCCCACGGACGCTCCGGTGGTGGTGGTGAACACGTCGGACGCACCGGCGACCGCCGGAACGGTGACGGTCGACGGGCCCGATGCGCAGTCCTTCCCGATCACCGCGAACGAGTGTGCAGGCGAGGCCCTGGCGCCGGGCGACTCGTGCATCGTCTGGGTCGACTTCGAGACGTCACGCGGCGGTCAGAACGAGGCGAGATTGGTCGTCGCCGAGGGTGGCGGCATGGCCCACGAGGTACCGCTCCGAGGGTGGGTCCTCACCGGTACGACTCGCTTCACGATGAACAGCGAAGAAGGGGACTACATCGGGCAGGGCGAGACCAACGAGTACACGCCCGACAACGCCGTGATCGCCGTGGGCGGTACGAGGCAGTACGTGGGTGCGGGGATCGAGGGCGAGGACGGCACCTGGTGGACCGCCGAGTTCTCCCCTCCCAACGGCGAGATCCTCGCCTCGGGAAGGACTTACACGGGGGCGCGGAGAGCCGCCTTCAGCGGCCCAGCCGCGGGCATCGACGTGAGCGGGACGGGCCGGGGGTGCAACGAGATCTACGGTGAGTTCACGGTGCGGAAGATCGCGTTCACCGACACCGGTGAGCTCGAGGAGGTCGCGATCGACTACGTCCAGCACTGCGAGAGCCCGTCGGCCCCCGCGTTGCGCGGCGTGCTCGAGTACCGGCTCGGCGGCGAGCCGCGCCCTCTCGCGCCCGATCCGAGCCGCCCCGCCCCCGACGAACCCACTCCGGACGAGGTGCATGCGAGGTCGGTCTCGCTGCGGGAAGGACCGCGGAAGCTCGTCGGCCGGGTGGCGGTCGCCGACGGGACGGCTGGGTGCGCGGCGAACGTCGTCGTGCGCCTGCAGCGACGGCGCGACGGGGACTTCCGGACGGTCGCGAGGGTCGTGACGGACGACACGGGCAAGTTCAAGAAGAGGGTGCGCGGTCGAAGGAGCCTGTACAGGGCTATCGCGCCGAAAGAGGCCGGGCCGGACGGATCGGTGTGCGCTCGGGCCGTCTCCCGCAAGGTGTGGTTCTAGGGACGACTGCTTGGTTCCTCTGGCGCGTCGGGCCCCGGCGAATCGAAGCGCACGCACGAAAGCAACTGCAATCACGCTGCGGCCGGGCTACCCCTCCCGGCCCATGCTCCAGACGAAGATCGTGCAATCCGCCGCACCTTTCCCGTGATACCGGCCTTCGGCGCTCCGCTGCCCGGACGAACGCACGAGACGGAACGAGAAGTCGAAGCCGCCGTGCCAGCCGCGCTCCTCGCGCACGTCCAGGTCCAGCAGCCGTAGGCGATCCCCCGCTCGGTGGCGCCGAGCGAAGTACGGGTGCAGGCGTTCCCGGTCGAAGGCCGTGACCTCCTGACGAGCGCCGCGCGAGACCGTGTACCACTCGAAGTCGGGCTCCCGCGAGAACAGCTCGTCGAGACGGTCTGCGTCCCCGCCGTTGTAGGCGGCGACGAAGTCGCGTACGACCCGTGCCGCGTCCTCCGCCCTGGTGGTGCTCGCGACGGGTGCCCCGGGCCGTCCGGCGGGACAGAGCGGCTTCGCTCGCACGGGCTCGTGAACGACGACGGCAGCAGCAGGCGGTTGCAGGACGGCGCCGAGCAGGATCGCTGCCGCTACGTGGCTCCTCAGGGACATCTCGCTGCGCGCTTGTCCGGGGCAGGTGCAGGGCGCGGCGCGGGCGCCCACCTCATGAGACCACACCCCCCGGCCGCGTAGTTCTCGAAGCCGCGTCCATCATGACTCCCGCCGCGCGAAATTTCCCTTGTGTCCCCTGATGCCCGGCGCGACACTCACCGCAAGCCTTCCTCTTGGTTGAGGGAACGATTAAGAGAAGGCCGTCGGGGCGGACGAGACGCAGGGAGGGGACGATGTCCAACGGTGGTACGAGCGCGGGCGAAAACGGCGACCGCATGCACGAAGCGCCCTCGCAGGCGCGGATCCCCGGCAAGACCCTCAGCAAGGGCGACGAGGGCGACGACGTCAGCGCTCTCCACTCGTACCTGACCCGCTTCGGGTACTTCCCGAGCGAGGACCTCCGCGCCGGCCACTCGATGTTCCGCGGCGTCGTGCCGTTCCCGCCGGAGAGCGACACCTCTTACGACGACCAGACCGAGAAGGCGGTCCGGAAGTTCCAGGAGCAGCACGGCCTCGAGGTGACGGGTGAGGTCGACGACGCGATGCTCGACCTCATGCAGAAGCCGCGCTGCGGCTTCCCCGACCAGCCGACCGGCCAGTCCGGCGAGCTCGCGTTCTTCGTCGCGCAGGGCAGCCGCTGGCCGGGCAACAACATCTCCTACCGGTTCGAGAACTCGACCGCGGACCTGAGCGTCAACGACCAGCGCAACGCGGTGCGCGGCGCGTTCCAGCGCTGGGCCGCGGTGACGCCGCTCAACTTCTCCGAGAGCACGTCCGGCGGCGACATGCTGATCTCGTGGCAGGTCGGCGACCACGGCGACGGCAGCAACAACGCGTTCGACGGAGCGGGCGGGGTGCTGGCGCACTGCTACTACCCGCCGCCGGGAGGCGGGACGCGTGCGGGCGACTGCCACTTCGACGACGCGGAGACGTGGACGATCAACACGCCGCCGACCGGGATCGACCTGCCTACCGTCGCGCTCCACGAGCTCGGCCACGGCCTCGGGCTCGCGCACTCGAACGAGCCGAGCGCGGTCATGTACGCGTACTACGGCGGGCCGCGCCGGGAGCTCACGCAGGACGACATCGCGGGGATCCAGTCGATCTACGGCGCGCGGTTCCGCTGGGGCTCCCTCGGCGGGGCGATCTTCGACCCCGTCGTGGCCAACAACGCGGACGGCCGGATGGAGGTCTTCGTCCGCGGCACCGACAACGCGTTGTGGCACATCTGGCAGACCGCGGCGAGCAACGGCTGGAGCGGCTGGGGCAGGATGGGCGGGGTCATCCAGACCCCGATCGCGGTCGGGCGCAACTCGGACGGCCGGCTCGAGGTGTTCGCACGCGGCAGCGACTCGGCCCTGTGGCACATCTGGCAGACGCGCGCGAGCAACGGGTGGAGCGGCTGGGCGTCCATGGGCGGCTGGATCGTCGACCCGGTGGTCGCCCAGAACCAGGACGGACGCCTCGAAGTGTTCGTCCGCGGCCGCGACAACGCGCTGTGGCACATCTGGCAGACGCGCGCGAGCAACGGGTGGAGCGGCTGGGCTTCTCTCGGCGGAGGCATGGGGAGCAAGGTCGCCGTCGCGCAGAACGCCGACGGCAGGCTCGAGATCTTCGTGCGCGGCACCGACGGCGCGCTGTGGCACAAGTGGCAGACGGCGCCGAACAACGGCTGGAGCAACTGGGCCTCGATGGGCGGGCGGATCCAGGGCGCGCCCATCGTCGGCCGCAACAGGAGCGGGCGGCTCGAGGTCTTCGCGCGCGGGATGGACGACGCGCTGTGGCACATCTGGCAGACCGCGCCCAGCAACGGATGGAGCGGTTGGGCGAGCATGGGCGGACTCATCGCGGACCCGGCCGTCATCAGCAACGCCGACGGCAGGATGGAGGTCTTCGTCCGGGGCCGGGACAACGCGTTGTGGCACATCTGGCAGACCGCGCCGGACAACGGGTGGAGCGGCTGGGCGACGCTGTCCGGCCAGATCGTCGGGGGCCCCGCGCTCGGACGCAACGCCGACGGCCGGCTCGAGGCCTTCGTGAAGGGAACCGACAGCGCGCTATGGCACACCTGGCAGAGCCGACCGAACAACGGCTGGACCTAGAGGTAAACGGGCGAGCCTGCGTTAGAACGGGGGGCGATGCGCGTCCCCGGAAGTGACGAAGCGGTCTCGCGTCTGCGGGCGACGCCCGGGGCGAAGGTGGGCCGCGGAGCGACGGCCGACGAGGTGGCGGACGCCGAGAGGAAGCTCGTCGTCCGCTTCCCGGACGGATACCGCGCCTTCGTCGAGGCCGTCGGCTGGGCTCGCGCCGGCGACCTGAGCCTGTTCGGGCTCGGCCGCGACGTGCCGGAGGAGCTCGACGTGAGGCGCGCCTCTCCGAAGGGGTCGCTCGTCGTGGCGCGGGACGGCAAGAACACGTACTGCCTCGACCTCGGCTACGAGGGCGCCTACGACTCTCCCGTCTACTCCTGCACGCCCGCCGGCGCGTTCACGCCGGAGGACTACGCCGCCCACGACTACCCGTCGTGGCTCTGGATGCGCCTGGAGCGCATGCGTTAGGTCAGCGCGGGATCGCGCAGGCTACGCCCGTGCCCTTCAGACCGCAGTAGCCGTTCGGCACCTTGTGCAGGTACTGCTGGTGGTAGTCCTCGGCGTAGTAGAAGTCGCCCGCGGCGGCGAGCTCGGTCGTGATCCCGCCGAACCCGCGGTCGCGCAGGGCGTCCTCGTACGCTCGTAGCGCCTCTTCGGCGACGCTCTTCTGCTCGTCGTTCGTGTAGTACACCGCCGAGCGGTACTGCGTGCCGACGTCGTTGCCCTGACGCATGCCCTGCGTAGGGTCGTGCTCCTCGAGGAAGACCTTCAGCAGGTCCGCGTACGACACCTGCGCCGGGTCGAAGACGACCTGCACGACCTCGGCGTGCCCGGTCCCCCCGCTGCACACCTCTTCGTACGTCGGGTTCGGGGTGAAGCCCCCCGCGTACCCGGCCGCCGTCGAGTACACGCCGTCGAGACGCCAGAACAACCGCTCGGCCCCCCAGAAGCAGCCGAGCCCGAACACCGCGACCTCCATCCCCTCGGGGAACGGCGGCTCGAGCGGCGTGCCGAGGACGGCGTGGGTCGAGGGCACGCGGAAGGGCCGGGAGTCGCGCCCCGGAAGGGCCGCGGACGGATCCGGCATCTGCGTCTTCTTCTTCAGCGAGAACATGCGTCCAGTATCCCCCCGCTACTCGATCATGAGGAACTCGCAGTCGACGAGCTCGTCGAGCTCGCTGGCGAAGCACCCGTCCTCGCCCTGGCCCCCGTCCTGCAGGTCGCGGCGGCCGTCGGCCTGGTTGTGACCGAGGTAGCGGGAGGCGAACCCGCCGTCGAGGTTGTCGTCGCCGGCCTCGCCGAAGATCTCGTCCTCGCCGTCACCTCCGGTGAGGAAGTCGTCGCCCGCGCGGCCGTGCAGGACGTCGTCGCCGTCCCCCCCGAAGAGGTCGTTCGCCTCCGCGCTCCCCGACAGCGTGTCGTCGAAAGCCGATCCGAAAGCGCCCTCGATCGAACCCATGAAGTCGTCGCTCCCACCGGTCACCGAAGCCCCGCCGACGTCGACGGTCACCGCCGAGGGGGCGTCGGAGAAGTCCGCCCTGTCGCTCCCGTCGCCACCCAGGAGCGTGTCGTGCGCGCTCCCGCCGCGAAGCCGGTCGTTCCCGCCCCCGCCGGAGAGCTCGTCCCCGCCCTCGCGCCCCGACAGGTAGTCGGACCCCTCGTCACCCGCTATCACGTCGTCGCCCAACCCGCCGGTGAGCATGTCGATGCCGCGCTCGCCCCTGATCGTGTCGCCGTCGAACGCCTCCTGGGGTATCTCGCATGCCTCGCAGTCGAAGAGCGTCGAGACCGAGTCGTTGCCCGTGCCCCCGCCGATCGCGTCGCTGCCGAGCCCGTCCTGTACGACGTCGCTCCCGGCGTCGCCCTGGATCGTGTCGTCGCCGGTCCCTCCGTCCAGCCGGTCGTGGCCGCCGCGCCCGTGCAGCACGTCGGGGACGCCTCCCGGCGGGTACATCGGCCCGAAGATCCCACCGCCCAGACCGCCCTCCAGGACGTTGTCCTCGCGGTCGCCGTACAGCTCGTCGGCGAAGCCGGTGCCCGTCACGTTCTCGACCTCGCGGACGCTCCCGGTGCCTCCCCCGGTCACGGTGCCCTGCGCGAGGTCGACGACGACCGGCTCGTACAGCGCCTGGAGATCGAGGTGGTCGCGCCCGGGCCCCCCGGCGTACGTCTCGTCCTCCTGGTCGGCGCCGGCCCACAGCCGGTCCGCCCCGGGGCCACCCGACAAGCGGTCCGATCCGTGCGCGTAGGCGGTCGAGTCGCCGAGCGAGCCGACGCGGTCCTTGCCCCGGCCTCCCGCGATCCGGTCGTCGCCGCGCCCGTTGGTCAGGAGGTCCCTGCCCGTGCCCCCGCGCACGACGTCGTCACCCTCGCCGTCGCAGACGACGTCGGCGCCGCGCCCGCCGAGGACGACGTCGTCACCCCCGAGCGCGGATATGACGTCACGCCCGGGCGTCCCCTCGATCCGGTCCGACCTTCCCGTCCCCTCGATGGTCACCTCGCGGCCCGCGCAGAACGACGCCTGCGCGGACGCGGGGACGGGAACGAGCGACGCCGACACCACCGCAGCCACTGCAACTGTCCTCAACATGGGAAACCCCCCTCGGCGATCCGGAGTCCCCATGCTGGCACGGGGCCGCGCCCTATGCCAGAGCCGGGGGACGCCGCGGCCGTCGCGGCTACGCTGTGGCGCACAGGCGGCCCAAGAAGGAGGTTCGATCGTGCGAAGGATCGTTGTGGCGGCGGTGGCCGCCGCCCTGTGCGCGGCCCTCGTGCCGGCGGCGCGGGCGGGCCACCGGCCCCAGGAGTTCTGCTCCGAGTCGGGCGACGTCTGCCAGTCCACGAAGCGCGTAAACGGCGTCCGCAAGCTGACCATCACGCTGGGCGGCAAGTACTTCTCGCGCTACAAGCTGTGCGTCAAGGCGCCCGACGACGCGACGACCTGCAAGAGGTTCAAGATCAAGGACCAGGGCAGCGTCTACGGCAGCAGCGTCCGCTGGCGCAAGCACTTCCCCGACGCCGGCGAAGGCGCGTACACCGTGACTTGGAAGAACCGCGGGACGCGCATAGGCGCGCGCCTAGGGTTCCACAAGGGCTAGCGTCGGGCTAGCAGCGCGGGTCGATCTTGCACCACTGAGTCGGATCGATCGGCTGCCAGGGCATGGGGGTGCACGGGTGGTCGGGGTCGGGGCATGCCGACGCCGTCCCGGTGAACCCTGCCGGCGACACCGTCAATGCCGCCGCAAGCGCTGCGATGACCGCAAGCTTCCTTCTCACGTAGCCCCTCCTCGCATCTCGCCGCTGAGACGCCGGACAGACTAGGACAACGCGTCGAGGAGCGCCGAGATCGGCCCGCGCAACCCGAACCTCTCGGCCGCGGAGACGATCTCCTCGCGGGGGAGGTCCCGCGGCCTCGTCAGGTCCGCGGGCGGGAGCGGAAGGTCCGTGACGATCGAGACGACCCGCGCCGCGCGCCGGACGTAGTCGGCCTCGCGCCGCACCTTGGCAAGCGGGACGCTCGGGTCCTCGCCCTCGGCTGCCTCGAGGATCCCGTCGAGGCCGCCGTAGCGCGACACGAGCGCGGCCGCGATCTTCTCGCCGATCCCCTTGACGCCCGGCAGGCCGTCGGAAGGGTCCCCGCGCAGCACCGCGAAGTCACGGTACGCCCGGCCCGGGATCCCGTAGCGCTCCGCGACGTACGTCTCGTCGACCACCGTGAGGTTGCTGACGCCGCGCACGGGGAACAGCACGGCGACCTGCGGGTCGCGCACGAGCTGGAAGAGGTCGCGGTCCCCCGAGAAGATCAGCACGCGCCCCGGCGCCCGCTCGGCGAGCGTCCCGATCACGTCCTCGGCTTCGGCCTCGGGATGGCCGACGACCGCGATGTCGCACATCTCGAGGAACCCGTAGAGGACGGGGACCTGCGACGCGAGACGCTCCTCCGCGGCCTCCTGCGCGCTGCCGGGGGCCGCGCGGAAGTCCTTGTACGACTCCAGGAGCTCGACGCGCCAGCGCGGACGCCAGCTCTCGTCCGCCGCGCACGCGACGTAGTCGGGATCGTGGTCCGCGACCAGCCGCGCGAGCATCCGGAAGAAGCCGTGCGCGGCGTTGATCGGCGCCCCCTCGGGGGTCGTGACGCTGTCGGGCGTCGAGAACAGCGCCCGGTAGAACAGGCTCGGCGCGTCGACCAGCAGCGTGAGCGAGTCGTCCACGCCGCCGAGCCTAGAGCCGGGCTACCGTAGGTGGATGAGGCGGTTCCGGTTCCTGAACTCGGAGATGGGGCTTGCCGGGCTCGTCACGTTCCCGCTCTCGGTCGTGGCGTGGCTGGTCTTCCGGAGGTGGCGCTCCCGGCGCGAGGGCTGATCGGTCCCCGCTAGCGGCGGTGGAAGTCGACGACGATGTCTCCCTCGGTCGGGAGCGACGGCGTCCCGTCCTCGCACGTCCCCTTCTTCAAGAAGATCTCGACCGGGAGGTCGGGGACGACCGGGACCGGCGAGGCCGTCTTCCCGCAGAACTGCGCGTACGTCTCCGCGTGGCCGATCGACGCGCCGCCCTGCTGGTAGTCCCACCGGATCTGCACCAACGTCGCCGAGACCGGGCCCTCCCTGTCGTCCAGCACCATGACCGAAACCTCGGTCTCGCCCTTCCGGAGGTCGAACGCGTACGCGTGGTCCGTGTTCCAGACGCCGAACCCGACCTGGGGACCACCGAAGTGGTGGTTCTGGTCGGTGTAGTGATACGGAAGCATCGCCCGCCGGGGCCGGGCCGCCTCTACGGGCGCCGCCGCGGACAGGCAACCGACCGCGAGCGCCACCACGAGAGCCCTGATCCGCATGCCGCCTCCTCGCAACTAGTCGCTACGTCGTTTCCTACGAGGGGAGCCCCCCGCGAGTAACGGAGACGTCTAGCAGGCGTCGTTCGAGTCGGTCGCTCCCGCCAGACGGACGGACCCCTCGCGCAGCCCCACCGACCTCCCCCACAGGATCGTCCCGTCGGCGCCGTCGAGCATCACCTGGAACAAGCCGCCGGGCGCGTAGACGCTCACGGCCACCTCGGCGCACCGGTCACGGTCCAGCCGTCCGGACTCGACGTAGACGTACGACTTCTCCGGGGGCAGGGGGACGTCGAACGCGAGCTCCGTCGAGGTCAGGAGACCGCTCGTCGTCCCGTCGTAGACGTCGACGCGCGTCCCGCCCGCGGACCAGCGCACGCGCGCGTAGTCGGAGGAGCCGCCGTCGACCGGCGGGCGTCCGAGAGCCTGGAGCTCTTCGCCTCCTTCGACCAGCTTCCGGCCGGAGGCCGCGTCGATCACGAAGTGCTCGAAGGTGTCCTCGAGCTCGGTGGCGCCTATGCCCCCGGCCGAGTGCGTGATGTAGCCGTCGGACGCGCGGTCCCGGTTGTAGTCGCCGACGCCCCAGCCGCCGCCCCAGTGGATCAGCCACGAGCAACAGGTCTGGAGCTCGTGCTCCGTCCGGTATTCACGCTGCCACAGCCGTTGCCCTCGGCCCGTGTACGCGCGCACCTTCGTCGCGACGAAGCCGTCGTCGGCGTAGTAGTGCATCGTGAGGACGTCGCGGCCCCCGTCGCCGCCGACGTCACCCGGGCTGTACGGCCACAGCCCCGCGCGCTTCCACAGGAGCCGCCCGGCCTCGCCTTCGAACAGGTACGTGTGCGTCTCGTTCCCCGCGCCCAGGAGCTGCTCCTGCGTCTCGAGGAACACGTCGCCTTCCGGCGTGCCGATGAAGTCGCCGAGGTTGTTGAGCGTCGCGTTGTGCTCCGACAGGTCGACGCCTCCGCCGGTCCACAGCGGGAAGCCGTCCGTGCCTCGCCGCGCCGCGACCACACCCGTCCCGACCGCGACCGGCGCGGTGCCCTCGTCCTCGCCCGGGACGGCGTTGGGCCTCTCGTTGACGAAGACGTAGTCGTCCAGGCGATCGCCGTCGAAGTCGTCCATCGCTCCCGCGAACGGGACGAAGCCGACGCCCACCTCGGGGACGGGGTGCTCGACGATCCCGCCGTCGCGTCCGTCGATCGCGAACGCGTTGATGACGCCGCTCTGCAGGCTCCACGTCGGCGGGACCACGACGGTGCCCGAGGCCATCAGGAGGTCGGTCGCCTTACCGCGCAGGCCGTCGAAGAGCTCCGCCGTGACCATGTAGTCGGTCGCCGCGAACGTGACCGGCCAGCTCCCCGTGAGCGTCGAGGTGAAGGCGCGGCTCCACAGCCGCTTGCCCTTGCCGGTGAACGCCGTGAACCGGTAGTCGATGCGCGTGGTCTCGAACGAGAAGCCGGCGACCTCGGCGACGACGACGCCGGGCACGCCGCGCGGGCCGACCCTCGCCTCCATCGGAACGAAGATCGTCCCGGTGTCGCGCTTCCACCGCCGCGTCCACAGCACGTCGCCGGTGTCGCCCTCCGCGGCGCGCAACGTCGCGGTCGTCTTGCCGACCGTGGCGCCGTCGATGGTGAAGACCTCGTGGATCGCCAGGTCGTCGGCGAGGCCGTCGCCCGACCAGTCGGGAACGAACTGCCGCGACCACCATTCGAACTGCTCGAGCTCTCGCTGGTCGCTCGTGCGGCGTTCGAGCTCGGCGAGCAGGTCCGTCATGCCGGCCTCGGCTGCGAGGCCCCGGATCGCCGCGGTCGTGACCGCGAGCGGCGCGCGCTCCCCGTGCCGGACGACGCCGAGGTGGTCGGGCCGCGCCGAAGCCGGCGCGGCAAGACAAGCGACCAGGACTATGGCCGCCAGAGCCTGAGGCATCCTCTGCTGCACGATCCGTCTCACCTACTCGAGAGGTTCGTGGCCGGGGGTCCGTCTCCTACGAGCGCGGCGCGCCGTTATGGGCGCCCGCCCGCCTTGCTTACTTGCTGAGCTTGTCCTCGGCGTCGGACCGGCCGAGGCCCGCCCTCTCGCCGCCGCCCTCGTCGTCGGTCGTCCCGGAACCCTCCGAAGGAGGTTCGTCGCCGTCGCGGTCCTGCGGCTTCGGGTCCTCGTCCATGCTTCGCCTCCGTCGTCGTAGCGAACGGCCGCCTCGTCCTCCGGTCCGGCCCAGGCCGCCCCGGGCGGCCCCGAGGCTACTCTTGACCCAGATGCAGATCGGAATGGTCGGCCTCGGCCGGATGGGCGCCAACATGTCGCGCCGCCTCCTCGACGGGGGCCACGAGGTCATCGGCTACGACGTCGACCCGGCAGCCGTCGAGCAGCTCGTGACCGAGGGCGCCCTGGGCGCCGCGTCGCTCGAGACGCTCGTCGAGAAGCTGGCGACGCCGCGCGCCGTGTGGCTCATGCTGCCCGCGGGCGACGTCACGGGGGCCGCGGTCGCGCGCCTCGCCGAGCTCCTGGACCGGGGCGACGTCGTCGTCGACGGCGGCAACTCCCGTCACGTCGACACGGTCGCCCGCGCCGGACTGCTCGGCGAGTCCGGCGTCGAGCTCGTCGACTCCGGGACGTCCGGCGGCATCTGGGGGCTCGAGGAGGGCTACTGCCTGATGGTCGGGTCGAGCGAGGAGGCGTTCGCGCGCCTCGAGCCGTTGTTCCGGACTCTCGCGACCGAAGGCGGCTATGCGCGCGTCGGCCCTCCCGGCGCAGGTCACTTCGTGAAGATGGTGCACAACGGCATCGAGTACGCGCTCATGCAGGCGTACGGCGAGGGCTTCCAGCTCATGCACGAGGGCGGTTACGACGTGGACGTCGCGCGCGTCGCCGAGCTGTGGCGGCACGGAAGCGTCGTGCGGTCGTGGCTTCTCGACCTGGCGGCGCGGGCGCTGGACGGCGACCCGGCCCTCGCGGAGCTCGACGACTACGTGGAGGACTCGGGTGAAGGCCGGTGGACGCTCGAGTACGCGATCGAGCACGCCATACCGGCCCCGCTGATCGCGCTGTCTCTGTTCGAGCGGTTCGCGTCGCGTCAGGAGAGCTCGTTCTCGAACAAGCTCGTCGCCGCCCTGCGCCGGGAGTTCGGGGGCCACGGCGTGAGGAGCAGCGGGGGCCAGACGTGACCGCCGCGCCGGCGATCGCGCCGGAGAAGGTCGAGGACGTCTCTCGTGACGAGGCGACCGACCTCGAACGTCCCTGGCTCGTGATCGTGTGGGACGACCCGATCAACCTAATGTCGTACGTGACGTGGGTGTTCCAGAAGCTGTTCGGCTACTCGCACGAGAAGGCGACGAAGCTGATGCTCGACGTCCACCACAAGGGGAAGGCCGTCGTGGCGAGCGGGCCGCGGGAGAAGTCCGAGCTCGACGTCTACCGCCTCCACGCGCACGGTCTCTGGGCGACGTTGACGAAGAGCGACTGACGGTGCGCGTGAGAAACGGCGGCGGCGCCCCCGTCCTGCATCTGGAGGAGCACGAGGCCGCGCTGCTGCGCGAGCTGGCGAGCGAGACGAAGACGCTGTTCGAAGCCGACATCCCGCGGGCCGATCCGGTCGTCGCGCGGCTGTTCCCCGATGCATACGAGGACCCGGCCGACGCGCAGACGTACCACGATCTCGTCGGTGGCGAGCTCCGCTCCGAGAAGGCGCGGGCGCTCGAGGCCGTGACGCAGTCGCTCGGTCCTTCGGGCGACGCGGCCGTCACGCTGGACGACGAGCTGACGAGCGCATGGCTCGCGTGGCTCGCCGACGTGCGGCTGGCGGTGGGGACGAGGTTGGGCGTGACCGCGGAGACGATGGGCGCCGAGGTCGACCCGGGCTCTCCGGAGGCGCCTGCGTACGAGGTGCTGCACTGGCTGGGCTGGATCCAGGAATCGATCATCGAGCGCGTACATCGGCCGGGCGCGCACTAGAAGGAGGACGAAGAGGTGGCGCAGCTGCAGCGGGGAGACAAGGCCCCCGACTTCTCGTTGGAGGACGCGGACGGAACGACCTGGAGCCTCGCGGACCTGCGCGGCCAGAAGGTGATCGTGTACTTCTATCCCGCCGACGACACACCGGGATGCACCGCTGAGGCCTGCGACTTCCGCGACGCGCAGCCGGACCTCACGAAGGCCGGCTACCGCGTTTTCGGCGTGAGCCCGCAGGGCGCGTCGTCGCACCGGCGCTTCTCGGACAAGTACTCGCTGAACTTCCCGCTGCTGGTCGACTCCGACTACACGATGGCGCGCGAGTACGGCGTCGCGGAGGAGCGCGAGGGGAAGAAGCCGCGCGTCGTCCGCTCGACGTTCGTGATCGACGACGACGGCACGCTGCTCGAGGCGCAGTACGGCGTCCGCGCCAGGGGACACGTCGAGTCGCTGCTCTCGGGGATCGCCGGCTAGAGCCTCTCCCTCAGCCAGGCGATGTCGTCTGCGATCGCAGGCCACGGCGTCTCGCAGATGACGACGGGGGCCTCGGATGCCTGGACCATCTCGAGGACCGCTTCGGGCGCGAGCTTCCCGTCGGCGAAGTTCGCGTGGCGGTCTGCACCGGTTCCCGCGGCGTCGCGCGAGCTGTTCGCGTGCAGGACGTCGATGCGTCCCGTGGCGGCGCGCACTCGCTCGACGACGTCGGCGAGGTCTTCTCCCGCGGCGTGCGCGTGGCACGTGTCGAAGCAGAATCCCGCGTCGAACTCCTTCAGGTGGTCGAAGAGCTCGGCGAGCACGTCCACGTGACGCCCCATCGCGTTCGTGCCGCCCGCGGTGTTCTCGATGATGATCGGGACCGGGGCCTCCACCTCCTCGAAGCACTTCACCCACCGGACGAAGCCGCGGTGGATGCCGTCCTCGGCGTGGCCGGCGTGCACGATGACGCCCGCGGCGCCGACCTCCGCGGCGCGATCGAGCGTGTCCGTGAGGATCTTGCGCGAGGGGATGCGGACGCGGTTGTTCGGCGACGCCACGTTGATCAGGTACGGCGCGTGGACGTAGACCGGTAGAGGCGAGGCGCTGAGCTCGGCGGCGTCCGGGCGGGGCGGTGGTTTCTTCCAGGACTGCGGGGGGCCGACGAACATCTGCACGCACTCGGCCCCCACGGCGGCAGCCTCTTCGAGAGGCGCCTCCCCGGGTACGTGGGCTCCGATGATCACGGCGGACAAGCTAGCCGATGGCGCGGCGGGCCCGGTTGCTCCCCCCCGCCGGTTGGAACATGATGTCGGCCATGAAGCTCCTGCGCGACGTCGCCATCCGGCACCTCGTCACCGTCGGCCCCGGAACCACGCTGCGCCGGGCCGCGAAGGTCATGACCGACCGCGGTGTGGGCTGCGCGGTCGTCGTCGAGAGCGAGCGGGTCGCGGGGATCGTGACCGAGCGCGACGTCCTGCGCGCGATCGCGGAGGACGGGAACATGGACGAGGTGACCGTCGACGCGGTGATGACGCGCGACGTCGTCAGCGGCGCCCCGGGGTGGGAGCTGCTCGAGGCCGTCCACACGATGACCGAGGGCGGCTTCAGGCACCTGCTCGTGATGGAGATGGACGACCCGGTGGGGATCGTCTCGCTGCGGGACCTCATGACGGCGATGGCCGAGCTGGTCTCCGCCGACGGCGCGCCCTAGCGCCGCTCCGCCTGCCGTACCAGCTCTTCGACGACCCCGGTCTGCATGCGCGTGAGGCGACGCTTCAAGAAGAACGCCAGGATCCGGCCCGCGAAGCCGGCCGGCAACAGCGCCGACAGCCGCCGCGTGACGACGGTGTTGCCGCCTCCGTCGCGGGCTACCTCGTAGAGGATCCGCATGCGGACGCCGACCACGACGTCCTCTTCGTACGCGTCGGCCGTGACCGCGACCGACTTGCTGTGTCCCTCGACGCGGAAGCCCAGCATCTCGGCGTGGCCGTAGACGTCGTCACCCTCCTCCAGACGGTCGGGCCCCTCGGTCGACAGGATCTCCGACTGCCAGCGCGGCCACGACCGCGGGTCCCGGACGAGCTCCATCACCGCGGCGGGATCGCAGCGGGCGACCCGCGAGACCTCGATCGTCATCTTCCGGTTCGCGGGCACCGGCCGAGTCTAGGTGCGGCTAAGGTCGCCGCTATGTCGAGGCCTCGTCTCGCCATCGCCGCCGGGAACAGGTCGGGGACGCAGTCCGCGGCCGAGGTCGCGCGGCAAGGGGGCAACGCGGTGGACGCGTGCCTGGCCGCCGCGATAACGGGGTGGGTCGCGGAGCCGTTCTTCACGTCTCTCGCGGGGTCGGGGTTCGTCGCCGTGCGAACCCCCGAGGGCGACGTCGAGATCATCGACGGCAACAACGCGATGCCGACGACCGAGCCGTCCGAGCCCGACCAGGGGATCCGGCGCGTGTACCTCGAGTACTCGAACGGCATGTACACGGGGACCGGGGGCGGGGCTGTCGCGGTGCCGGGTGTGCTCGCGGCCGTCCGTACGGCGTGGGAGCGCCACGGGAGGATCGAGTGGCCCGCGCTGTTCCAGGGCGCGATACGCGTCGCGCGCGACGGCCTTCCGTTCCCGAAGACTTCCGCCTACTACCTGTCCGTGACGTGGAACGAGATCTGGTCGCGGTTCGAAGGCTCGCGCGACCTCTTCGCCGTCGACGGCCGGCCGATGCGCGAGGCGGAGACGCTGTGCCAGCCCGACCTGGCCGACGCGCTCGAGCGCATCGCGAACGAGGGCCCCGAGGTGTTCTACAGCGGCGACATCGCGGCGCACATCGCGGATGCGATCGCGCGCGACGGGGGGTTCCTCGGCGTGTCCGACCTGAAGGGCTACACCGCGGAGATCCGTTCGCCCGTCGGCACGGACGCGTGGGGGTGGCGGATCGAGTCGAACCCGCCTCCGGCGGTCGGCGGCGCGGTGCTGATCCACATGCTGGCGTTGCTCGGGGACTCCGCGCTCGACGACCCGGTCGACCGCGCCAAGGCGCTGGTCGAGGCGCAGCGGGCCGCGATCGGTTATCGCGCCGAGCGGTACCAGGACCCCGACCTGATCGCGGCCGCGTTCGACGAGGCCGTGCAGGGCTTCACGACGCGACGCTCGTCCGACACCACCCACGCGTCGAGCGCGGACGCGGACGGGTACGCGTGCTCGATCACCGAGTCGAACGGCTACGGCGCCGGCCTGTGCGTCGACGGGATCCTGCTGAACAACACGCTCGGCGAGGAGGAGCTGAACCCGTTCGGGGCCCACGGGCTGAGGCCGGGCACGCGCTGCCACTCGAACATGACGCCGACGATCGCCCGCGGGGCCGGACGCACCGTCGCGATCGGCTCCCCCGGCGCGGACCGCATCGTCACCGCGATCGCGCAGACGCTGGTCCGCCTCGCGGTGGACGGGGCGACGCTGCAGGAGGCGGTGGCGGGGCCGCGGATACACCTCGACCCGCGGCCCGCCGGAGAGCTGCTGTGCTTCGAGCCCGGGATCCCCGGCGAGGAGGTCGGGTACCACCCGCTCCCGTACGACGACATCCACATGTACTTCGGGGCCGTGCAGGTCGCCTCGGTCACCGACGACGGCGAGGTGGACGCGGCCTACGACCCGCGGCGCTCCGGGGGGGCCGCGCTGGTCTAGTATTTAGAAGACTGAGGTTCGTTTTAGAAGGGGGACGGTCATGGCCCGCTTGTTCTCGATAGGCCCGGGCATCCAGATGAAGGGCAGGAAGTTCAAGGGCCTCCGGGGCTTCGCCGGGAAGCCGTTCCACCCGCCGCTGACCGACCTCGTGGTCGGCGCGTACTTCTTCTTCGGGATCTTCGATCTGATCAGCCTCTACTCGGACGACCCGCAGACCGAGTACGACTTCTTCAGGGCCGCGACGATCCTGCTCGTCTCGGGGTTCCTCTTCTCGCTGCCGACGATGCTGACGGGGTTCTGGGACTGGCTGAAGTCGACCCCGCGGGGCACGCAGGTCTGGAGGACGGCGAACTTCCACATGGCGGCGATGATCACCACGGGCGTGCTGGTGCTCGTGAACATCCTGTGGCGGTCGGGCCTCGAGGAGCCGCGCTCGGGCCTCGGCCTGACGATCCTGTCGCTGGCGATCACGGGGCTGATGACGCTGGGCGCCACGTACGGCGGGAGCCTGACGTACGACTACAGCTTCAACGTGGAGGAGCTGGACGGCCGGGTCTGGGAGCCGAGCGAGACGGACATCTACCCGGCCGACAAGCCGATGAAGTAGAGGTCTCTCACATGGCGCCCACTATTCGTGCCTGATGTGAGAAACATCGCGGCGTGGCGGCGTTGCAGTCTCCTTGCGGCCCTCTTCGTGGTCGCGGCGGGCTGCGACTGGCAGGCCGCCACCATGCCTGCGCCTTCCCCGCCCGCGGATCCGCTCATGGACGTCGTCGACCGTGAGGGCAGCGTCGTCGTGATCGTCGACCTCGCCGTGCCTCAGGGGTCGGCCGCGTCCTCGGACCCGGTGACTCTGATCTCCAGGGCGCAGCGCAAGCTGATGTCGGAGCTCGGCGCCGGAGCGCAGGTGGTCGACAGGTTCCGGCGCAGGTCGCCTCGCCTGATGTTGCGCGTCGACGCCCGGGCGCTAACGGAGCTGAGGCAGTCGTCCCTGGTCGTGAACATCAGCCTCGCCGAGGCCGGCGAACCGACACAGTAGGTCTCTCAGGTCGGTGGTCACTGTGGTCGACCACCGACCCCGGCAGGGGACATAGAGCGGCGGCTCTCCGCCCGGGTCGCTAGGGCTGGAACACGTCCCGGCACGGCTGGTTGCGCAGCGAGCAGCCCGGGTACCCCGTCGGCGCCGTCGCACCGTCCAGCAGCGGCAGCGCCACCGACGATCCCTCGACGTGGATCGTGTTCGTCGCCGGGACCGGCAGCAGCGCGAAGCCCCACAGGTCCGGCTTCACGTGCGGGGCCTCCACGTACAACCTGATCTTCGAGCCCGTGCGGAACGGGTGAGCGAACGGGAACACCTCGATCGAGAGCTCGACGGGCTCACCCGGAACGAGGGGCTGCGCATCCGTCGCGAGGTGGGTCTGGAACGGCCTCAACGGGGTGGTCAACGCAGGGTCCTCCTCGCGGTGGCTCGCGCGCAGCCAGCCCTGCTGCACGAACACCTCCTTGCCGTCGGGCCGCACCTCGGTGAGCGTGACCTGGAAGTCGGTGTCCGGGGCCGTCGACGAGACGAGCAGATCCACCGACGCGGAGCCGGCCAGGAGCTTGTCGGAGTCGAGCGGCGCGGTCTCGAACAGCGCGAACGTGCCGTCCGGCGGCGTCTCGCTCCACGACGGGGTCAGCTGGTCGGGCGCGTCGTCCGTCAGCTCGTGGCCTCCGCGCGCCTGGGTGCCGGTGCCCGGCGAGTAGTCGTAGGAGACCTCGCCCCCGTCCGGGTCGGGCTGCGAGCTCAGCTTCCCCTCGGAGTCGAAGTGGAGCCTCCACGCCTTCTGGCTCGGAGGCGGCCAGCTCCCGTACGTCTCGCTCCACGCGGGGACGCGGCCCCCGCCTGCGCCGGTCTCCCAGTTGATCCGCGCGGGGTCGCTCGCCTCGTAGCGCGCCAGCGCCTCCTCGTACGTCTCGGGGCGCGTGACGTACGTGCCCTTGCCCTTCTCGGCGTCCTTTTCGTGGTGCTTCGGGTTGTCGTGGTGGGGGACGAACTCGGTGACCGTGCCTCCCTGGTACCTCGCGGGTATCTCCCGCGCGAGGTAGAAGCGCAGGAACTCGTCGACGTACGGCAGCACGTCGCGTCCGTAGTACTCGCCGTGGTCGCCGTTCGTGAACAGCGCGCGCCACTCCAGGCCGGGCCGAAAGCGCTCGATGAGCTCGGTGGCGCGGCTCCCGACCTGCTCGTCCTGCCACGACTCGATCAGGAACGTCGGGACGTCGATGTTGTGCGCCCAGTACCACGGCGAGCGCTCCCAGAAGAGGTCGCCGTCGAAGTGGTTGTAGAGAGCCTTGACGAACGGGT
>DATADL010000264.1:0-2871 GCA_036258555.1 Actinomycetota bacterium | reverse complement strand
GGCCGCGCCGGCGTGCTCGAAGAGCGGGAACATGCGGGCTACGAGGTAGATCCCGGCGACGACCATCGTGGCCGCGTGGATCAGCGCCGAGACCGGCGTGGGGCCCGCCATCGCGTCGGGGAGCCACACGTGCAACGGGAACTGCGCCGACTTTCCGATCGCGCCGCAGAACAGGAGCAGGGCGGCGATCGTCAGCGCCGTCCCGCCGATCTCGCCCTCCTCGGCGAGGTGGTTGATCTCGCCGACGTTGAACGTCCCGGCGAGGACGAACAGGGCGAAGATCCCGAACATGAAGCCGATGTCGCCGACGCGCGTGGTGATGAACGCCTTCATCGCCGCGGAGGAGTTCTCCTTCTCCTCCCACCAGTGTCCGATGAGGAAGTAGGAGCAGACGCCAACGCCCTCCCACCCGACGAGCATCTGCGTGAGGTTGTTCGCGATCACGAGGAAGAGCATCGAGCCGGTGAACAGCGACAGCACCGCGTAGAACCAGGTGTAGCGCTCGTCGTCGTGCATGTAGCCCGTCGAGTAGATCTGCACGAGCAGCGAGATGAACGTGACGACGACGAACATCAGCCCGGCGAGGAAGTCGTAGTTCATCCCGAACTCGAGCTCGAACCCGCCGGGGAACTCGAACCACGTCCACGCCTTCTCGACGTGGCCGTTGCCGGCGGCGAGCTCGGCGAACCCGATCAGAGAGAGGACGAACCCGACGGCGACCGCGCCGATGCCGAGCGCGTGACCGCGGTTGCGCATCCTCTTGCCGAAGAAGCCGATCCCGACCGCGGACAGGAACGGCAGCAGCGGCACGATCCACATGTACTCGCCGAACGTGCCCGCGTGGGCCTCGTGGCCGGCTTCCTCGGCGGCCAGCAGCAGGAGATCGGTCACGGGTGCACCGTCACCACTTCATCAGGGACATCTCGTCCACGTCCACGCTCTGGCGGTTCCGGAACATGAGGATGACGATCGCCAGGCCGATCCCGACCTCTGCGGCCGCGACCGCGATCACGAACAGCGCGAAGACCTGGCCGTCCAGCCCGGCCCCCTGGAGCATCGACGAGAACGCGACGAGGTTGATGTTCACGGCGTTCAGCATCAGCTCGATCGAGAGCAGGATCAGCACGGCGTTCTGGCGCGCGAGCACGCCGTAGATGCCCACCGAGAACAGCAGCGCGGACAGGACCAGGAAGTACGAGACCGGCATCTACTCCGAAGCCTCCCCGTCGCGTCGTGCGATGACCACCGCGCCCACGAGCGCGGCCAGCAGCAGCACCGACACGACCTCGAAGGGCAGGACGAAGTCGGAGAATATGGCCTCGCCGACCTGCCTCGAGGTCGTCCCGGCCTCGCGTGTGAAGTCGATCTCCTGACCGTCGAACGCGTCGACCATGATCACGCTCGACACGACGAAGACGGCGAGCGCCGTGATCGCGGCGAGCGGCCGCTGGTCGTTGTCGAAGCTGCCCTTGCCGATCGGCGCCCTCGTGAGCATGAGGCCGAACAGCATCAGGACGACGATCGCGCCGACGTAGACGAGGACCTGGACCCACGCGACGAACTCCGCGTACAGAAGGACGTACATGATCGCCGCGCCGAGCAACGTCGCGACGAGGTAGAGGGCCGCGTGCACGACGTTGCGCGTCGTGACGACGCGGATGGCGGAGACGCTCATCACGACGGCGAAGAACCAGAAGATGACCTCGTAGAACGCCACTAGCCCTCTCCACCCTGCGGCTCGACGGGACCCTGTGGCGGTTGCGGCTCCTCGGCGCTCGGCGCGCCGCTCTCCACGGGAGGTGTCGGACGCGTGTCCGGGCCGCCGGCCCGGCGGATGCCCCGTTCGGCCTTGACCCGCGCGACCTTGGCCCGGGCCTCGGCGACCTGCGGCGACGACCCCTTCGCGCGCTGCTCCTCGAGCACCTGGCGGTAGACCTCCTCGGGGTCCTCGAGCCGCTCGAGGGCTACCGGCTGAGGATCTTCGTGCGGGACCTCGACGTTCGGACCGGGCTGCGCCTGGTAGCTCGACTTCTCGAGGTCCGTGAGAACGGCTCCGCCGGGGGCGGAGGGGCCATTTCCCTTGGCGGCCGCACCGGTCGGGGCCGGTGACGGCTCCGCCGAGGGTGGAGTGGCCGTTTCCCTCTTCGGGTCGACCTTGTCCTCGGCGGCGACCTTCTCGGCCTTCGGCGTAGCCGGTGCGCCTTCGGTCACCGTCTCGGCGCTCATCTTCGCCGGCTGCTCGGGCGGCGACTCCATCTGGGCCTCGTCCGACTTCGACGCGCCGGTCGCCACGTCGGCTTCCTTCTTGTCGGGGACCGTGTCGACCGTGCGCTCCGGGGTGGTCGCGAAGGTCCCCGCCTTCGGCGCGTCCTCCGCCTGCTCCGGCCGAGCCTGGACGGCGGACGACGTCGTGGTCGGGGGGCGCGCTCCGGTCGCGGCGACGGTCTGTGCGGGGGCCGGTACCGGATCGCCCGGCATCATCGCCCCCTGCTCGAGCGGGGGCGGCGGAAGGACCGTCGCCATCCAGTCCGACAGCCGCTCCTTCTCGTGCGTGAGCTGGCGGATGTCGTACTCGGCGTACTCGAACTCGCGGCTCCAGAACAGCGCGTCGTAGGGGCACACCTCGACGCAGATGCCGCAGTACATGCAGAGCGCGTAGTCGATCGCGAAACGGTCCAGGACGTTGCGCTTGCGTTTCCGGCCCCCCTCCCGCTTCGGCGGGAGCTCCTCTTTGTGCGAGTCGATGTAGATGCACCAGTCGGGGCACTCGCGCGAGCACAGCATGCAGACCGTGCAGTTCTCCTCCTTCAGCGCGATCACGCCGCGGGTGCGCGCCGGGAGGTCCTGCTTCTCGTCGGGGTACTCGATGAC
>DATADL010000263.1:0-2760 GCA_036258555.1 Actinomycetota bacterium | reverse complement strand
GGCGATCGGCTTGCCCATCTCGATCGTCATCAGCAGGGCGAAGTCCTCCTTGCGCTCCTGCAGCAGGTCGAACGCGCGGCGGAGCAGCTCCGCCCGCTCCCGGAGGGGTGTGCGCGACCAGGCGGGGAAGGCTGCGTCCGCCGCGTCGAGCGCCGACCTGCCGTCGGCGACGGACGCATCTGCGATCTGCTTCACGACCCCACCCGTGGCAGGGTCGAACACCCGCAACCTCTTGTCGCCCTCAGCAGCACGCCAGTCGCCGCCGATGAACAGTCCATCGGGGACATCGGCCAGCAGAACGGATTCGCGGCTCTCGCTCATGGCGGCGTTCCTTCGTCGTCGGACCCCCTAGCGGAGGTCGCCGGGAGTGGCTTGACTGCGCTCCAGGTCACCATATACGATTTCGCATACGATCCAAGGGGAGCCAATGACGACTCACAACGGCCACGAGGGGCACGCCGCAGACCTACGTTTTGCGGGTCTTCCCGGTCGACCAGGCAAGATCATCGCCGTACACCTGAGCTACCCGTCGCGCGCCGACCAGCGCGGCCGGCGACCGGCTCACCCCTCGTACTTCCTCAAGCCCTCGAGTTCGGTGGCGGCCTCTGGCGGCGCGATCGAGCGCCCCGAGGGAACCGAACTCCTCGCTTTCGAGGGCGAGGTCGCGCTCGTCATCGGCGAGCCCGCCCGCCGCGTGTCGGCCGAGGACGCGTGGTCGCACGTCGCCTGGGTGACCGCGAGCAACGACTTCGGCCTGTACGACCTGCGCGCGAACGACCGCGGGTCGAACGTCCGGTCCAAGGGCGGCGACGGCTTCACCCCGATCGGCCCCGAGCTCATCGACGCGCGGATCGTGCCCCCTGATGCGCTCCGCGTGCGCGTGTGGGTGAACGGCGAGATCGCCCAGGACGACACCACCGCCGGGCTGCTCTTCACGTTCCCGCAGATGGTCGCCGACCTGTCGCAGCACTTCACCTTGGAGAGCGGGGACGTCATCCTCACCGGCACGCCCGCGGGTTCCTCCGTCGTGGCTCCCGGGGACGTCGTCGAGGTCGAGGTCGACGCGCCGGGCGTGGCCGGTGCACCGAGCTCAGGACGGCTCGTCACCACGGTGGTCCAGGGCACGGCGTCGTTCGACGCCTCACTCGGGTCGCTTCCCGCGGTGGACGACACACAGCGCGCCGAGGCGTGGGGGTCGCGCGAGGCCGCCGGACTCCCCGCCGAGCCGATCGCCTCCTCGGCAGCCTCAGCCCCCGGCGTCCTGACCCCGGAGCTGCGGGCGAAGCTGGAGAAGGCGCCCGTCGCCGGCCTGTCCCAACAGCTGCGCAAGCGGGGTCTGAACGACGTCACGATCGACGGTGTCCGCCCGATGCACCCGGACCGGAAGGTCGTCGGGACCGCCCGCACGCTGCGCTTCGTCCCCCACCGGGAGGACCTGTTCGCCTCCCACGGAGGCGGCTACAACGCCCAGAAGCGCGCCTTCGACGCGGTGGGCGAAGGAGAGGTCATCGTCATCGAGGCACGCGGGGAGACCCGCTCCGGAACGCTCGGGGACATCCTCGCCATCCGTGCCCACGCCCGCGGGGCAGCCGCCATCGTGACCGACGGCGGAGTGCGCGACTACGAGGCCGTCGCCGCGGTCGGCATCCCGGTCTACACCAGCGGCGCGCATCCCGCCGTCCTCGGCCGACGTCATGTGCCGTGGGACGTCGACGTCACGATCGGCTGTGGCGGCACGACCGTCCAGCCGGGCGACGTCGTCGTGGGTGACGCGGACGGGGTGATCGTCATCCCGCCCACGCTCGTCGAGGAGGTCGTCGACGCGGCCCTCGCCCAGGAGGACGAAGACGCCTGGGTTGCCGCCCGGGTCGCGGAGGGACACCCGGTGGACGGGCTGTTTCCCATGAACGCCCACTGGCGCGCCCGCTACGACGAGGCCCTCCAGCAGGTTCACACACCGACGCCATGAGGCCGTCCAGCGGCCCGAACAGGTCGCACGCAGACCCCGGTCGGTGACGCCCCGCAGTTCCATGCCGCACGAACACCCCGATGAGGCCTGCAGCCTCTTCACCCATATCCGGGAGACCCCATGACCAACATCGCCACGCTCGGCGCGGAACGCCACGTCCCCGCCGACCTGCCCACCCGCATCCAGCACTACATCGACGGCGAGTTCGTCGACTCGGCGGACGGCGACACGTTCGACGTGCTGGACCCTGTCTCGAACCAGGTGTACTTGCAGGCCGCCGCCGGCAAGAAAGCCGACATCGACAGGGCTGTCGCCGCCGCCCGCCGAGCCTTCGCCGAGGGACCGTGGCCGCGGCTGCTCCCCCGTGACCGCTCGCGAGTCCTGCACCGCGTCGCCGACATCGTCGAGTCCCGCGACGCCCGGCTCGCGGAGCTCGAGTCGTTCGACTCCGGCCTGCCGATCACCCAGGCGCTCGGGCAGGCACGCCGGGCGGCCGAGAACTTCCGGTTCTTCGCCGACCTGATCGTCGCCCAGGCGGACGACACCTTCAAGGTGCCCGGCCGCCAGATCAACTACGTCAACCGCAAGCCGATCGGCGTCGCAGGGCTGATCACGCCGTGGAACACGCCGTTCATGCTCTCGTCGTGGAAGCTCGGTCCGGCGCTGGCGACCGGCAACACCGTCGTGCTGAAGCCCGCCGAGTTCACGCCGCTGTCCGCGTCGCTGTGGGCGGGGATCTTCGAGGAGGCCGGGGTACCGAAGGGCGTCTTCAACCTCGTGAACGGCCTCGG
>DATADL010000262.1:0-46177 GCA_036258555.1 Actinomycetota bacterium | reverse complement strand
ACGCCGGGATGACCGTGACGACGTCCATTCCCCGACCCGCGAGGTACTCGACCTCGTCGAACGCGAAGCGCGCGCCGACGTTGTCCTTGACGACGTGCACGACCCGCACGTCACCCACCCCGCTTCCCGCGGCGCCTCGCGACGAGGTCGCGCGTGGCCGCGACGACCGCGCCCGTCTGCTTCTCGAACGAGCTCGCCTCGGCGGCGGTCCCCGCGGCGCCGGCCAGCCGCCTTCTCAGCACCGGATCGGTGAGCACGCGGACGAGGGCGTCCGCCAGCGCGGCCTCGTCGCG
Organism: Actinomycetota bacterium; assembly: GCA_036258555.1. GTDB lineage: Bacteria > Actinomycetota > CADDZG01 > CADDZG01 > WHSQ01 > JALZEG01. The sequence goes on along the minus strand of DATADL010000262.1, from coordinate 45,884 downwards.
CGGCGGGACGACGATCGCGGCGTCTCCGGCCGCCGCGGCCATGTCGCCCGCGGACGTCACGACCGCCGGCAGCGACGCCCAGAGCCCTTCCAGGAGGACCGCGGGCATCCCCTCGCTGTACGACGGGAGACACAGCACCGTCGCGCCGTGCAGCAGCTCGCTCATGGGCGTGCCGTGCGCGATCCATCCCGCGAACTCGACCGAGGCCGTCATCCCGCGGCGTTCGACCTCGTCCGCCAAGGCCGGCCGCTCCGGTCCGTCGCCCGCGACCACGAGGCGCGCCTCGGGCACGCGCTCCAGGACGCGCTCGAACGCAGCGACGAGCGTCGCGACACCCTTCTCGGGCGAGAGGCGCCCCAGGTACAGGACGACGTCGGCGTCCTCGCGGCCCCCGGCAGGCTCCTCCGCGAGGTAACCGGGGTCCCTGAACGAGCGGTACGCCACGAGCGCCCGGCCCTCGACGCCGTACTTCCGCGCCAGCGCCCGAGACGTCACGACCGGCACGTCGGCGCGCCGCACTATGCGGCGGGTCACCCTTCCGTACGCCCGGTGCGAGATCCGCAGCGGCCACTCGTCGTACACCATCGTCGCGGTCTCCTCGGCGTCGCCGACGCACCACGCGACGATCGGCCGGCGACGCGTCCGCGCGGCGAAGTACGCGATGGTCGAGTAGACGTTCGGCACGATGAGCCACACGACGTCCGCGCCCCGCAGCTCTCGTCGCAGTTGGCGCGCGGCCCCCGGGATACGCACGAGCGCCTGGTACTTGTGGAACCACGGCAGCGGGACGATGCGGACCTTGTCGCCCGTGCCCAGGGGCCCCCAGCTCTCCGGGGGCCGCTCGGCGTAGAAGACGCGGGAGTACAGCCGCAGCTCCCTCAGGTCGGGGCCGAACAGCTCCGCTACGCGATGCCAGTCGTAGCCTGCGATCGTGTGGGCGCGTCCGTCGGGGGTCACGCACACGCGGTCGTCGGAGACGACGGCGACGATCACCGGCGCAAGGAGAGCTTCGGGATCCGGCGCAGGGCGTCGAGCACCTCCACGCCGCCGGCCTCGTCGACGTGGTGGATCGCGGCGGCACCGGGAACGCGCTCGACGCCGATCCGTCCGATCGGCGTCTCCGCATACGCGTCCTCGTCGAGCCTGTCGATCCGGTTGAGCACGATCTCGCCGCCGTAGCTGCGGGAGCAGTCCTGGCTCGGCCGGACGAGGACGCCGTCGACGACGCGGATCCGTCCCGCAGGGCGCGCCCGGCGCACGTCGGAGACCACGGGGTTCGCCGGGTGCGGCGCCCACGGGCCCACCGGTGTGTCCGCCGAGAACAGGAACAGCTCGTCCGTGTAGTTGGCTCCCTCGACCGCGACGCCGGCGAAGAGCCAGAACCGGCCCCCGTGCTCGAGGACGGTGGCGTCCACGGCGTCGAGCCCGTCGATCAGCGTGCGCTCCAGCCGCCAGCGATCGGGTACGCGCTCCGCGCGGTAGAGCTCGATCCGCCCGGCGGCGGACGTCTCGGGGACCATGTACGTCGCGCCGTCCCAACGGAAGACGAACGGGTACGACAGGTGGTAGTCGCGCTCGAGCGCGGGACGGGCCGTCGCCGCCTCGTCGTCCGCGGCCACGTAGGAGATGCGGCCCTTCCGGTCCGCGAAGGAGAAGTCCTCGAACAGCACGTAGCGTCCGCCGTCCGCGTCGAGCACGAACGGATCGGCGTAGAAGCGCGCCGGAGGCGGAAGGAGTGGGCGGTCCCGCCGCGTGCTCGAGTCGGTCACCAGCACGTACCACTGCGCCCGGTAGAAGGCGCGGTCGAGGGCGCGGCGCAGCAGCCGGCCCGCGAGCCGCCACGCGAACGCCAGCATCACGCGGTTGGAAGGCGGGCGGTAGAGGCCCCTCGAGTACGTGTCGGGATCGTCGTAGGCCGGATCGCGCACGACACCGTCCCAACCCCGCTCGTACACGTCGCGGAGACGGCGGACCACGAAGTCCGCGCTCTTCCAGTACGCGCTGTTTCGGCTGAGGTAGAGGGAGTAGAAGTTGGTCGCCGAGTGGGAGCGGTAGATGACGCGGCCCGCGTCGAGCTTCTCGCCGAGGACCTGGAGCATCGTTCCGGTGACCGGGTTCCCCTCCTGCATCTCCCAGAAGAACGCCGGGCCGCCGCGGTACTCGCGGTTGTCGCCGTGGTGGTACGACCACACGCCGCACCGCGCCGTCTCGAGGATGTCGCCGCGGATGATGCCGAACCCGAACCGGAGCATCACGTCGAGGTCGTGTGCACGGATCGTGGCGATCGTGGCGTCGTCGAACCGGTGCACGAACCTCTTCCTCAGCGGGACGACCTCCAGGACCTCGGCCGAGTCGAAGTACCCCGCGACGTCCGTCGTGGCGAACGCGTCCTTCGCCGCCCGGAACACGCGGTAGTCGACCTTCTCGTAGAGCCAGAAGAGCTCCCGCCCCCGCGCGCCCCGCACCCGTTGAGAGCGCGAGCGAGGCGGCTCGCGGTTCAAGATCGCGATCCGCAGCTCGGCTATGCCCGAGGACTCGATCTGTCGCAGGACCTTCTCGATCCACGCAGGGACCGCGAACGAGTCGAGCATCACGCCGACGCGCAGTCGCGCGCGCTCCGGCGCTCCGGCGCCCCCGAGGCTCGGCATGGCGGAATGATACGTCCGGGTCTCGTCGCCTCCGGGCGGCCGCGCCGGCGTGTCGACTAGATTCCGCTGGATCGCTCCTACACACGAAAGAGCAACCATGCCGCCCGGTCGTCCCGACGCGCGCGACGGAAACGAGACACCACCGCTCGAGCAGGAAGCGGCTCCGGCCACCGCGGACCCTACGGGGCCGGGCCCACTGGCCACGCCGCTCGCGCTGCGCGCCAACTTCTCGTGGACGTTCTTCGGGAACGTCGCGTACGCGGCGTCGCAATGGGGGATCGTCGTGCTCCTCGCGAAGCTCGGGACGCCGCGGATCGTCGGCCGCTATTCCCTGGCGCTCGCGCTGACGACACCGGTGATGACGTTCGCGCTCTTGTCGCTCCGAGAGGTCTTCGTGACCGACACCCGGCGCGACTACGCCTTCCGGGAGTACGTCTGGGTCCGGGTCGCCGCGTGCGGCGCCGCGTTCCTCCTCCTCGCGCTCGTCGTCCCGCAGGTCTACGTTCGGGGAACGGCGCTCGTGGTGCTGGCCGTCGCGATCAGCAAGGTCTTCGACGGGATCAGCGACATCTACTGGGGCCTGTTCCAGCAGCGAGAGCGTATGGACGTGGTGGCGAGATCGCTGATCGCGCGCAACCTCGCGTCGGTCGTGGTCCTCGCCGCGGCGGTGTTCCTGACCGGGAGCCTGCTCGTCGGCGCGCTCCTGTCCGCCGCGGTCTCCGCGGCGACCCTCGTCGCGTACGACCTCCCGCGCAGCCGCGGGCTGGCCCCTCGGGCCGCGCGCGACGCGGGGTCCCCGCCCGGGCCCCGGCGACTGAGGCTCCTGGGGCTCTCGCTGCCGCTCGCGGTCTCGACGACCCTGATCTCGCTCAACGTCACGATCCCGCGCATCTTCGTGGAGAGCCACGCCGGCGAGGCGCAGCTCGGCATCTTCGCGTCGATCGCGTACCTCATGGTCCCGGGCATCACGTTGATGACGTCCCTCGGGCAAGCGGTGGCGCCGAGGCTCGCGCGGACCTACGCGGACGGCGACTCCGCGGGGTTCTGGCGGCTCGTCGGGAAGATGACCGCGCTGGCCTGCGGGCTGGGAGTGGCCGGGCTCGCGCTCGCGCTGATCGCCGGGGAGCGCGTCCTGACGCTCCTGTACAGTCCCGCGTACGGTGAGCACTCGGACGTCTTCGTGTGGGTCATGATCGCGGCGCTGGTGCAGTACGTCGCGGTGGTCGTCGGGTTCACCACGACCGCGACGAGGCAGTTCCGGCGCTTCCTGCTCCCGTACGTGGCCGTCACCGTCGTCGCGGTCGCGGCGTCCGCGCAGTTGATACCGGTCTCCGGCATCCGCGGCGCGGCATGGGTGCTGTGCATCACGGCCGCCGCCAGCTGCCTGATCCCCCTGGCGTTCCTGACGTACCGCCACCGCGCTGCGTGAACGCGTCCGCGGAGGGCGGGCCGACTCGATGCTGAACGTCCTCCACGTCACCGGGGGGATGACGCGCGGTGGCGTCGAGACCTGGCTCATGCACCTGTTGCGCCATGGGGACCCGGAGGTCCACATGGACTTCCTCGTGCACACCGACCGGGAGGCGGCCTACGACGAGGAGATCCGGTCGCACGGATCGCGGATCCTGTCGTCGCCCCGCGTCGCGAACCCGCTGGTGTACGCGCGCGACCTGCGCCGGATCCTTGCCCGCGAGGGTCCGTTCGACGTCGTCCACAGCCACGTCCACTACTACAGCGGGGTCGTCCTCACGGTCGCGGCCCGGGCGGGGGTCCGCGGCAGGATCGCTCACAGCCACGTCGCCCCCAGCCAGCGCGAGACCGCGCGCTCGCCGGTGAGGGCGGCGTACGAGGTGACGATGCGCCGGTTGATCTGGAGGAGCGCGACCGCCGCGCTCGCGAACTCGGTCGTGTCCGCGGTCGACCTCTACGGCGCGAAGTGGGAGGACGACGCGCGCTTCTCGATCCTCCCGTACGGGTTCGACTTCTCGCGGTACGCGGCCCTGCCGAGCCGCGAGGAGGCGAAGGAGAGCGCCGGGATACCGCCGGACGCGCCGGTCGTCGGTCACGTAGGCCGCTTCTATCCGCAGAAGAACCACCCGTTCCTGATCCGTACGTTCACGAAGCTCGCCGCCGAGCGGCCCGACGTACGTCTGCTCCTCGTGGGGGGACGCGGCAACCTGGAGGAGGTCGAGGGGCAGATCCGGGCCCTGGGCCTCGCGGACCGCTGCCACGTCGTCGGCGAGCAGGCGGACGTCGGCGCGTACGTCGGCGCGATGGACGTCATGGTGTTCCCGTCTCTCTACGAAGGGCTCGGCATCGTCGTCCTCGAGGCGCAGGCCGCCGGCGTCCCGGTCCTCGCGTCCGAAGCCGTCCCGCCGGAGGCCGACGTCATCCCGGGGCTCGTCACGCGCATGCCGCTCGAGCGCGGTGAGGACGCGTGGGCGTCCGCGGTGACGGAGCTGATGGCGCGGCCGCGGCGCTCGCCGAAGGAGTGCACCGCCGCTATGGAACGGAGCCCGTACGGGATCGAGACGTGCCTGCGGGACCTGCGGAAGGTGTACGCCGCGAGCCTGGTCGCGCCGCGCCGGTAGGATCGTGCGGGGATGCAAGCCGCCGTCGCCGAAGCCTCACGAGCGCGTGCCGCGGGCCTGCCGGCCACCGGATGGAGGCGCAGGCGCGGCCTGAGCAGCTCGATAACCGCGTTCTTCATCTGCCTCGGCGTGACCGCCGTGTTGCTCGCCGTGTCCCCTGCGTTCTGGCACTGGTTCGTGATCCCCGTGTTCCTCTGCGGCGTGGTGATCGTCGCGGATGCGGTGGACTGGGTGCTCGGCCGCGTCGACCTCATGGACCCCGTCGGGATCATCGGCGCCATCGGAACGCTGCACTTCTTCGCGGCGCCCTTCCTGCACGTCTACTGGGACCAATGGCTGGCGGACGTGACGTACCCGCCGGACTGGCGGCCCTGGCTGGGGTGGATGGCGCTGCTGAACTTCGTGGGGCTCGTCGGCTACCGCATCGCGCGCGGACGGACGGCGGCTGCCGCGGAGCGCCGGCCGAAGAAGGTCTGGCAGCTCGACCGCGGCCGCTTCCGGGTCGCGATGTTGGTCGCTACGCCGGTCGCGCTCTCGTTCGCGGGGCTCCTCTACGTGCGGTTCGGCGGGATATCCGGATACATGGGGGCCTACGTAGAGGGGAGGCTGACGTCTTTCGAGGGGCTCGGGTGGATGTTCATGTTCGCCGACAGCATCCCGATCCTGGTCCTCCTGGCCTACGCCGTCTTCGCGACGCGCAGCCCGGCGGCGCGCTCGTGGATCGCGGTGTTCGCCGTTCTCGCGACGGTCTTCGTCTTGCGTCTGGGGTTCGGAGGGCTCAGGGGAAGCCGCAGCAGCCTCGTGTGGGCCCTCATCTGGGCGGTGGGCGTCGTCCACCTATGGGTGCGGCCCGTCCCGCGGAAGGTCGTGTCGGTCGGCATGGTGTTCCTGTTCCTCGTGATCTACGTGATGGCGTTCTACAAGGGCGTCGGCGGAGAGGCGTTCCGCGACGTCACCGGTGCACGAGAGCGAGCGGTCCTCGAGCGCGAGACGCGGTACAGCACCCAGGCGGTCGTCCTCTTCGACATGGCGCGCAGCAGCGTCCAGGCCTATCTCCTGTACCGGCTCACCGGTCCGGACACCGACTACGAGTACGCGCTAGGTCGCACGTACGTCGGCGGGTTGGCGGTCGCGGTTCCGCGCGCGCTGTGGCCCGACCGGCCGATCACGAAGGTCCAGGAAGGCACGAACGCCCTGTACGGACGCGACTCGTTCTCCGCGGGACGCGTGCAGGCGTACTTCGTCTACGGGCTCGCCGGCGAGGCGATGCTGAACTTCGGCCCCGTCGCGGCCCCCCTGGCGTTGATCGCGCTCGGGCTCGCCGTGAGGTTCGTGCGCGGGAGGTTCTCGTTCCTCGATCCGGGCGACGTGAGGCGCCTCCTGTTCCCGTTCCTCAGCACGCTGTGCCTCGTCATCGTTCTGTCCGACTCGGACAACGTGGTCTCGTACGTCGTACAGAACGGGACCGTGCCGTTCCTCGTGCTCTTCGCGTCGGCGCGCCGCGTCCCGCGCGACGCGCTCCCGGCCGGGGGTTAGCTCCCGGCGGACCCCTGCGCGAACCAGCGGACCGTCGCCGCGACGGCCTCGTCCCACTCCGCTTCCGGCGACCAGCCGAGCTCTTCCCGCGCCCGCCGGACGTCGGCGCGGCTCGTCCGCACGTCTCCGGCGCGCTTCGGGCGCGCGATCGGCTCCAGCGACGTCCCCAGAACCTGCGAGATCGTCTCGACGACCTGGTTGACCGTCCGCGTCGCTCCGGTCCCGATGTTGAAGACACGCCCGCTCGCGCCCCGCGGTGCGGCCGCGGCCGCAAGGTTCGCCCGGACGACGTCGTCGATGAAGACGAAGTCCCGGGACTGCTCGCCGTCCCAGTCGACCTCGGGACGCCGTCCGGCGACGAGGCGGCTGATGAGGCCGGGGAAGATCGCCGCGTACTGCGACTCCGGGTGCTGACCGGGGCCGAACACGTTGAAGTACCGCAGGGACACCGTGGACAGGTCCTGCGTGCTCGTCCACACGCGGCAGTAGAGCTCGCCGGTCAGCTTGCTCACGGCGTACGGCGACTGGGGGTCGATCGGCATGTCCTCGCGGCTCAGCCCCTCGACGTCGCCGTAGACGCTCGAGCTCGACGCGTAGACCACCCTGCCGACGCCCGCCTCGGCGGCCGCGGTCAGGACGTTCAACGTCCCGTCGACGTTCGTGTGGTTCGTGGCGCGCGGGTCGTCGACCGACTGGGGAACGCTTCGGAGCGCGGCCTGGTGGAAGACGACGTCCACGCCGGCGCACGCCTCCCGGACGGCCTCGAGGTCGCGTACGTCGCCCTCGACGGTCTCGGCCTCGCCGGGGATGTTCTCCTTGAAGCCGGTCAGGAAGTTGTCGAGGATCCGCACCGCGTCGCCGCGCCCGACCAGGGCACGGGCGATGGACGAGCCGATGAACCCCGCCCCTCCTGTGACCAGCGCCCTCACGTGTTTCCTTCCATTATCTGCCTTTTTTGAGGCGCCAGTGTATCCTCGGGCCCATGGCGGGCCAAGCCCCTACAGCTCCGGACGGATCCGGGACCGACACCTCCGGCGGGGCCCGGTCCCCCCTCCACCAACCGCGTGGCTGACGCCCCCGCGCCCGCGGCGGGCGGTCCCCGCGCCCGGAGCCGTCGCGTTCGACGCCGCCTGCTCACCGGCCTCCTCGTCGTCCTGTTGCTCCTCGCCGTCGACGGCGTGTACGTGGTGCTCGCGCTCCAGTCGAACCTGCAGGAAGCCGCCGACCGTCTTACCGCCGCCGACGACGGTCTGGGCGACGCGAGGCTGCGGGACGCCGAGAAGGAGCTGACCGACGCCCTGCTCGCGGCCGGGCACGCGGCCGGGCTCACCGACCGTCCGAGCTTCGAGATCGCTCAGCGAGTCCCGGGGGCCCGGGACGACGCCGGCGCCGTCGAGATCCTCGCGGACGTCGCCGAGCTCTCTGCGGAAGCGGGGCTGAACGCGATCGACGCGGCCAGGGACGCGGGCGCGCTCAAGGGCGACGTCGCCGCGGCGGTCTACCGCGACGGGCAGGTCCGGCTCGACGCGCTCTCGAGCGCCCTTCCGGCGGTGACCGAGGCGCGCGACCTCCTCGCCCGCGCCACGCGGCTGCTCGCCGGCGCCCCCGACCCGGCGCTGGCTCCCGTGACGGACGCGCTCGGCGTAGCGCGCGACCGGGTCGAGGCCGCCTTCGCCACTGCGGACCGCGCGACCACGCTGCTGCGCGCGCTCCCGGGGCTCCTCGGCCGGGACGCGACGCGGACGTACCTGCTCGCGTTCCTGACCCCCTCGGAGGCGCGCGGGTCCGGCGGCGTCATGGGCTTCTACGGGATCCTCGAGACGTCGGACGGCCGCGTCGAGCTCACGACGGTCTCCCCCGTCGTGCGCCTCACCGCGTATCCGTTCGGATCCGTCGAGCCGCCGGTCCCGTGGTTCGCGAAGCGCTACGCGACCGCGTACGGACTGAGGCAGTTCCAGCAGGCGAACGCGACGCCGAACTTCCCCGTCGCGGCGGAGGTCTGGTTGCGCATGTACGAGCGCGTGATCGGCGACCGCCTCGACGGCGTCATGGCGATGGACCCGATCGCGCTCGCGGAGCTGACGAAGGCGACGGGGCCGTTGCGCGGCAGGGGGATCGACGCGCCGATCGGGCCCGACAACGCCGCGCGGGTGATCCTGCACGACTCCTACCTCGCGTTCGGCCGCAACGAGTCCGCACAGGAACGGTTCCTCGGCGACCTCATCGAGGACTTCTGGAACAAGCTGAACGGCCCGGCCGTCGACGAGCCGGCCCTCGTACGCGCGGTGGCAGAGGCCGTTCGCACGAAGCACCTGAAGGTCTACAGCCGCGACGGCGGCGACCAGCGGGCGCTCGAGGAGCTCCGGGCGGACGGCGGCTACGAAGGTCTCGGGCCGAACATCCAGCTGGTCTTCAACAACAACGCGGTGCCGAGCAAGGTCGACTACTTCCTCCGGCGCACGATCGACACCGAGGTGCGCGTCGCCCAGGACGGAGAGGCCCTCGTCACCACGAAGGTCACGCTGCGCAACACGGCGCCGGACGGTCCGCCTTCGCTCCTGCTGGGACCGAACATCGGCGGCGACCCCGAGAACCTGAGGAACGACACCGCAGGCATGAACCGGATGTTCCTCGACATCCTGCTGCCGCAGCGCGCGCACTACGAGGACTACCGCTTCAACGGCCGGTCCAAGCTCGCGCCGAGGGACTTCGAGGCGGGGCATCCCGTCGTGTGGCGGCTGCTCACGATCCCGCCGGGCGAGACGACGACGATCGAGGTCGTGTACTCCTCGAGGCACCTCGTCGACCTGGGCTCCGACGGAGGCACGTTCGACTTCACGTTCGTGCCGCAGACGACCGCGTTCCCGGACCGCTACTCGTTCACGCTCGTTCCGCCGCTCGGCTACGAGGTCGTCGAGGACGACGCGGCCCCCGTCCCGCTGTTCGAGACGCGCGGGACGCTCGAGACGGACGTCGAGCTGGACCTCACGTTCGTCCCGGAGGACTAGCGCTCTCTCTCGCGCGACCCCGCGGCCCGAACGCGAGCGTCACGCAGCGCCCGGAGCGCGGCCGGCAGCTTCGCGACGAGCCAGAAAGGCCGCAACACGTAAGCGAGAGCGAGTCCGACCGGGCCTCGCCGGGCGAGCGGAGTCCACCGCCGCATCTCGGACGGCGTCGGGAAGACCCTGCGCGCGACGTACGCGGCCCTGCGCCCGGCCCCCTCGCTGCGTGTGAGCCAGTCGATGCCGACGGCGAGCGGAGGGGCGTTGCCCGCGCGCAGCAGCACGTCGGCGCGGTCCGGCGGCGGCAGGCCCAGCGCGGAGACGAGCTCGGCCCCCCCGGGGGCGATCAGCAACCCCGCGGCCAACGCCGGTGTCGCGTCGAGATCGCGCGCGACGCGCGCCGCCTCGACCCACACCGGGCGGGGAAGGCGCGCGACGGCCTGTTCGACGTCTCTGCGCGGACCGTCCCAGTCGCGGCCGTGCTGGGCGCTGTGGAGGACGACGTGCAGTGCGCGCGCCGGCGGCCGCAGCGCGGCGACCGTCGTCCTTGCGACGGACCACGGCTCGGTTTCCGCCGACAGCACCTCCCACACGCGCTCCGGCGGCACGTTCGCACCGATGAGCGTGACGTGGACGTCGACCGAGGTCCGGTCGTCGCGGAGCCAGGCCGTCGCCGCCGCCGGGCCGCGGGAGCCCACCGGCCTCGAGAAGGGCCGGAACCCCATGGACCCCAGGACGTCGCCGACCCGGCCGGCCGCGCCGGGCGGGACGAGGAGGTCGGTGTCCGCGTAGGGCCGTTCGGCAGGCTCGTCGTAGAGCCAGCGTGCGATCGTCGGACCCTTGAGCAGGACCGGCTCGACGCCGGCCGCCCGCAGCGCGTCGACGACCTCCGCCGTCACGACGTCGACGCGCAGCTGGCTCCCCGCGACCAGGAGGCGGGGCGGAGGTCCCCCGCCCGGGCCGGATCGTGCGGAAAAATCTGACAAAGGGGTCCCCCCACCTCGAAAACCCGGGAAAAGCGCGAAGAATTTGCGGGGGCGCCCAGTGTACGGCTCGACATACAGGGGGAAACGAAGGTAAAGTTTTCCTTCGTAAGTGCCCCAAACGGCTGGGAGAGGGAGACCGTCGGTGGAACTCGTGAGAAGGAGCCTCAAGGTTCGGATCGCCGCTACAGCCGTCGCCGTGGCCGTCCTCGGACTCGTAGGGGGCTACGCAGGGGATGGCGGGACGGACGCGAAGCCTTCGATCCTCGGCGGCTTCGAGCTCCAGACGCACAAGAGCGGCCACCCGGCGCCTCCGGGGTGCACCAAGCAGCACCAGTACGGCAAGCAGCCGGAGCAGAAGTGCCAGAACCACAACCCCTGACGACCGCTTCGACCAGGTAGCGACGAGGCTCCCGCCTGAACAGGCGGGAGCCTTTCTCTAGCGGGTAGCCGGGCGGCGCACGCCGGAGCGGGGCCGAGCGAAGGACGACCAGGAAGCAGGGATGCAGACGGACAACGCGATCGAACCGACTCCCCTCGACCTGCGCGAATACCTCGGGCTCCTGCGGCTTCGCAAGTGGATGATCCTCGCGATCACGGCGCTCTTCGTCGGCGGCGCGCTCTTCTTCTCCTACCGTCAGACTCCGATCTACGAGGCGCACGCGAAGGTGCTCGTGAAGGGCGTTCCGCTGCCCGGCAGCCCGATCGCGCCGCTGCCGAACCTCGAGACCGAGCGCGAGCTGCTGGCGTCGCAAGCCGTCGCCGACCTCGTCGACGACAAGCTCGAGGACTCGGGCGAGCGGGACGACGGGCAGGGGACGTTGTCGGTCAGCGTCGCGGTCGAGACCGAGATCCTCGACATCAGGTTCAGCCACCCCGAGCCCGTCCAGGCGCAGTTGATGGCGCAGACCTACGCCGAGGCCTACCTCGAGTTCCGGCGCGACGAGCTCGTGAACGACCTGCTCGCGTCGTCCGAGGCGATCCGCCGGCAGATCGACGAGCTCAACGAGCAGCTGGCGAGGCTCGAGGCGAAGGCCGCGGACGCCGAGGGGACGCCGCGCGCCACGACGCTCCAGACCCGCGCCAGCTCCGTCATCGGACAGATCGCCATCCTCCAGCAGCAGCTCACCGAGCTGACGCCGCCGGAGCGCCTCCGCGTCGGCCAGGTCGTCGAGCCGGCGGAGGTCCCGTCCGCGCCGTCGTCGCCGAACCACCTCAAGAACGGCGTCCTGGGGCTGCTGGCCGGTCTCGCGGCGGGGATCGCCGCCGTCTTCCTGCGCGAGCGTCTCGACGACCGTCTCCGCGGGCGTCCCGACCTCGAATCGCGGATCGGCGCGCCGGTGCTTGCCGTGGTCCCGCAGATACCGACGTGGCGACGCCAGAAGGACGCCGTCCTCGTCACGCTCACCGATCCGCGGTCGGCCGCGTCGGAGGCGTATCGCACTCTGCGAACCGGGCTACTGTTCGCCGCCGCGCGGCACGAGGCGCGGACGATCCTCGTCACGAGCGCGGAGGCGGGCGAGGGCAAGACGGCGACGACCGCTAACCTCGGCGTCGCGCTCGCGCAGGCGAACAAGCGCGTGATCCTCGTGTCGGCCGACCTGCGGAGGCCGCGGCTCTCGACGTTCTTCGGCGTGTCGAAGGAGCCGGGGTTGACAAACCTCCTGCAGGGCGACATCGAGCTCGCGGCGGCGATCAGGGCACCCGGGATCGACAACCTCCGGTTGGTCGCGAGCGGGCCCGTCCCGCACGACCCCGCGGAGCTGCTCGGGTCGGAGGCGATGCGGATCATCCTCCAGCAGCTCGCGCGCTCGGCGGACTTCGTGCTGATCGACGGTCCGCCCGTCCTCGCGCTCGCCGACGCGATCGTCCTCGCGCCGCTGGCCGACGGGGTCGTCTACATCGCCGACGCGCAGAAGACCGGCCGCAGCGCGGTCGACCACGCGCGCCAGCAGCTGGACCAGGTCCAGGCGCGGCTGATCGGGTGCGTGCTCAACAACTTCAACCCGTCGAAGGCAGGCGGCTACCAGTACCAGTACCGCTACTACTACTCGGAGCGTTACGGCGATCCCGTCCGCGAGGCGGACCCGAGCGAGCTCGCAGCGCGGAACGGCGGGCGGACGAGCGCTTCGCGCACGCGCTAGGCGGAAGGATCACGGCAAAGAGAAAGGGCCCTCGTTCGAGGGCCCTTTGCCGTCGAGCTGGTTGCGATTACGACGGGACACAGATGCACGGTCCTGGGTCACCGGGACCGTTCGACGGGTCGGGGGCGCACACCATCGGCGGCGTCGTCCCGCACGGAGTGGTGGTGGTGCACGTGACCCCGTTCGTGGTCGTGCCGCACTGCTGCTGGGCGTGCGCGGTGCGCGACATCATCGTCAGGATGATCGGGCTGGCCCACGCCGCCGTCGCCGCGTGCTTCAGGAACGTCCTGCGCTCGAGGCCTTCCCGCGTCGCCTTCTGATCTGCTTCCACGCCCACCCTCCGGTCACCTGACGAACCTGTCTAGGGAGATTATTCCATGGGCGGCGAGTCGTGCAAGAAACTTCCAAAGAGCGCGAAAGCCTCGGGGGTCGACGGGTAGACCATCCGGGCGGTCCGGGCGCCGGCGCACAGCTTGGCCAGGACGGGCAGGTCGCCGGACGCGTCGCGGCCGCCCTGGACGTTCGTGACGCACAGGGCGGCCGCCCGGGCGGGCGTCACCGGCTCCATCGTGGCCTCGGCCCCGGGGTCCCAGCGGGTGAACACGACCGCGTCCGGCCGGTAGGGGCGGGCGGGCGCCTGCCGGAAGGCCGCCGGCGGTATCAGCGCGGTGACGGCCGGCGGCGGCAGCCACGCCGGGACCTCCCACCCCCCGACGCGCCTCCACTGGTCGGGGTCGCGCACCTGGACGGGCTTCAAGAACCTGGTCGCGGTCGCGTCGGTGGGAGCGATCGGGGCGAGGTCGTCGCTCACGAGACGCCACCCGCGCAACAGGAGCTCGACGGCGAGAGTCGACTTGCCGGCGCGGGACGGTCCGGCGAGGACGAGGTAGAAGCCGTCCCTCTCGACGACCGACGAATGGAGGGGGACGAGGTCGGGGCGCGCGGCGATCGCCCTGCCGGCGAGCAGGTTGCGCAGGACGACGCAGAGGATCCACGGGTCGTCCGCGCGCGACGGCGGATCCGGCGGGCTCGCGATCCGCCAACCGGCCCCGTCCCTCCGGATGTCGACCGTCACCGGCTCGCCCTCACCCGTGCCGGCGAACGGCTCCCACAGGAGCCGGACGAGCTCCGCGACGCGCTCGTCGTCGACGACTATCCGGAACCCGACGCCGAGCAGCGTGAGGTCGGCGGCGGTGGGGGCCACGGCTACGCCGACGGTGCGCGCAGCGCGTCCACGAGGTCCTCCGGCTCGGTCGCGCTGAGGCCCTCGACCGCCGGAAGCAGGCGCGCGAGCGCGGAGAGCTCGACCGCGTCTATGTCGGCGATCCGGTAGAAGGTGAACAGGTGCAGGAAGCGCGCGCCCGTCGTCCGCACGATCCCGGGAGGCCGGTCGGACTGTCCCGCGAGCGCGACGAACGAGGGACGGAAATGCTCGGTGTCGGCCGCGGCGAACCGAGACTCGCCGTCGAAGAACGCGAAGGGGTGGTCGGAGAACGTCATCCCGAGCCGCCGCAACCTGTGCCGGTAGGCCGAGCGGTTGTAGAAGTCCGTCGCGAAAAGGCCGCGCCGCCCGTCGATCGCGCACGCGGTCAGCATGTACGCCGGCCTCTCCGGCGACCGCACGAACGCGTCGACCGCCTCGTGCAGCCGGTCGACCACCACGCTCACGTCGCGGTGCGCGTACAGCTGGGTGTTGTTGACGTACAGCGACGGCAGGCTCCGCGTCCGGCCGCCCGCGTCGTCGACGACGAGGCTGAACGACCCGGGGCTCTCGCGAGCGTCGTCCGGCGGCCGGGGCGAGCCCGGCAGGTCCGCGAGCAGGCCCGGGGCGGTCGCGCGGACCTCGCGCCACGCCTCCTTCGTCGGTATCCAGATGGAGTCGGCCCAGACCAGGCCTTCGAAGGGATCGGGTCAGCCGGCCGCGGCTCGGGGCTCGCCGGGCTCGTCGACCACGACCCGGCCGTCGTCGATGGGCGCGGGTTCATCCATCGACCAGGATGCCCTTCTCCTTCATGTCGGAGACGAGGTCGTCCAGGTCCGCCTCGACCTGCTCGGCGCCGAAGCGGTCGCGGACCTCTTCGAGCGCGCGGTCGAAGCCGTGCTCCTGGATCAGCGCGAAGACCAGCGCCGCCGGACCGTTGAGGTAGTGGAGCTCACCGGAGTCGCGGTTCAAGACGACGGCTTCACCCTCCACCCACTCCACGTACATCGCGTCGGCGACTTTCACGCCGCGCAGTATAGGAAAACGAGCCCGGCCGACATACGCCCGGGCGGGTTCTACGATCGCGGCGGAGGGGATCCGCGCTAGGAAAGCGAGGAAGCGATGACCCGTGTTCCGGCCCGCGTCGTGAGGATCGCCGTCTCGATCGCGACGATCGCCGCGGCAGCGCTCGTCGCCGTCACCGCCGCCCACGCGGCGACGTTCCCGGTCACGCGCTTCGACGATCCGCCGCCCGACGCCTGCGACCCGAGCGACTGCTCGTTGCGCGAAGCGGTGATGGCCGCCAACGCGGCCCCCGGGTCCGACACGATCCTGCTCGAGAGGGGGACCTACACGCTGACGATCCAGGACACCACCGAGGCTGCGGACGCGCTCGACGCCACCCAGGGGGACCTCGACGTCACCGACGACCTCACCGTGCGCGTGCCGTCCGCTCTCGGCAACATCGCGACGATCGACGCGGGCGCGCGCTTCACGGTGGGAGCCGGCGGGATCTCGATGACGAGCTCGGGCACGACCGCTCGTGTGTTCCACGTGGCCTCGGCGTCCCTCGTCACGGAGAACGCCGTCATCACGGGCGGGTCGGGAGACCAGGGGGCCGGGGTCTTCGTGGAGGACGGGTCCCTCCGTGTCCACGCGAGCGTCTCGGGCAACGTCGCCAACGGCGCCTGCTGCGGTGGCGGCATCGCGGCGATCGACAGCGACGTCGTCCTGAGCGGGACCTCGATCGCGAACAACGCGGTCGCGCAGTGCTGCGGCGGGGGCATCTACAACGAGAGCTCGACGATCACCGCGAGCAACAGCTCGATCCAGGACAACGACGCGTTCGGCTGCTGTGGAGCCGGGATCTACAACTGGGGCAATCCGACGATCGGCCGCGACGCCGTCTTCACTCTCACCAACGGCTCGGTGTTCCGGAACGAGGTCAGAGGGTGTTGCGGCGGGGGCATCTACAACGAGGAGGGCGGACCGGTCTCCGTGACGATCTCGCACGGTGTGATCCAGGCAAACCACGCGGTCGACGACTGCTGCGGAGGCGGGCTGTACTCGAACCCGGCCGCGACGGTCACCGCGACCGACACGCGGTTCGCCGAGAACACCACGGAGGCGTGTTGCGGAGGCGCGATCTACAACGAGGGGACGTTCTCGCTCGAGCGCGGGTCGATCAGGAACAACTCGATCGAGAGGTGTTGCGGGGGCGGGCTCTCCGCGATCGGGGACACGTCGTCGACGACGCTGTCGAACGTGACGGTCAGCACCAACGGCGCGGGAAGCCAGCCCGGCGATCCCACGCTCCCCTCGGCGGGAGGGCTGTACCTCGACTCCGGGACGATGACGCTGAGCCACGTCACCGTCGCGGAGAACTCGGGAGCCGTCGGCGCGTCGGGCATCGCGAACGGCGACGTGGACGGGACCGAGCAGGGGACGCTGACGTTGCGGCGATCCATGGTCGCGGACAACACGGGCGCGCCCCAGTGTCTCGGCGCGATCACGTCGCAGGGCTACAACATCGCCACGGACGACTCGTGCACGTTGACGCAGCCGACCGACCGGCCGTCGACGGATCCACAGCTCGGGCCCCTGACGAGCCCGATGCCGAACCCCGGAGAGACGTCGACCGGATACCACGAGCCCGGCTCGGCGAGCCCCGCGGTCGACGCGATCCCGCTCGACCAGTGCCCGCCGCCGTCGACCGACCAGCGCGGGGTCTCGCGCCCCGTCGACCATGCGTTCGTGGCCGGCAACGGGTGCGACATCGGAGCGGTCGAGGTCGTGTCGAGGACGACACCGACACCGACGCCCACGCCGCCCCCCACGCCGACCCCGACCGCGACGCCTACACCCGGAGCGACACCTACGCCGACTCCCGGGGCGACGGCGACGCCTACGGCCTCGCCGACCCCTTCACCCGAGCCGATCGACCAGCGCTGTCTGGATCCCGGCGTCGTGTGCGGCACGGACGGGTCCGAGACGATCACGGGGACCGAGGACGGCGAGCTGATCATCTGCGGCGACGGCGACGACCTCATCGAGGCCTTCGGAGGTGACGACCGCATCGAGTGCGGCGACGAGGGTGACACCGGCGACAAGCAGATCGACGCCGGCGCGGGGGACGACGAGGTCACGTGCGACGGCGCGGGCAACGACGACGTGGACGGGGGCGCCGGGGACGACGACGTCCGCTGCGGCGCGGGCGTCGACACCCTGCGCGGGGGCCGGGGCCGTGACGCCCTGGTCAGCACGTCGGGCGACGACCGGCTCCGAGGTGGGGCGGGACGCGACATCCTCGCAGCGGGCGGTGGCGACGACGACGTCTCCGGTGGGAGCGGGCGCGACATCCTGTCCGGCAGGAGAGGCAGGGACTCGCTGCGCGGCGGCAGAGGCGGGGACGTGCTCCGGGGTGGCACCGGCCGCGACGCCGTCCATGGCGGTGGGGGGGACGACGTCGTCGACGGCGGCGGGGGCCGCGACCTGTGCAGCGACGGCCGCGGCGACGACTTCCTCCGCGAGTGCGAGCGGTTCGCGGCCGGACGTCCCTAGGGACCGAACAGCAGCGCGACCATCTCGTCGCAGGCCCGGACTACGTCCGAGGCGATCTCGCGGAAGACACGGACGCGGCGCCCCGCGGGATCCCTGATCTCCTCGCCGAGGCTGTGGCCCCTCTCGCGCCGCAGGGCGTCGGCCTGCCGGACGATCGCGCGCGCCCTCTCGACCGGATCCGCCTGCGCCGGCGGCGCGGCGTCGCGGGCAAGCCTCACGAGCTCCTTCAGAAGGAAGGCGCGCGAGGCTTCGGCACGGCCGTCGACCACCGCGGACGCGACGTGGTTCAGCTCGAAGCCGAGGACGAGGTCGACCGACGCGAGGTCGTGCTCCGCGACGTGGCTGCTCCGGTGCAGCGCGAGGTCGAGGCCGAGCTGGGTGGCGATCGCGCCCGCTTCGAGGAGGACCGGGCTCGGGGGCCGCGGCAGCGTCCCGGCCGATCCGACCTCGACCGGAAGACCCTCCACCGCCCGTGCGGTCCACGCCGCCGCGATGGGGCTGCGCGCCTGGTTGCCGGTGCACACGAAGAACATGCGGAACGCGTCGGGGGGCGAGGCCACGCCGGAACCCTAGACCGGTCCTCCTGCGGCGCCGCGCGCACGCTCGGCCTCCGCTTTCGACCTCCGCCGCGCGTACGCGGCCGCACCCACACGCAGCACCGCCGCGGCCGCGACGACGAACGCGAGCCCGAGCGGGACCCCCCCGTCACCGTCACCCGTGAGCGCGAGCCACGCCACGACGAGCACGAGGGTGAGGAAGAGGGCGCTCGCGGCCGCGGCCGCGGCGTGGGGCGGACTCGTACGGCGCACCTTCGCCGCGGCGGCCGCGTAGACGCCGATCAGAACGCCCAGGAGCACGTTGAGCACGATCAGGAGCGCGATCCTCATGCCCCGAGTGTGCCCGAGCCCGTAGCAGAATGGGCGCCGTGAGGACGACGGTCACCGGCGGGGCCGGGTTCATCGGGTCGCATCTCGTCGCCCGCCTAGTGCGGGACGGCCACGACGTGACCGTGCTCGACGACCTCTCCACCGGAGACGAGGCGGCCGTGCACCCCGCGCCGCGGCTGGTCGTGGGGGACGTGTGCGATCCCGCGGCGGTGCGGGAGGCGGTGGCGGGGGCCGACGTCGTGTTCCACCTCGCGGCCCACCGGGCGATCGCCCGGTCGATCGACGACCCCGCGGGGACCGACCGCGCGAACAGCCAGGGGACCGTGACGGTCCTGCAGGGCGCGCTCGAAGCCGGCGTGCGTCGCGTCGTCAACGCCTCGTCCAGCAGCGTCTACGGCGACGCCGCGGTGACACCCGTCCGCGAGGACATGCCGCCTCTGCCGGTGTCGCCCTACGCGGTGTCGAAGCTCGCCGGCGAGCACTACTGCCGCGTGTTCGCGCAGCTCCACGGCATCGAGGCCGTCTCGTTGCGCTACTTCAACGTCTACGGGCCCGGTCAGCCGAGCGACGGGCGCTACGCGACCGTGATACCGCTCTTCCTCGACGCGCTGCTCTCCGGCCGCCGTCCGACCGTCTTCGGCGACGGGTCGCTCGCCCGTGACTTCACCTACGTGGACGACGTCGTCACCGCGACGGTCGCGGCGTCGGTCGCGCCGCGCACGGAGCGCGTCTACAACGTCGGCGCGGGCAGGCCGTGCTCGCTGCTGGAGCTGCTCGACGTCCTCGGCCGCCTCACCGGCGTGACGCCGGATCCCGTGCACGAGGACGCCCGCCCGGGGGACGTCCCGCGCACCCACGCCGACGCGGCCGCGGCGCGGCGCGACCTGGGCTTCGAGCCCTCGGTGGATCTGGAGGAAGGCCTGGCGCGGACGCTGCAGTGGTTCCGCGCCCGGCGGGCGGACGCCCCGTCGGACCGGGTGGGGATCTAGCGCGTCTCTTTGTGGGCGGTGTGGCCGCTGCACCAGCGGCAGTACTTCTTCAGCTCGACGCGGTCGCGCGTGTTGTGCCGGTTCTTCTCCGTGATGTAGTTGCGGCGTTTGCACTGCGTGCACTCGAGCGTGACGTGCACGCGCTTGTCGCTGGCCATGCGGGGCAGTCTAACAAGCGGTGCGAGAGGGCCGGGCGGGGCCGGCCGCCTCTCAGACGGACGCTTCGGCGCGCTCGCGGCGGAGCTTCAGGCGCAGCGGCGACCGGCGCGGCCCCCAGTCCATCCGGGGCGGCGGGGCGAACGTGTTGATGGGGTCGTCGGCTGCGGGGGCCGGCGCGCTCTCGAGCTCGGCCCAGGTCCGCTCGATGCTCGACGCGTAGCGCGAGGGCTCGGGCTGCCGGGTCTCCTCGGTGACGACGGCGGCGTGCGCCTCGTCGAAGACGGCCTCGACGGCCTGCTTAAGGTCGGTCATCGCTGGCGGCGGGGGCGGCGGAGGCGGCGCCAGGGCGCTCAGCCGGTGACCGAGCAGGCAGAAGCCGCCGGCGTCCTCGACCTCGGAACCACAGCGATTGCAGAAAGCCTTCGTAGACATAGCCCAGATACCTCCACGAGTTACTTCGGTATCCGGGCGCGTGAATTGAGGGCTCGCAGGCGCTTTTTCCAGTAGCGGCGGGTGGACTCGAACCACCGACTCAGCGATTATGAGCCGCTTGCTCTGCCCCTGAGCTACGCCGCCCCGTGGTGCTGCAGGCTGCGGCGCTGCGAGCGAGCCCCGTCACGGAATCGAACCGTGGACCTTCTCCTTACCATGGAGACGCTCTGCCGTCTGAGCTAACGGGGCCGGTACGGAGAAAGGATACCCGGGCGACTCCGGCCCCGGTTCGCGGCTCGGCTCACTCGCATCCGTCCGTCTCCTCGGCCGTGCAGGAGTCGAGGCCCGTGCCTCCGTCCGCCCGGTCGAAGCCGTCGCCTCCGTCGAGGTCGTCGTGCCATCCCTCCCCGCGCAGGTCGTCGTCGCCGGCGCCGCCGCGGAGCCGGTCCGACGCCCCGCGGTTGCCGTCCTCGTCCGCGACGTCTCCGACCAGCAGGTCGTCGCCCCTTCCGCCCCACAGCGCGTCGTCACCGGCCTCGAACGTCTGCGGCGTCGACTGTGTGATCGGGTTGTCGACGAAGACGTCGCCGTAGAGCGTGTCGTCGCCGCGGCCCCCGAGGAGCCGGTCGTCGCCGGCGCCGTGCCACGCGAGCTCTCCGTGCAGCAGGTCGTCCCCGGCGCCGCCGCGCAGGACGTCGTCCTCCCCTTCGCCCCTGACCGTGTCACCGTCGAGGACGTCCGGGCCGCGCCCGCCCCACAGCCGGTCCTCCCCACCACCGCCGATCACGTGGTCGGCTCCGCCCGCCCCGCGGATGGCGTCGTCTCCTCCGTCGGCGTCGTCGAGGTCCGAGTCGTCGCCGAGGTAGTCGCCGTGGAGCTCGTCGGCGCCCGCTCCCCCGACGATCACGTCCTCCCCCTGGGCGGCCTCCGTCTCCACGAAGAACGCGTAGTCGCCGTAGACCGTGTCGTTGCCGGGACCACCGAACAGCTCGTCGTCCCCGGCCTCGTCCTCGACGACGTCGCCCCTCAGCACGTCGTCGCCGCCGCCGCCGAAGATCCGGTCGTCGTAGCCGATCGTCATGTCGCCTTCGCCCTCGAGCACGTCGTCGCCGCCGCGGCCCCGGATGAGGTCGCGGCCGACGCTTCCGAGGATCGTGTCGGTCCCGCCGCTCCCGAGGAGGCTGTCCGGGCCGGGGGATCCGGTCACGCCCTCCACCCCGGTGAAGCGGTCGAGCCCGTACCCGGTGGCGAGGCCGCGGCCGAGGTCGACGGTCCAGGAGCGGCGCTCGGAGCGGGGCGTCCACCGACCGCCCCAGCCGAGGGCGTCCTGGCCGCCGCCGCCGCGGACCCGGTCGCGGCCGGGTCCGCTTCCGAGGACGTCGTCGCCCGGCCCTCCCTCGAGGACGTCGGAGCCGGCCATCCCCGACAGGAAGTCGGCGCCGCCGCCTCCGACGATCACGTCGCGGCCCTCCTCGCCGTAGAGGACGTCGCGGCCCCCGCCTCCGTCGACGAGGTCGTCACCGGCTCCGGCGTAGACGCTGCTCTGGGACCGGCCCGTCGGGCCGTCGCACACGACGTCGTCGCCGGCGCCGGCCCGGATGGTGTCGCCGCCCCCGCCCCCGACGATCACGTCGCGGCCCGGGGTCCCGTCGAGGAAGTCGGCGTCGGCCGTCCCGACGATCGTTGCGCGATGGCCGTGGCAGGACGGAGCCGCGGCGACGGGGGCCGCGGTCAGTGCCGCGACTGCGATCGCGAGCAGACCCCTCGATGCCGCCACGTATCCAAGGACGATCGGGGCGGGCGGGACGTTCCCGCCCTCCGGTGCGGAAAGGGTCTAGAGGTCGACCGAGGCGACGACGTCGGACCCCAGCTCGTCCGTGTCGACCTGGACCTCGACCTCCACGTCGCGCACGCGCACGCGGGCCGAGACCTCGGCGTGGCCCGGAGGGTCGCTCGGGTCCGGGGCGCACCCGGGAGCGGTCGGGTCGCACAGCGGGTTGTCGTCACCGGGGTCGAGCGTCGGCGCGGGCACCTCGACCTCGACCGAGCCGTCGCCCTGGATCTCGCCCTCGCCGCCGGGCAGCGGGACGTCGACCGCGGGAGCGTCTTCGGCAGCCGCCTCCTTGGCCTTCCGTCCCGCGCTCATCTTCGCCGTGGCCTCGGCGCGTCGCACGAGCGGCGACTCGCCGAGCAGGTTCGCGGCGCGCGGCGTGACGGCCGCCGCGGAGTTGGCGGCAACCGCCGACGCCCGGGCTGCGGCGGTCCCCGCGGCCCAGATCTCCTCCGCGACGACGGACGGCGTCCGCTGCTCGATCGTCCCGTGGCCGCCGAACCCCAACAGCGAGGTGATCGGCGACAGCGAGATCGCGGCCGCAGCCATTACGCCCGCGAGGCTCGAGGCCATGCCCTGCTCGACCTTCGTGAGGTCGCGGGGGACGAACACCTGCTGCGGTACGCCGAACAGCCGGCGCCACCGTGCGACGAGGACGCCGCACCCTGCGCGCTCGAGGATCGCGGTGAGGTTACGCCGCGCCCTCATCCGCAGCATCTTGATCGCGGCGGCGCTCGCCTCCGGAGGACGCTGGTTGCGGTCGAGCTCGGACAGCAGGACGGATCGCTGCGCGGGAGTGAGCTCGGACAGCGCGCGGTGCACGCGGCTGAGCTCGAGGCGCGCGAGACCCGATCGCTCGACGTCGCAGATCGCCGGGACGTCGGGCTCGATCTCGACGACGGTTCGGTGGGAGTCGCGGCGCGCGTTGTCGCGGACGATGTTCATCGCGATCGTCAACGCGAGGCCGATGGGCGACCCCGCGGGATCGACCTGGGCCCACATGCGGTAGAGGCGGAGGCCCGTCTCCTGCACGACGTCCTCGCGCTGGCTGTCCGGGACCTTCTTGCTGCTGAGGAACCGATGTATGCGCCGTTCGAGGTCCGGCCATACGGCTTCGAAGCTGGACTCCACCTGCGTCGCCATCTTCATCTCCCCCGGATTTCTCCGCCCACCGCATGGGCCGGCCCGCTGAGAACGCGACCCGATCATGCCATTGCTTTGCTTAATACGCACGAACCAGGCGGTAGTAACAGAAATTGGACGCGGTACACCCCGGCGACGGGATTTCGTCGCCGGGGTGACGGGGGGTGACAGCGCCTTACGTCGCCCGGACCCGGACCGCTCGGGACTTGGCCGCCAGGCAGATGTCGGTGGCGTCGAGGACGGCCCGGTACGCCCGGGTCTTCGTGGCGGACAGCTGGAAGCGGTACCGCCCGGAGTCGCGGCTGATGGTCGTGGCGACCGCCCGGAAACGCCGCCCCGGACGCCGTGCCTCGAGGGTCACGTGCTCTTCGGCAGCGCAGTCGGCGACCCCCGACCTGATCCTGCCGGTCAGCCGGATGCGCTCCCCGGCGGGGACGCTCCGGTCGGCCGCGCGCAGCCCGACCGACCTGCCCGCGGGCTGAGGTGGGTCGGTCGGGCCGGGCGAGGGCTCCCCTCCCGAGCCGCACGTGACGACCGCCGCGGGCGTCCGAAGGACGGGCACGTCCGGGTTCGTCGCCCAGCCGACGCTGCCGGCGGCGGCCGGCTCGCCCACGGTGAACCGGTCGTCGTTGGCCGCGCAGCCGTCGTCGATCTCGTCCGCCCAGACGGTGTACTGCGTGACCCCGTTCGCGCTCGAGTACAGCCTGACGCCGAAGGTCCCGCGGTCACTGGTGCCTCCACCGCCGGATTCGACGTGCTTCGGGTCGGGCGACCCGAAGACCGGGTGCTCGCCCTGGGTCCCGGGGCTCGCGTTCGGCGGTGGCACGTCGCCGCCACCGGTGCAGTCGAACGAGCTCTCCGTGGAGTGGGTCCCGCGGTCGGGTGCGATCGGACCACCGAGCACGGACGAGCTGTGGAACCTGAGCGCATCGGTCGGGCCGACCGCCTCCGCGTCGACGTTCGCGCCGGGGATCACCCGGCCGAGCTGGTCGACGACCGTCGCGGTGACCGTCGCGCTGCAGAAGAAGCGGTCGGTGCCCTCGTCCTTGTCGACTCTCTGCTCGGCGACCTCGTTCAACGTGACCTCCGCGGGCTGCTGCGCGTACGGCACGACGCGCACGGCGTCACCCGACTCGTTGAAGCGATCGTCGTAGTCGTTGGGCGAGTCGTTCGCGAGCGCGGCCACTGCAGTCACGGCCTGTGCGTCGGCCGCGACCGGCAGCGTGCATCTCACGCCGTTGTCGGCGTTGCCGTTGTTGGACCCGATGACCTCGGTGCCGCAGGTCTTCCACACGGGATCCGAGCCCGCGGGCGAGGTCGTGTAGAAGGTCCTGACGAACGTCATGTCGGGGGTCGCGGTGTACAGCGCGTCCACCGTCGCGATCGGGTTCTTGCGCTTCGCGGAGCCGTCTTCGGGCAAGCTCGACGCCAGCGGCGCGAACGTCCCGAACGCTCCTCCGCTCTGCGGGTACGCGAGGTCGATCGCGGGCTCTATCCGCATCACGGTTACGTCGACGCTCGCCTGCGCGATCGGCTCGTTGTCCATGACGAGGTAGGCCGTTATCGTCGCCGGCCCGTTCAGGACCTCGGGCGGGATGTCCCACGACGCCTCCCACGTGTCGGACGACGTCGGGCCGGCCGCCTGGACCGCAGGAAGCTCGAAGTCCAGCGCGCCCTGGACGACGGTGAAGAAGACCGTCGCCTCCGCGGGTGAGTCCGCCACCCACGCGCTCAAGCGGTAGCTGCCGTCGGAGGCGTCGCAGCAGCCGGGGCCGACGTCGGTAGCGGCGTCGGACACGACGTAGCCGCGCTCGCCCGCGAGGGCGAAGCTGGACGGGTTGAGGAAGGCGATCTTCGGCTCGGCTGCGGCCGTCCAGGCCGCCACCGGCACGATCAGCGTCATCAACGTCCCAACGAGCATCGAGAGCGACAGCGTTCTGACGTTCCGTTCTGCCTTCATGTCACTCACCTCTCCGACGACGCGTGACTGCACGCTGAAGACGCATGCACGTCACGCGGGTAACGCGGGTGTCAGCAGGTTGTCCCTGTCAGGTCCCGGCGTTATCTCTGGCCCTGTGGAACGTATTCAGGGGAGAGGAGCACCAACGATCAAGGGTCGTGTCCAGTGAATGTCCAGGGTCTGTCCCGAGTAGGCAAAGGAACTGGGTTGAAAGCGGAAGAAAACCCCCACCCCGCAGAGCTCGTCTCCGAGTCCGTCGCGCCCGGCTGGATACTCGTCGCGCCGTCCGCGCTACCCGAGAGGTGGCGAGACCGTGCCACGCCGATGTTCCTCGTCCCGCTCCTGCCGTCCGAGGCGCACGAGGTGCTGTCCGGCGAGCCGGCGGGATCGGAGCTGCACGGCGAGGACCTGGCGCTGGCGCGTCTCGTGGCGCGCGGGGTACCCGTGGACGACTGCGCGCGCCAGCTGCACCTGACCTCGCGCACGGTGTACCGGAGGCTCGCCAGGCTGAGGCGTCTCGTCGGAGCTACGACGACGAGCGAGCTCGTCGCGGAGCTGGCGCGGCGCGGCTTCCGTTAGGAGACCGCCGCCTCAGACCCAGGCCTCGGCGGCCCACTCGATGGTGCGCGCGAGGCCCTCCTCCAGCGCGACGACGGGCTCCCATCCGAGGGCCGCGCGCGCGTACGCGATGTCGGGGCGGCGCATCTCGGGATCGTCGACCGGGCGCGGCTCGAACACGACCTCCGACCTCCCGCCCGCCGCGGTGTTGACGATGCGGGCGAGCTCGAGGATCGTCACCTCCCGCGGGTTGCCGATGTTCATCGGACCCGGCTCGCCGGACTTCAGGAAGCGGAAGATGCCCTCGATCAGGTCGTCGACGTAGCACAGGCTCCTCGTCTGGCTGCCGTCGCCGTGGATCGTCAACGGCCGCCCCTTGAGGGCCTGGTCGACGAAGTTCGGGACCGCGCGCCCGTCGTTGCGCCGCATGCGGGGCCCGTACGTGTTGAAGATGCGGATGATCTTCACCGGCACGCCGTGCGTTCGGTGGTACGCCATGGTCGCGGCCTCGGTGAAACGCTTCGCCTCGTCGTACACCGAGCGCGGCCCGATCGGGTTGACGTGTCCCCAGTAAGACTCCTTCTGCGGATGCTCCTTGGGATCGCCGTAGACCTCCGACGTCGACGCCACCATGAAGCCGGCGCCCTTCGAGCGCGCCAGCTCGAGGGCGTTGAGCGTTCCGAGCGACCCGACGCGCAGGGTCTCGATCGGCAGCTCGAGGTAGTCGCGCGGCGACGCGGGGGACGCGAAGTGCAGCACCCAGTCGAGGGGTCCCTCGACGTCGAACGCCGTCGCCACGTCGCGCTCCTCGAACCGGAACCGTCTCTCACGGAGGAGACCGTTGAGGTTGGCGACGTCGCCCGTGAGGAGTGAGTCGTGGCAGACGACGTCCCACCCCTCCCCCACCAGACGCTCGCACAGGTGCGAGCCGAGGAAGCCGGCTCCGCCGGTGACGGCCGCGGTCGGCATCGACTCGTTCAGACGACGGCCCGGCGGCCCATCGGGTAGTACGCGAAGCCCGCCGACGCCACGGCGTCGGGATCGAACGCGTTGCGGCCGTCGACCAGGATCGGCCTCGCCATCAACGCCTTCAGCTTGCCCAGGTCGACGTCCTTGAGCTCTTGCCACTCGGTGCACAGCACGACGCAGTCGGCGCCGTCCGCCGCCGCGTACGGGTCCGGCGCCAGCCGCAGTCCTTGCACTTCCCGGACGGCTTCCTCGCGGACCACCGGGTCGTATCCCACGACGTCGGCGCCGCGGTCGAGCAGCCGGCGCGCGAGCCCGAGCGCGGGGGCGAACCTGATGTCGTCCGTCTCGGGCTTGAACGCGAGGCCGAACAGCGCGACGCGCTTGTCCTCGAGGTTCCAGAGGGCGTCGACGACCTTCTCGACCGCGGCGTCGAGCGCCTCTTCGTTGATCCGCTCGACCTCGCGGAGGAGCGAGAAGTCGTAGCCGAGGTCGTTCGCGAGACGCTCGAACGCCTGTATGTCCTTGGGGAAGCAGTACCCCCCGTATCCGAGGCCCGCGTTCAGGAACGCGCGGCCGATGCGGGAGTCGGATCCCATGACGTCCACGACGTCGACCACGTCCGCGCCGGCGCGCTCGCACATGCGAGCGAGCGCGTTCGCGAACGAGATCTTCAACGACAAGAAGGCGTTGCAGGCGTGCTTGGCGAGCTCCGCGGTGGCGATGTTCGTCTCGATGAGCCGGTAGCCCTGCTCGACCCACGGGGCGTAGACCTCCCGCATCTTCTCGAAGGCCCACTCCGAGTCCGCGCCGACGAGGATGCGCTCGGGCTTCATCGAGTCCTCGATCGCCTTGCCCTCGCGCAGGAACTCGGGGTTGGACGCGATCTCGAGCTCGGGGAGCGACGAGCCGCGGACCTGCTTCAGCGTCCGGCGCAGTCGCTGAGCGGTCCCCGCGGGGACCGTCGACTTCTCGACCACGACGGTGCGCTTGGTCGACTTGCGCGCGACGTCGATCGCGGACTGCTCGACGGCGACCAGGTTGGCCTCACCGGTGGCCCGCGGCGGCGTGCCGACGCAGATGAACGCGACGTCGGCTTCGGCGACGGCGTCCTCGGAATCCGTCGAGAACGTGAGCGAGCCCCCTTCGAGCAGCTCGGCGAGCATCTCGTCGAGCCCCGGCTCGTAGAACGGCGAGCGGCCGTCCTTCAGCATCGCCACCTTGGCCGCGTCCACGTCCGTCCCGACGACGTCGTGGCCCACCTTCGCCAGCGACGCGCAGGTGACGAGGCCGACGTGACCCGTCCCGATCACCCCGATGCGCATCGGAGAAGACTAAGCCGAGTCGGCCACCGCCACGGGCCGGGCCAGCGGCACCTGCAGGTGGAACGTCGAGCCGCGTCCGGGCTCGCTCTCGACCCAGATCCCACCGCCCATGACGGAGAGGGCGCGCCGGGCTATGAACAGGCCCACCCCGGCCCCCTGCGTCTCCCGCGTGAGCACGTGGCCGAGCCGGACGAAGCGGTCGAAGACACGGTCCTGGTCCGGTCGCGGTATGCCGGGGCCCTCGTCGGCGACCGACACCCGCGCGTACCCCTGGTCCCGCGCGACCGTGACCGTGACCAGGCCGCCTGGGCCGCCGAACTTCGCCGCGTTGTCGAGGACGTGGGCCACCGCCTGCTCGAGACGCTCGGCGTCGGCGCGGACCACGAGGCCGGGCTCGTCTTCGACCACGCGGTGGGGATGACCGTCGAGCACCCTCTTCGCCGTCGCGCGCACGAGGTCCGAGAGATCGACCGCCTCGGCGTCCGACGGCGCGAGGCCCCCTGCCTCGATCTGCGACACCAGCAGGAGGTTCATGACGAGACGTTCGAGCCGGTCCGAACCGCGCTGCATGACGGTCACCATCTGGTCCGACAAGTCGTCGGACAGGTTCTCGGACCCGCGCGCCAGCACCTGCAGCGCGCCCTTGATGCTGGTCAGCGGCGTCCGCAGCTCGTGGCTGATCGTCGACAGGAAGTCCGACTTCGCCTCCTCGGCCTCGTGCTCCGCGGTCACGTCGCGCACGAGCAGCACGACCTCGTGGTGCTCGCCCGCGTCGACGGAGCCGGCCGTGACCGACACCCACCGTCCGGGCCCGTCCTTCGTCACGACCTCGACCTCGTTCGCCCCCGTCGAGGCGACCAGGTCCGGCGTCGTCACGCGCCTCTGGTCGTCGCGGCGCAGCACGACGCGATCGCACAGCTGGCGCCCCATGACGTCGGCGGCCGCGTAGCCGGTGATGCGCTCCAGCGCGGGGTTCCACGCGCGCACGCAGCCGCGCCGGTCGAGCAGCGCGATCCCCTCGCGCGACCCGTGGAAGATGCGTGCGAAGCGGCGGCGCTCCTCGGTGATCTCGTCGTAGAGGCGATGCGAGGACAGCGTCGTGACCAGCTCGCCGCCGACGGCTTCGAGCAGCAGCGCGTCGGACGCCCCGAAGTCACCCGCCCCCACCCGGTCGAGGGCGACGAGGCACCCGAGGACGCCCTCTTCGTCCAGCAGCGGAACCGCGACCGCGCTGTGCGCGCCCAGCGCGTCGAGGAGCCTCCGGTCGCCGGCGCCTCCGTCGCGCGACAGGGTGACCGGCGACTCGCGCATCTCGACCTCCATCATCAGCGAAGCGAGGGGGCCGAGGTCGAGCGGCGCCATCTGGGCGACGACGCCCTCCTCGTCGACGGCGGACCACACGGTCGCGCGACCG
This sequence comes from Actinomycetota bacterium, assembly GCA_036258555.1. Lineage (GTDB taxonomy): Bacteria > Actinomycetota > CADDZG01 > CADDZG01 > WHSQ01 > JALZEG01. The sequence goes on along the minus strand of DATADL010000262.1, from coordinate 16,554 downwards.
AGCTTGAGCACGGCCTTCGTCTCGCGCGCCGACACGATCTCGCGGACCGCCAGCAGGAACCCCGTGATCGCGACGTCGAGCTCGGGACTCCCCGCGAGCGCCCTGCTCGCCGCGTGGAGGTGGCGCAGGCGCTCCGCTTCGTCGCGCTGGCGGAGGACGGCGCGGTAGCCGAGGTAGAGGCCGAGCAGCGGCAGCGGGAAGACCGCGACCGTCCACCTGCTCGACAGGATGGCGGCCCCGAAGAGCACGCCGAGGACGAGGCTTCCGGCGAGGTTCATCGCCGCGGGACGCCAGACGCCGTCGAACGCGCTCGTCAGCCGCGCGCCGGACGTGATCGCCATCGCGACGGCGACGAAGAGGTGCGTCAGCACGGTGAACGTCACGACGGCGAGGGCGGCGACGGCCGCGTTCCGCAGGGTCAGCTCGGGCGCGGGCTCCGCGCCCAGGTGCCACACCGCGGCAGCTGCAGCCGCGCCGCAGCCGTACTGGGCGACGTTGAAGACGCCCTTGAGGATCCCGGCCTTCCGGCGGTAGACGCGAGCGGTGGCGATCGCAAGGGTCACGGCCCACACCGCCTCGCCGGCGGGCAGGACCACGACCATCGGCAGGAGGAGCGCTTCCGACGCGCTGAGGCCCCAGTCGCCCCCCTTGCCGTGGAACGTGAGGTCGGTCAGCTCGGTCAGCGCGAACAGGATCGTGAGCACGGCGAACGCCGGCAGCTCCCGCGCCGGCTCGGCGTCGATCGTCGCGACGAAGAGCACCGCGACCAGCGCCGCCGTGAGCGCGCCGACGTACAGGTGGAGCGCGCGGGACCTCAGTCCCACGCCGCCGCGTACATCCTCGTCTGCCACGACGACGCCTTCCACGTCGCGCCGTCCCACTCCGCGCCCTTCCAGGTCGCGCCCTCCCAGTCGGCGTTCTTCCACGTCGCGCCCTTCCAGGTCGCGCCGTCCCACACCGTCGCCTTCCACGTGGCGCCCTTCCACGTCGCACCGGCCCAGTCGCCCGACTTCCACGTCGCCCCGGCCCACGACTCGGCGTCCCAGCCGTCGGCCTTCCACGTCGCGCCCGCCCAGGGGACGAGCCCGGCGGGGTTCGTGACCGACACCTCGTCCGGATCGGTCTGGGCGACGACCTCGCCGCGGAGGAAGACCTGGCCCAGCGGCGTCACCACCTCCACGCCCGCGCTCCCGCGGTCGTCTTCGAGGAAGCCGAGCCCGGTCGACTGCGCGAGGCCCTGGTTCGCGGCGGCCATGCTCGTGCTCGTCGCCGCCGCGTAGGCGTCGACGAGACCGGCTCCCGCCCTCATCGGGTCGGCTTCCGCGATCCGGCGCGCGGTCGAAGTCAGCCTCGCCTTCACCTGGTCGGGCGTGAGCGCGGGCTCGTCCTGGAGCAGCTGCGCGACGATCCCGCTGACCGTCGCGGTCGCCATGCTCGTCCCCGTTCCCTTGAAGTAGTGGCCGTCGACCGCGGCCGTCGCCCCGTAGCGGTCGTCGATAGCGCTCCCCGGCGATCGCAGGGAGACCGTGTGGACCCCGGGCGAGACGACGTCTGGCTTCGCCAGGCCGTTCGCACGCGTGGGGCCGCGCGACGAGAAGACCGGGACGCGGTCGTCCCCGATCGACATCGACCCCTCGTCGTTCGAGGCGCCCACGGTGATCACGTAGGGGTCGTCGCCCGGCTTCATCACCGTCGCGGCGTCGGGGCCGGAGTTCCCGGCCGAGACGACCACCGCGATGCCCGACGCCCACGCGCGCTCGACCGCGTGGTTGAGCGGCGAGAGGCGGTAGTCCTGCGCGGAGTCGGTTCCGAGCGAGAGGTTCATCACGCGTATGCCGTAGACGTCGCGGTGGGCGACGATCCACTGGATGCCCGCGAGGACCGTCGACACGTCCGTCGCGCCGTCGTAGCCCGCGGCCTTGACCGAGACGATGCGCGCCGCGGGGGCCGCGCCGCGGTGCTTGCCGTGCGACGCGGTTCCGTCGCCCGCGATCAGCCCGGCCATGAACGTGCCGTGGCCGAAGGTGTCGGCGCAGTGGGCCTCCGTCTCCGCCTCGTGCGAGAGGTCCTCGCAGTGCAGCACGCGCCCGGCGAGGTCGGGGTGCTCCGCGTAGACGCCCGTGTCGAGCAGCGCGACCGTGACCCCGCGGCCGTCGATGCCCCGCGCCCACAGCTCGTCGGCGCGGACGATGTTCTGGATCCGGTGCGACGTGTCCCGGGCCGGGGCTCCGTCGAACGCGACGCGGCCGTTCGCGGTGACCGCGTGGACGCGCGGGTCAGCGCGCAGCTCGTCGAGACGCGCCGCGGGCACGCGGGCCGACACGCCGTCGACGATCGGCAGCGCCCTGCCTACCGTGCCGCCGGTCGACGTCACCGCACGCCCGGCGGCGGCGGACGAGGAACCCTGGACGACGACTTCGACGGCCCGGACGGGATCGGCGGTCGTGCCGCCGGGGCCCGCGGCGGACGCGGCGACGAGCCACAGCAGCGCCAGCGAGACCAGCACGCCGGGGGCGACGCTGGCGGTGGGCGGCGACATCGTCGTCGTGTGCATCGAGGTCCTCCTGGCGTGCCGCCGGCCCCCCTAGCCGTACGTACTATGGCCGAGACCCCGGGCCCTGGACATAGCCCCTTCGCGTCAAAAACCGCACAGCCCGCACGGACTAGTCCTCGACGGGCAGGCGGCGCGGCGAACACCTCCCTCGGGGGGTGGGTGGTCGATGTGGTCGACGTGGTCGATGTGGTCGAGGCCGCGACCACCGCGACCACCGCAACCACCGCAACCACCGCACCCGGCGGCTGCGACAATGCCGCCATGAGAGTCGGCCGCGATTGGGAGCCCGCGTTCGCCGGGATCCCGACGTTCCAGAAGGTGCCCCTCGCCCTCGACGAGGCCGCCCTTGCCGGGGCCGACGTCGCGATCGTCGGCGCTCCGATGGACGAGTACGTGACGCACCGTCCGGGCGCCCGCTTCGGCCCCCGGGCGATCCGGGCGGCGATCGACGGCGGGGGCCCGCCGAAGGCCTGGCACATGGACCTCGGCGTCGACCCGTTCGCAGAGCTGCGCGTCGTGGACCACGGCGACGCCGAGGTCGTGCCCGGCGATCCGGCAGCGAGCCACGTGGCGATCTCCGCCGCCGTGGGCCGGATCGTGTCGGCCGGCGCCGTGCCGGTCGTGCTCGGGGGCGACCACTCGATCGCGTACCCGGACGTCTCCGCGGTCGCGGCCTCGCTGCCCCCCGGCTCACTCGTCGTCGTCCAGTTCGACACGCACACGGACACCGCGACGGAGAACTGGGGCGTGACGCGCGCGCACGGGACGCCGTTCCGCCACCTCGTCGACGAAGGGATCCTGCCAGGGGAGCGGCTCGTGCAGGTCGGGCTGCGCGGCTACTGGCCGAACCCGGAGGAATGGGCATGGGCCCGCGAGGCGGGCATGAGATGGAGCCGGATGGACGACGTCGTCGACCGCGGGATCGACGCGGTCGTCGACGAGGTGCTCGAGTGGATCGCACCGGCGGAGCACCTCTTCCTGTCGGTCGACGTCGACGTGCTCGGCCCGGCATTCGCGCCCGGCACCGGGACGCCCGAGCCCGGCGGGATGTCGACGAGGGAGCTGCTGCGCGCGATCCGGAAGCTGACCGTCGCGCGCGGCTTCGCCGGCATGGAGGTCGTGGAGGTCTCGCCGCCGTACGACCACGCCGACGTCACGGCCATGGCCGCGCACCGCGTGGTGGTCGACGCGCTCGCGGGCCTGGCGGTCCACCGCCGCGGCGGCGGCCTCTCCCCGGAGAGGCCGTAGGTGGTCGACGCAGGTCCGGTGCAGGACGGTCTGATCGGGGAGGTCGCCGGGCTCCTTAGAGACGCGGACCGCGTCACCGCGCTGACGGGCGCCGGCATCTCCACCGAGTCCGGGATCCCGGACTTCCGCGGCCCCCAGGGCGTGTGGACCAAGGACCCGAAGGCCGAGCGGCTCTCGACGCTGCAGGCGTATCTCGAGGACCCCGAGCTCAGGGTGCGCGCGTGGCGGCTGAGGATGGAGCATCCCGCGTGGGACGCGAGCCCGAACGCCGGCCACCGGGCGCTCGCCGAGCTCGAACGGAAGGGAAAGCTGCACGCGCTCGTCACGCAGAACATCGACGGGCTCCACCAGAAGGCCGGCACGTCGCCGGATCGCCTGATCGAGATCCACGGGACGCTGCGCGAGGTGATGTGCATGTCGTGCGACGATCGCGCTCCGATGGAAGCGGCGCTCGCGCGGGTGCGCGCCGGGGAGCCCGACCCCCCGTGCCGCACGTGCGGCGGGATCCTCAAGTCCGCCACGATCTCGTTCGGGCAGCCGCTGAACCAGGGCGACATGGAGCGGGCGCGCGCGGCCGCGGAGGCCTCGGACGTCTTCCTCGCGATCGGGACCTCGCTCACGGTCTACCCGGTCGCGTACCTCCCGGGCGTCGCGGCGCGCGCCGGGGCGCGGGTCGTCGTGATGAACGCCGAGCCGACCGCCTACGACCGGTCCGCCGACGTGGTCGTGCGCGCCTCCATAGGACGGGTCCTCCCGGAGATCGTCGCGCGCGTCTAGCTAGAGGCCGATCAGCTTTCCGACGACGGCTGCGCGCCTGGAAGGACGGCCGGTGCGCGCCTCGGCCCGGTCCCCGCTCGCCATGGTCCACAACGCCGCGTTGGCGCCGAGCCACCGCAGCGGCTCCGGCTCCCACGACCTCGAGCGGTGGCCCACCCACGGCAACTGCGTCAGCGACGTGTCGCGACCGAGGATCAGGTCGCGCAAGGTCCGTCCGGCGAGGTTCGACGTGGACACGCCGTCGCCCACGTAGCCGCCGGCCCAGCCGACGCCGGTCGCCGGATCCAGACCGACCGACGAATGCCAGTCGCGGGGGACGCCGAGGACCCCGCCCCACCGGTGCGTGATCCGGGCGTCCGACGCGTCGGGCCACAACGACACGAGGACCTTCTCGAGCTCCGCGAACACTTTCGGCTCGCGGTCGAACCGGTCGGAGATCCGGGAGCCGAAGTGGTAGGGCGCGCCGCGGCCCCCGAACGCGATGCGGTCGTCTGCCGTCCGCTGCGCGTAGATCAGGAGGTGCCGCCCGTCGGTTACCGTCTCGGCCCCCGCCCACCCGACGCGGTCCCAGAACGACGCCGGAAGCGGCTCGGTCACGATCATCAACGAGTAGAGAGGCACGACCCTGCGCTCGTAGCGCGGCAGCGTGACGGTGTACCCCTCGGTCGCGCAGATCACGATCCCGGTCGTGAACGTCGCACCCGGCACCTCGACCTGGCCGGGATCGAAGACCCGCACGGGCGTCTGCTCGTAGATGGGGACGTCCATCGCTTCGACGACGCGGGCGAGGCCGCGCACGAGCCGTCCGGGATGCACGCGCGCGCAATGAGGAGTGAAGGCGGCCCCCTCGCAGCGCGCGACGCGCAGTCGCTCCGCGACGGCGTCCGCGTCCAACCACGTGGCGCCCGGCGCCGACGCTTCCGCGCGCACCCGCGGCAAGTGCGCGGGTGACGTCGCGAGCGTCAGCGACCCACCCTTGTGCCAGTGCGCGTCTATGCCCTCGGCGTCCAGCACGCGACCGATCTCGTCGATCGTCGCGCAGAGGGGGCCGTGCATCTCGCGCGCGCTGCGAGGACCTGCGAACAGCGCGGAGCACCATCCTCCGTTGCGTCCGGAGGCGCCGAAACCGGCGATCTCCTTCTCGACCACGACCACGCGCAGCGACGGATCGGCCTGTTTGAGGTAGTACGCCGTCCACAGCCCCGTATAGCCCGCACCGATGACGGTCACGTCGGCGACCTCGTGGCCTCGCAGCGGGGCGCGCGGCGTCAGGTCGTCGCCACAGGTGTCGAGCCAGAAGGAATAGGAGCGATAGTCCTTCATGTCGGTGGCGGGACCAGGATTCGAACCTGGGAAGGACAAGCCAACCGGTTTACAGCCGGTCCTCTTTGGCCACTTGAGTATCCCGCCAAGAGCTGCGCCGCGAAGATATCGCAACGCCGTCGGCGGACGGGACCGTCCTAGTCGCCGGACTCCGTCGAGTGGTCGTGACCGGAAAGGATCTCCGTCAGCCGGGAGTCGGGCTCGAGGATGCCCGTCTCGACCCCCGTTCCCGCGCCGATCTCCGTGTACGCGACCGCGGGGTCGTCCAGCGCGAACGTCGTGCGCGCGAGCGCCTCTTGCAGCGCCGACTCGGCGAGCGCGAACGCGCCGGTCGCCGGCGACGAGCCCGAGGCCCACAACGAACCGCCGGAGACCGTCAGCTCGGACCGGTCCGGTGCGAACGCGTCGCCGAACTGCCGGGCGAACGTGAGACGGTCGGCGATCTTCACGCGCTTGCTCTGGGTCCGGGCCTCCAGGCCGAGAGCCCGCGACTGTGCCTGCCGCAGCCAGAAGACCAGCATGCGCATGGGGTTCTTCGCCTCGCCGTTCGGCTGGTACCAGCCGAAGTGCACGTGCGCCGGCGTCGTCAGCGCGTTCCCGGTGTTGCCGCAGTACCCGATGACGTCGCCGACCTCGACGCGGTCCCCGCTCGAGAAGTGCTCGGTGTTCCAGTCCGAGAGGTGCGCGTAGTACCAGTAAGAGCCGTCGGAGCGGTGGAGGCGCGCGACCCGGCCCCCGAGCCCGCCCTCGTCGAACTCGATCGTCCCGGCCTCCGAAGCGAGGATCGGCGTGCCCATGTCGCAGAAGACGTCCTGGCCCTCGTGCGTGCGAACGATCGGGCCGGGGCCGTAGCGCGGGGCGCCCCAGGTGTCGATCCAGGTCGCGTAGCCGCCGATGATGAACGGGGCGAACACCTTCGACGCGATCTCGTCCTCGGAGAGCCCCAGGCTGCGCAGCCGGGCCGCGGTTGCGAGGAGCTCCTCGGTGTTGAACGCCCCGGGGATGGACGGGGTCGGGAGGACCTCGTCGTCCTTCTTCTTCTTTTTCTTCTTGTCGCCCGGCTTCTTGCGGTCGTCCTCGCCGCGGTTGCGGTCCTTCTTCTTGTCGTCGCCGGCCTTGTCGTCCCCGCCCTTCTCGTCGTCCTTGCCGGGGTCGTCCTCGCCGCCCTGCTGGCCGCCGCCTCCGCCACCGCCACCGCCGCCGCCACCACCCGGTGGCTCGGACTCGGTCGGGCTGGGGGACGGCTCGGGGTCGCCGCCGGGGATGATCGGCGGGAGGGGTGGGGTCGGCTGGACCACCTGGGCGACCGCATGCGCGACCACCCCCGCCCCGCGCCCGGGGAGCAGCATCATGCCGCCCATCAGGACGACTATCGCCAGGGATACACGTGCTGCGACTCTCACTCGGGCAGGGTTCCTCTTGTCTTCCTACCGGTGCCTAGGCGCCGGTACTGGCTTCGGTGCGTGGCGGGTCGATCACTTTACGGTGCCTCGATTCTTAGGTTCTCCGGGCCCAGTTACCTTCCTCCACGGCCGGTCGTCCTACCGATCCGCCTAGGGAACAAACGGCCGGCAGGGGGGCCGGGTTGAACGTTATTTGTCCGAGTTCGGCCGGCCAATGGCCCGTTTGGGTGGTTCGGCGGCGCTAGGTGCCTCCGCCGTCGCCCGCGGGGCCGCCTCCCGGGGAGCCCGTGGACCTGGTCCCGGCCGGCTTGCGGGAGCGCCGCGCGCCCGCGCCCCCGTTCTTCGATCCATTCGTCGAGGCCTTCGCGAACAGCCCGTTCATCTGGAGCTGGCCCTCCTTGACCTCCTTCAGGATCCGGTGGAGCGGCACGCCCTCGAGGGTCTCGAGCTCCTTCAGCTGCTCCGCCATCTTGTGGAGCACGTCGATGTTGAGCTCGAGGAGCCGGGCCGCCTCGGCCTCGGCGGCCTCGAGGATGCGGTCGATCTCGGCGTCCAGCGCGGTATGTGTCGGGTCGGACAGCTGCGCGATCCCGCTCTCGCCGCCGAGGTATACCTCCGCGTCCGGCGCGAGCAGCCGCGCTCGGCCCAGGCGCGGGCTCATCCCGAAGCGGGCGACCATGTCGCGGGCGATCTCGGTCGCGCGCTCGAGGTCGCTCTCCGAGCCGGTCGACGGCTCCCCGAAGATCATCTCCTCGGCAGCGAGGCCGCTCATCGCCGTCACGAGCTGGCGCGTCAGCTGGTAGCGCGTGAGCAGCGTGGAGTCGTCCTCGGTCTCGATACCGGTCGCGGCGACGTTCTTGCTGCGCGCGAGGACCGTGACGCGGTGCACGTCGTCGCCGCGGCCCAGCGCGGTTGCGACGATCGCGTGCGCGGCCTCGTGGTAGGAGGCGCGCCCGCGCTCCTCCTCGCTGAGGACCTTGCCGCGGCGCTTCGGGCCGTGGAGCACGCGCTGGATCGCCTCTTCGAGGTCGGTGGTCTCGAGCGCCGGCTTCTGCATGCGCAGCGACAGCAGCGCGCCCTCGTTGATCACGTTCGCGAGGTCGGCCCCGGAGAAGCCGGGCGTGCGCTTCGCGATGTAGTCGAAGTCGACCTCGTCGGCGATGGGCTTGCCCTTCGCGTGGAGCAGGAGGATCTCCTTGCGCCCGTCGTGGTCCGGCTGCTCGACGGTGATGTGACGGTCGAAGCGGCCGGGGCGCAGCAGCGCGGGGTCGAGGATGTCCGGACGGTTCGTAGCGCCGATGACCACGATGCCGGACGACACCTCGAACCCGTCCATCTCGACGAGGAGCTGGTTCAGCGTCTGCTCGCGCTCGTCGCTTCCTCCGCCGCCCGAGCCGCCCGCGCCGCGCTTGCGGCCCGCGGCATCGAGCTCGTCGATGAACACGATCGCAGGCGCCACCGCGCGGACCCTCGCGAAGAGGTCTCGCACACGGGCGGCGCCGACGCCGACGAGCGACTCGACGAACTCGGCTCCGGCGACCGAGAAGAACGGCACGTCCGCCTCGCCGGCGGTCGCGCGGGCGATGAGCGTCTTACCGCACCCCGGGGGGCCGAACAGGAGCACGCCCTTGGGGGGCACGGCGCCGATCTCCTCGTAGCGATCGGGGTTCTTGAGGTAGTCGACGACCTCGGAGAGCTCGAGCACGGCCTCCTCGGCGCCCCCGACGTCCTCGTAGGTGACGACGCCTCCCGCGCCCTTCTTGGACTTCCCCTTGCCGATCGAGCCGAACTGCATGACGTCGCCGATGCCCGAGCCGCCGCCGCGTCCGGCCGTGAACAACAGGCCGAAGAACGCCGCGAGGATCAGCAGCGGCAACAGGAACTGCGAGATGACCCGGACGATCGCCTTCGCCGTCTGCGGGTCGACGGAGACGCTGGCGCCGGCCGCCGTCAGAGCGTCGACGAGGGGGCCGAACGCCGCGCCGTTCTGCGGGAGCTGGACCCAGAACGTCCCGTCGCCCTCGGGGGCCTTGGACGGAGGCTCGGGCCGGGCCGGCGGCCTGTTCGCCCGGGCGTTGTCCCCTCCGGCGGCCGCATTGTCTTGCCCTTCACTCTCGCCGGCGGGCTGGTCGCCACCCTCGCCGGCGGGCTGGGTACCGTTCGCATCGCCGCCCTCGGCGTCGTCACCCTGGGCGCCGTCCTGAGCGTCGCCCTTCGCCTGCGTCTGCTTCTTGGGCTCCTCCTCGAACCCCGGTAGCGGCGCGGCCTGGAACTCGCCCACGAGCTGCGCGTCCTCGTCGCGGAACTCCGCGGTCGCGATGCGGTTCTCCTTCGCGAGCGCGTCGAGCTCGTCGAAGGTCAGCTCGGTGCCCGGGGACTGCGGCTCGAGATAGGTCTGCGCCCACGCGAACGCCCCGAAGAGAAGGACGAGGACGAGGCCGAGGACGATGGCCGAGCGCCGGCTGGTCTGGGCTCGCTTGCCCGCCTGTTTCTTCCGCCGCCGCCGGACCCGGTACTGCTTGTAGTTCCGCGCGACCTTCCGGCGCCACGCGGCGAACGCCCCCTGTACGTCACTGCTCACTGTCGACGGGCCTCCTTCGGACGGTTCCGTGAGTGGTTACCGGCGGACGTGCTGGACTCGCACCTTCTCGCGGGCGAGGGTCACACAGCCGAACGCGGCCGACATGGTCATCGCACCGATCATGAAGATTGCCTCTGGTGGTACGCCGTCGGAGTCCTTCGAGTAACTGGACATCGCGTACTCACTCTCTTTCCCGCCCGCAGACTCCTGCGCGACCGCCGCAGCGTGCTGATGCTGAGCGTACACGTAGGCCAGTTGCGGCTGCTGCTGCTCCTGGTGCGCCATCGCTGCCTGTGCCTGGGCCTGGGCCTGCCCCTGGGGGTTCGGCTGCGGGTTCGGGTTCGGGTTGGGGACCGGCGGGATCTCGGGCGGGATCGGCGGCGGCGGGATGAACGCCACCGGCAAGGCCACGAAGGGCACGAGCGGGGGGTCCTTCGGGACCGGCTTGGCCGGGACCTTGCAGAGGACCGAGACCGGCGACGTCTCCTCCTGGAGCCCGCCCTCGAGCCCGGTGACGGTGGCCCCGACCTCCAGCTCGAAGCGCTTGCGCGCGTGGAGCTGCGGGCAGGAGAACGTCACGTCGAACCCCATCTCGGTCCCCTCGGCCGGGCGGCAGCCCGTGTCGGAGACCTCCTCGACGACCGCGGCTCCGACGGGGACCTCCCAGCAGACCTCCGGGGTGTCGAGCTGCGACTTGAGCATGTTGATGATCGCCGGCGCCATCAACGAAGCGTCGCGGGCGCGCAGGGGGCTGATCTTGCAGACCACCGGCTCGTGCCACGGGATGTCCACGTGGCCGTCGCCGTCACAGTCCACGCCACGCTTGGGAGCCCACGCCTCGGTGCGCTCGGCGATCTCCTTCAGCCCCTCGCTGGGCGGCGGCTTGTCCTGGAGCGGGTTGTCGCCGCTCGTGGTGAAGCCGTCCTCGATCGCGACGCCGACCTGCTGGATGTCCGCGCTGTCGAGCGCCTCCTCGACCTCGTCCATGGACGGGTTCGGCGGACCTTCGGTGATCGTCTCGTCGGTCGTGTGGATGATGATCCGCGTCGCGTCGGCCCGGAAGGTCGCGTTCTGTCCCGGCGGGACGACGGCGCCCAGTCCGGGGCGGGTCTCGCCGCGGGCGACCTGATAGAGGGCCTCGAGCTGTGTCTCCTCACCGCCGCCGTACGCGATCAGGCTCTCGAGGGCCTCTTCGACCGCGCCGCAGTCGTTCGTGACGTCGAGCACTCGCCGGTAGGCGGGGGGCTGGTTGTAGCTTCGGTACTCGCCCACGCCGAACCAGACGTCGTGTCCCCCGTTCGTGAGGCGCGTCACGATCTCGTTCATGGCGCGCGCGGTCCCGTCGATCGCGTCCTGCATGCTCCCGGAGACGTCGATCAGGAAGAAGACGTCGAGCGGCTGACCCTTCGCGGGCACGTCGAAGTCGAAGCTGACGGTCCTGCTCTCGCCGGGCTTGAGCGTCAGGTCGACTCGTGGAGGCTGGAGCGCGGGCTCGCCGGGATCGTCGACCTCGACGCACGGGACCTCGAAGTCCTGCTCGGTGTGGGGGCACCCGGGCACGTTCACGCCGGCCTTGGCCGCTTCCTTGCACAGGTCGAACGTCTCGCGCCGCGGCCCCCGGAAGACCTTGCGCTCGATCGTCGTCTCGCTGCGGCCCCAGACCTCGGTGCCGGCGCCGTCGGTGAGGTACAGGTCGATGACCGGACGCCGGTCGTCCGGCGACATGTTGAAGGGCCGCGCTCCGGCAGTGACCAGCCAGACGCCGGTGCTCGTCGCGTAGACCTCCTGGATCGGCGACATCGCGACGACGGACTGCGCGATCCCCGGGATGGAGTCGACGGCGAACACGCTGCCCCCGTCGGCGGACCGGTACACGCGGGCGTCGTTCGCCGTCGTCGCGATCACGCGCGCCTGCTGGCCGGCGAGGTGCCAGACGTCCATCGCGGAGATCGGAGCAGGCCGCGCGGGATCCGTCGGAGCGGGCGCCACGTCGAGGTCGAACGCCCTCCCGAGGCCCTTGTCGCCGTAGAGCCATACGACGTCCGCGTCGCGCGGGTCGACCTCGATGCCGTTCCAGGGATCGCCGGGATAGACCGGGGCCGCCGGCGACCACGTCTCGCCGCCGTCCACGCTCTCGTACAGGACCTGCGCGATCCCCTTCGCGCCCTCGAGCTCCGGCGGGAGGCCGTCGGGTAGGAGCGAGCGCTGGATCCCGGTCGCGTCGGTCAGCAGGTAGACCCTGCCGGGGTTGCTCTCGGCCGTCGCGATGTCCTCCGGCCGCCCGACGGCGGTCTCGAGGCCCCGCTCGCTCGGCTCGAAGCTCTGCGCTCCGTCCGTGCTCACGAACACGCGCGGGCGGGACACCGGGCGCAGCTGGTCGACGGTGACGAACACCGTGTTCACGGCGAGCGGCGACTCGGAGACGTGGACCTCCTCGATGACCGACTCCGTCGCGGTGACGGTCGTGCCGGGGGCCGGGACCGTGTCGAGACGCCACGCTTCGGTCCAGCTGCAGCCACGGTCGACCGAGCGCATGACGACGCGTCCGTTGGTCGCCAGCATCAGCGTCGTCGTGGACGAGATCGACCACGACTTGATCGCGTCGGGGCCTTCGGTGAAGGGGACGTCGATGCTCTCCCATCCGCCGCGGTCCGTCCCGCACAGCGGCGGCGCGCCCTGTTGGGCGACGGCGAACGGGGCGAAGACGGTCCCGCCCACGACGAGCGTCAGCGCCACCCGGAGCGCGCGGGCGTACCAGGGCGTGCGGGACCTAGTCGCAGTCATGCGCTCGTACACTCACTGACCTCGTCGTGGCGGCTCCGCCGAGGGCGGAATGGCAGTATCCCGTGCCCCGGGGGAGCGGGCAGACGTCTTCGTCTCCTGGGCAACCCATCCGAAGGAGTAGGTTCGTTGTCTCTGGCGGCGGTCCTGTTTGCGGCCGGACGAGGCCAGCGGCTCCGTCCGCTGACGGACGAGGTGGCGAAACCCGCGTTGCCGCTGCTGGACGTCCCCCTGGCCGCCTTCGGCCTTCGGCGCCTCTTCGAAGCTGCCCCTGCCGTCGTCGTGAACGTACGCCACCTGCCCGGGTCGGTAACGGCTGCCGTAGCCCCTTACGTACCCGGGGAAAGCCGCCTGGATACGCTGTTCGAAGCCCCCGAAGCGTACGGGACGGCGGGCACGCTCGTCGCCCTGAGGGAACGGCTGTCGTCGCCCTTCCTCACGTGGAACTCGGACCTCCTGACGGACCTCTCGGCGGGGGACCTGCTGGCGGCCCATGCGGCGTCGGGGGCGCCCGCGACGATCGCGGTCGCCGAGGTCGGGTCGGGGGCGGACTTCGTGCTGTCGGGGGAGCGCGCGGGGGGCTTCGTCGACCGGCGGGATCGGGGCGACGCGGCCGGAGGGATGTTCCTGGGGGCCGGGGTCTTCGACCGCGACGTGCTGTGGTCGCTGCCGGAGACGCGCCCGCTGGGCCTCGGCGAGACGCTGCTGGCGTCGCTCGCCGGGTCCGGGGAGCTCGGGGTGTTCCGTCACGCGGGGTACTGGCGGGACGTGGGGACGCCGCGGTCGTATCTCGATGCGTCGCTGGACCTCGTAGCGGGCCGGGGGCCGGGACCTCCCGCGGGGACGTGGCCGGGCGAGGTCGTGGACGGCGGCTACCGGGGGCCGGGCGCGTCTCGTCCCGCGGGATCACCGGAGCCGGGGGCGATCCTGCTGGCCGGCAGCCGCGTCGAGGCGGGGGCGCGGGTGTCGCGGGCGATCGTGTGGCCGGGCGAGACGGTCCCGCCGGGAACGGTGGTGGAGGACGCGATCTGGTTCGGGGGCCGGGCGATCAGGACCTAGCGCAGGCGGGGGCCCAGGTCCGTCCACCGTCCGTCGAGCAGTAGAGCCCTTCGTACCCCCCGACCGCGCGGGCCATCACGAACAAGGTCCCGTCTGCCATGACCGAGACGTAGTTCGACACCGGGTATCCCCACGCGCCGTCCCACGGGATCGTCCCTCGGCTTCCGTTCTGCGTGTCCGAGCGGCGGTGGGACACCCGCGTCCACGTGCGGCCGCGGTCGCGGCTCACGAAGAACCGTTCGACAGGTGGCGCGTCCTCGATGTCCGCGCTTTGCGACGCCGTGTATCCGACCCGCATGTACATCGTGCGCGGGCGCGAGGGGTGCGTCGCGAGACCGACCGTGGGGTTCGACTTCTCGATATCCCGCAGCGGACGGACCAACCGGTTGACGCTTCGCCACGGAACGAACGTCGCGCCCCCGTCCGTCGACCTCCAGGCGCGCTGGTCCGACGGTTCCATGAACTTGCTCGCCGTCACGTAGACACCGCGGCTGCGCTCGAAGTCGGGCGCGAACCATATGCCTCCGCGCGGCTCGAACTGGTACCCCCACGGGAACACCGCGAGCTGTTCGTTGCACACGAGCTGTTCGTCGCAGGCGAACAGGACGTTCCGACTGCGCGCTGCCGCGCTATCGGCCTCGCGGGTGATCGTATATGCCGACCATTCGCCGGCCCCACCCGTTGGGAAGAGGAACCTGCGCTCGTCGAGCGGGGCGCCCGCGACGGGGATCCGCAACGGCGGATCGATCTTCATCGACGAGTCGCCGGCGGCCAGGGCGAGGACCGGGCGAGGTGAGCCGGACGGGGAGGCGGGAGTCACGGAGTCGTCCACGTACGCGCTCAGGTTCGGGCCGGAAGGCCCCGGCGTGGCGATGTTGTCGAGGAGCGAGAAACTCTCTCCGTCGTCAGTCGTCGCGAAGACCCCATTGCTGCTCTGCACGAAGACGGTGCGGTCGGTCTCGTATCCCGGAGACACGATCACGCTTCCGATGAAATCGTCGGCCGTAGTCGTCCATCCCGCGGCGGGCCGGCGCACCCACGTGCGCCCTCCGTCGTCCGTCGAGAAGAAGCGGAACGTGGAGGCCTCGCCGTCGGAGGGATCGAAGGCGACGCAGAACCCCTTACCGTCGGCGGCGAACACAGGCGAGAAGTCGGCGCTCTGACACGCGGGTGGCGCGGCGGCTACAGCCGAGCGCGCGGGCGCGTCGAAGGTGACGGCACACGCCATCCCGAGCACGCACACCAGCGCGACCGCGTTGTTCCTTCGTGTCATCCCCATGCCTCTCCGGCGACCTACGTGACAGTCATCGGCAATCGTCCTCACCATCTGTAACGACGGCGGTGACGCCGTCGTTGCGGGCCTCACCGGCGAGCGACCGTGATGGTGAACTCGCCTCTGAAGACACCGGTGGACTGCAGTTGTCCGCAATCCGTCGTGAACGACCCCGAGACCTTCACCGCGGTGACCGGGTAGTAGTTCGCGACGCCGCTGAAGCTGCCGGCGCCTCTCGTCACCCACACCTTCACCGGTACGTAGTACGACTGCTGCATCGCGGCACTGACGATGGTCACGCTGCCATTCGTCGAGAGAACCTGGCCGGGACGCGGGCCCGAGAAGCACCCCGCCCGCGTCAGCTTTCCTTCGGTGGTCGCGGACATCGAGGCAGCGCACTCCAGCGATACGACGATCGGTCCCGCGGGCGTCTCGGTGCAATGCGAGCCCGGCGGATATTCGGAGGGCGCAACGCCGGTGAAATTGCACTCGTAGTCACGCGTCGTCCCGGATTCGGGACTGCACGAGGTGTGCAACTCGCCCAACCACGACCCCTCGCTTATCGGGATCGGTCCTTGCGCGCGGGCCCCGAGGCCGGCCGTCGCCGACATGGCGACCCCTGCGAGAAGGACGGCGACGGCCTTGCGCGCGGTGATCCTCCGTAGCTTCGTCACAGGGCGACGGCCGCAGTGAAGGTCCCGCTGAACGGTCCTCTGTACGTCACGCCCTCGACGTCGCACCCCGCGGAGTACGTCCCTTCCACGTGCGCGGTTCCCAACGGGAAGTTCGCCGTGCCCTGGAAGTAGGTCGTCCCGTTGTCGGCCGAGATCTTCACGGGGATCGAGAAGCTCTGGCCCAACGTGGGGCTGTAGTAGTTGAAGGTGCCGTTCGCGCCCAAGGGATTGGCCGGCCTCGTCGCGCACGTGAGGTCCTTCCGCCCGATCCCTATCGACGAGCCGGAGAGATCGGCGGTGCATCCCAACGACCCGACGCCCGTTCCCGCGACCGCCTCGAAGCATACGGACGCACCGGCGAATGCCTCGCTCGAGGTAGCGGAGTGCGAGCAGGTGAGGCTCGTGAGAGGACCTTCGCACGCGGTGGTCCCCACGCCGTTGAACCACTGCCCCTGGACCACGGTGGTGGCGTCGTCACGCGCCGCGGCGTTCGCCGAAGGCACGAACACGCACGTAGCAATCGCCGCGACGAAGAGCCACGCCCGCACGCGGTCCATCCCCGGTCCCCCCGTTCCGCCCAACTGGATGCACGGAATGTAACCATCAGTAACCTCGGCGTCAAGAGGAGACGCGCTCATTTTCTGCCGGGCTAGTCGTACAGGCGGCCCGTCTCTTCGAGCTCCACATGCGGCAGCAGGCAGCCGCCGCGGTCGGAGCGGCCGGGCGTCACGGCGATCCGAGCCCGGATGAACCCGGGCTTGTGCTCGTGGGTGATCGTCCAGACGACGGGTTCGCTCACACCGACGGTGGCCCCGAGCTTCTGGCCGGGATGGACGACCTCCTCGCGGCTCGCGACCGGCGTGTCGTAGTCGACGTCGACC
>DATADL010000261.1:0-41879 GCA_036258555.1 Actinomycetota bacterium | reverse complement strand
GGCCCTCTATTTCGCGAACCCCATTGACGGCGAGTAACCGCCGGACTCAACCTGGGCCAGGGAGGTTGGGTCGAACGGGAGGCGGAACATGAAGAAGCTTTCTTGCGTGCTTGCGATCGCGGCCATGGTCCTTACGGGCCTGCCTGTCGCGGCGAGCCACGACCGGGGCCAGCTGCTCAGGGCCACGAACGCGTCGGCGACGTACGTCGAGGTGGGCGTCGACACACACGGGGACGCGACCGTCGCGTGGATAGAGGGCGGAACCCTCATGTCGGCCACGAAGACCCGGCGGAAGTTCCTGCGCCCGCAGACGATCGCGACGAACGTCGTGGAGGCGTCGCTCGACGTCGCGTCCAACGGGAACGCCGTGCTCGCCTTCCGGCGCAGCACCCCCGGCGGCGGTAGCTTGGTGGCGGCGTCGACCAGGACCGGTGCACAGGTCGCCTTCACGAGGTCCCACACGCTGGCCCAGTTCAACGAGCGGGACTTCGTCGGGCAGCTGGAGGCCAGGACGTCCGCGAGAGGACGAGCTGTCGTGACGTGGAGCCGCGCGTCGAACAACCGGTTCAGCGACGTGTACGCGGTGTCCTCGGACGCCGACGGCGTGTTCCGCGAGGAGCCCGTCACACTTGGAGGCCTCGAGTACCGGGCCTTCCCCCAGATCGGCCTCGACCAGGCAGGACGAACGCTCGCCGTGTGGGACGCCTCGACCCGGCCGCCTTCCCCTGCGCAGGGAGAGCACGCGCTGTTCGCGGCGGCCGCAGGTGCAGACCAGGGGTTCGAGAGCCTCGGGAGGATCCACACGCTGCAAGCCGAGGGCTCGCTCGTCCCCGACGTCGCGGTGAACTCGCGCGGTGACGCCGTCGTCGCCTACACGGACGTCGCGGGCAACAGCGGGGTGAGCCACGTCGAGGTCCTCTACGGCGACGTGACGGGCTCGTTCCGGTCGCCGCAGGTGCTCACGCTCTCGACGTCGGGTCGCGTTCCGGCCGTCGAGGTAGCGATCGACGACGGCGGCAGGGCGGCCGTCATCGCGTCCGCACCGATGGGTAGCTCTGGGGGGCTCGGTCTCCAGGCCGCGGTCTCGGACGCCGCCGGGAACTTCACGGGGTCCATGCAGGTCCTCGACGACTTCATCGGCGCCAATCCGGCGACGAACGTCTACGGGATCGACGCCGACGCGGGGCAGTTCACGGCGGCGTGGGTCGACCTGCCTCCAGGCGCCGGCGGGCCCAGGTCGCTGCGGGTGGCCACGGCGATCGGCGGGGTCTTCGGACAGGCGCACGAGCTCGGGCTCTCCACACCGAGGGACAGCCTCGCCGTCATGGACGTCGCGGGAAGCTTCGGCGGGCACTTCGCTTACGGCTGGCTGGTCGGGGCACCGGGCTTCACGACGCGGGCCCTCGCCGGACCGGTGGCGCCCGGCCCCGATCCGATCTTCGGCACCCGCGGCGCGGACCGGTTGCGCGGGACGAGCGCCGGTGAGCCTTTCTACGCCGGCCGGGGGAACGACCGGCTCGAGGGACTCCGGGGTGACGACGTCCTCTTCGGCGGCCGGGGCGACGACGACGTGCTGGGGCACAGGGGGGACGACCGGCTGATGGGCGGACCCGGTGACGACTTCCTGTACGGGGCCCGCGGCAACGATGTGTTCGCCGGCGGCGCCGGCGAGGACGTCTGCATGATCTCCCCGCACAACGCCCGTTTCGAACGCAGGCGCATGACGGGCTGCGAGTTCATCACGATCCCACCTGCCCGTCCCCGCTTGTAGGAGAACGGAGAGAGAATGGCCGGCTTTCGTGGATCGAGCGCGCTTCTGTGCGCCCGCCACATGGACCGTAGTCGCAAGCGGCTTTTCGTGCCCCGTGACGTCCGAGACGCGCCCACGAGCGAAGGCATCCCCTCGGAGACGACGTACACCCGGTGCGTTGGTCGTGGCGCGCGACGAACGTGACGGAAAGCGGCTCATCTAGAAAAGTCCTGGTGGACTAGAGCGCGCGACGCACAGGGATGGCGCCGCGGTCCGGCGCCATCCCTGTGTCCGGTGGTGATTCGATTACCTACGACACGTGGTGCCTCACGAAGAAGCGGTCCATGGCGACGGTACCGTTGATCCCCGAGCTCATCTTGCGAGCCCGGAAGTAAATCTTGACCTGGTTGGTACCGGCAGGCATCGTGATCGTCGCCAAGCGCATGTTCTGGTACGCCGCGGGCTCAGGCTGATCCGTATGGGTGCAGGTCCCTCCGCCGTCGTTGGGGATACACATGACCTTGGATCGCTCCCAACAGGCTCCGTCTACGACGAGGCATTGCGACGGGCTGGAGAAGGCAGAGATGCGGAGAACGCCCCTCATCAGCCCGTTGTAACTCACTATGTCTGCATCGACTTCGGCCGACCAGACACTGCCGCCACCAGCGTTGTACATCTGGTACACGCTCACTTCTCCGGTCCCGACGGCGTCGTCCTCTATGCGTTGGAGGTGGTCACCGCTGACAATCCAGCGTCGGCAGTGGTTCCCTCCGAAGTCGTCGGAAGCCAGAAAGTTGTTCGGGACCCCGTTGCCATCACCGTCGGAGAACGGCTGCCACGTGACGGCATCTCCCTGAGGGAGCGTCCGTGGGGTGTCGTTGACGGTGGCACACGTGCTATGTGCGTATGCATCGCCCGTCGACAACAACGTGGCGAAGAGCGTCACGCAGATCAACATCGTCGTCGCTCTGGAAGAACCGACTCTGCTCGGGCATGTTCGCAACTTGTGCTCCCTTCGTCGACGGCTTCTAGGTAAAGCCGTGGGTCCACCAGCTCTAGCCATATGCAGTGGACGACGCGGTGCCCGTTGTGACAACGACGGCGAAGTGATAAATCCGCGACATTGGGGTAACTCCATCTGCGGGCTCCCCGTCGCAAGGACCGGCGGTGGAGTTCTCGCTGGGAGAAGAACGTCACGTGAGTGGACTCCTCATCGGGACACGAACGTCGCGTGCGGACGAAGTGCCTACGGAGGGGAGGCATTATGGCCGGTGGCAAGTCACAGCCAACGGTGCTCGTGGGGGTCGTGACGAATGGGCTTCTTCCAAGTGGAGAGCTCACGTTCGTATTGTCTGAAGCCACGCCAGCTGCCATCGTCGACATGGGATGTGCAAGTGCCCTTGGACGAGTCGCAATCGACGCCGCACGGCGCCAGGTTCTGGTGGGAGATGCTCGTCTGCCCGTCACACGGCTCGAATTCGAGTTGTTGCGAGCACTCACGGTGGAGAACGCCAGTGCCAAAACCTACGAATGGTTGTCGAGCACTGTCTGGCGGAACGAGTACCTCGGCGACTCCGCTCATATCCGCGCTGCTGCGAAGAGGTTGCGCCGTAAGCTTGAAGCGGCCGACTCGGGTGTGGAAGTCGAGTGCATCCGAGGCGTGGGCTTCCGTCTGACCGAGGCCTCGATGCGTGCGCGCGACGGCGAGGCCGAGAAGCTGAGCCACGTCGGATAGAGAATCCAGACGCGTGCAGGGAGGTCTATACCCGAACGCGCGGGTCAGGATCTCGGGACCCCCCGCGCGTTCGATGCCGCCACTCGGTACCGGCTGATCGTGCCGAGATGGAGGTTGCGTTTCGCGGGGCCCGGCTTCTAGCCGGCCCCCGCCGGCTCCAGCCGGCACGATCTCCCGTGCTCCCAGCACAGCACCGAGAAGCGTGACGGGCCCGGCTCCGTCAGGTCTTCCCACGAGTCGGCCAGCGCACGCGCCAGCCACTTGCGCGCGTCCACGTCGAGGTGCATCGGGTCGCGGAACGTCTCCTCTTTCAGCGCGTTCTCCGCGTCGACGTACGCGACGTCGCGCCCCTTCAGGAACCGCTCGAGCGCGGCGTGGTACGTCTCGCGGTCGGCCGGCGACTCGTGCTCTTCCCAGTACGCGTCCGTGACCGGCATGTTGACGATCACGAGACGGATCCCGCGTTCCTCGAGGCCTGCGTACAGCCTCTCCAGAGCTTCGTACTCCGGCCCCCCGACCTCGAAGTTCACCAGCATCTTCTCGTACAGGTTCGTCCGGAAGCGCTCGGACACGCGATAAGGGATGTCGAGCTGGACGCGCTTGCCCAACGGCCCCACCTCCTGGCGCACGCGGGTCCCCTGGAGCGCCGCGAGGCCGTCGGGCTCGAAGAGCTGGCTCGGCTCGCGCAGCGCGCGGCGGTAGCGCATGAAATGGCTGACGCGCTCGAGCACCCCGGCGAAGCGCAGGGCGATGTTCGAGGTCGTCTCGCGGTATCCGGGAGACGACTTGAACGACTGGAACATCGTCAGGTTCTTGGGGCCGTTGTCGCTCAGCTCGCGGCTCTGGATGCCGAGCACGACGACCTCCGGCTCCAGCAGTGGCTCGACGATGTCGAGCGTCCACGGCGTGACCGTCCGCATCGACGGTCCGGCGAACGCGGCGTTGTACGAGCGGACGCGGGAGCGCTCGGTGAACGCAACCGGGTCGATGCCGTCGGCCATCATCGAGCTGCCGACGAAGACCGCGCCGAAGTCGTCGCCGTCGTCCACGTAACGCCGGATCTGGTCCAGCTTCTGGGCGATCTCGATGCGGGGCCACTTCCCGGGGTCGACGGGAAGCGACGGGGACAGCGTGCGCGCGGCGAGCTCCACCGCGAGCAGCACGGCGACGAAGCTCGACGTCGACGCTATGCCGGACTTACGCCTCGGAGACATGGATCACCATCACCTCAGAACTGGAAGTAGATGAACGGTTGGGCGGTGCCGCCGGTCCAGACGGCGATGGCAACGACGAGCAGCGCGACGCTCGCGCCCCGCACCGCCGCCGGCCACCTCAGGATGACGACGTCGTCGTCGGTCAGGCGCTGGGCGAGGTCGAGGAGCAGCACCGCGGCGGCGGAGAAGAGGACGATCACGGCCGCGTCGAAATCGACGACGCCCCACGGCCTCGTCGCGAGGCCCCCGAGGTAGTCGAGAGCGGCCCCCATGGAGTCGGCTCGGAAGAAGATCCACAGCACGGTGACCGACGCGAACGTGAGGAGGATCGCCGGTGCGTCGCGCCAGCGCAGCGGCGACAGCTTGTCGCGCGGGACGTAGCCCCCGAGCAGGCGGTGGCCCGCCAGCAGCAGCCCGTGCAGGCCGCCCCATACGACGAAGGTCCAGTTCGCGCCGTGCCACAGTCCCCCGAGGAGCATCGTGAGGACGAGGTTGCGGTAGGTCGCGAGGCGCCCGCGCTTGTTGCCGCCGAGCGGGACGTAGAGGTAGTCGTGCAGCCACGCCGACAGCGAGATATGCCACGTGCGCCAGAACTCCGTGATGCTGCGAGCGAGGTACGGCTGCCTGAAGTTGCGCATCAGCTCGATCCCGAACAGCCGCGACGCCCCGCGTGCGATGTCCGTGTAGCCCGCGAAGTCCCCGTAGATCTGCAGCGAGAACGCGAGCATGCCGAGCAGGAGCATCCCGCGTCCCGCGTCCCCGGAGAAGGCGTCGGCCACGAACGGAGCGACGGCGTCGGCGACCGCGACCTTCTTGAACAGCCCGACGAGCATGAGGAGCAGCCCGGACCGCACCGCGTCGCCGTCCGGCCGCCGGCGCTCGTCCTCGATCTGCGGGAGCAGGTTCCTGGCCCTCTCGATCGGACCCGCGACGAGCTGAGGGAAGTACGCCACGAACGTCGCGAACGTCACGAAGTCAGACGTCGGCTCTATCCGGCGCCGGTAGACGTCGAAGATGTAGCTCATCGTCTGGAACGTGTAGAAGCTGATCCCGACGGGGAGCAGCACCTCGAACAGAGGGGGGTGGACGTCGAGCCCGACCCACGACACGAGACGCACGGCGGAGTCCACGAAGAAGCCGAAGTACTTGAAGAACGCGAGCATCCCCAGCTGGCAGACCACCGACGCGAGGAACCAGGTGCGTCGCCGCCGGTCGTCCGAGACGGTCCCGAGCTTCTTCCCGACCACGAAGTCGACCAACGTCGAGATGAAGATCAGAGACAGGAAGCGGGCGTCCCACGCCCCGTAGAAGACGTAGGACGCGAGGAGCAGGAGGACGTTCTGTCCCCGCAGAGGCAACAACCAATACAGGCCCAGGACGACCGGCAGGAACAGCGCGAACTCTAGGGAGTTGAACAGCACCCCGGCCCCCGCTGACACGCCGGCGTCCGCCTGGGTCGCCTACACATCGTCGAGAAGACGCTTTGCCCGGGGAGACGGTTCCGGGCCGGACCGCTCGTGGCGGCCAGGAGGGGCGCTGCGCTACCCTGCGCCCGATGAAGAGGCCGGCGCGGGCGCGCTCCTTCGGCCGGGCGGCAGCAGTGGGCCTGGTGATCGTCCTGACCTCGAGCGCCTACGCGCCCTCGGGGCGCCGGGACGCGACCGCCCAGGGCGCAACCAGCGCCTCGAAGCAAGGGCTCCCGCTCCAGGCCGGCCCCGTCGTGGTGCGCGACGTCCCCTACGCCGAGCGGGACGGCCAGATCCTGGGGCTCGACGTCTACCGCATGGAGGACGCGGGGCCGCAGCCGGCGCTCGTGCTCGTGCACGGGGGCTCCTGGCGCCGCCGGAGCAAGGAGACGTGGTCCGAGGTCGCGCCCCTGTACGCCCGCGAGGGATACGTCGTGTTCGCGGTCGACTACCGCCTCGCGCCCCCCGGGGGCGGCGCCCGCTTCCCCGACCCCGTGGGCGACGTCCAGACGGCCGTCGACTGGGTCCTGCGGAACTCTGCCACCTACTCGGTCGACCCCGGGCGTATCGCGGTCGTGGGGTCGAGCGCCGGCGGGCACCTCGCGCTGCTCGCGGCCGCGACCGCCGAGGCGGCGCGGCCGGACGCCATCGTGCTGTTCTCGGCGCCGGTCGACCTCGAGCGGCTCCACCGGAAAGACGTGCTGCGCGGCTCGATCGAGAACTTCATCGGATGCCCGCCGGAGACGTGTCCTCCCCAGTACAGGAGGGCGTCCGGGCGGCGTGCGCTGGACGAGTCGACGCCGCCCGTCCTCGCGGTCTTCTCGCGTTACGAGCTGATCCCGCCGGACCAGCCGCTGAGGCTGGCCCAGAGGCTCGAGGCTCTGGGGCATCCGGTCGAGCTCGTAGAGCTGGGGGGTACCCGGCACGGCATGGCGGTCGCGAAGCCGGCCCTCGAGGAGACGTTGGAGTTCCTCGAAGGCCGGGTCTGACCGCGGTCTAGACCAGGCAGTCGAGGCCCTGCTCGCCACCCTCGGTCACGTACACCCTGAAGAGGCATTCGATGCGCTCGGTCACGTTCGTGTCCGCGACGTCCTGGGCCGACGCAGGGACGGCGGCCGTCAACACCATCGCCGAGCCGGCCATTACGACTGCAAGGGCTCTCTTCATCTCGTCTCCGCCTTTCGTATCGATCCCCTCGGGAGGCACGGCTGGCGCCCCCGTCCACCGAACCTCGTGCTAGGTGATGTAGCACCACTGGAAGGCGGGCGCCGTGTACTTGTTGCCCAGGCCGATGGCGCACACCACGCGGCAGGCGTTCACGGGCTCGCCGTAGCAGCTCGCGCTGGCCGGGCTCGCCGGCCCGGCGACCACGAACGCCGACGCGACGGCGACGCCGGCAAGGAAGACCCTCAGTCTCTTCATCCCCGTCTCCTTCGAAAGAGCGTGTGTCGTTGATTTCGGACGGACGGGAGCATATCGCCCAAAGCTGTCACGCGCACGTGTGCTCGGGCTGCTCAAGGTGACGCCGCGGCGCGTCGATGCGCACGCATGGCCGGACGAAGGAAAGCTCTCTCCACGAGGCGCGCCTTCGTATGCGCGGTGCTCGCGGCGACTGCCGCCGTCCCCGCTTCAGGCGCGACCGCCGCGTCGGGCGACGGCCCCATCGTGGTCTCGCAGCTCGAAGCGAACGTCTCGATGACGTTCGGCCGGCGTGAGAAGGGATTCATGCAGAAGCTCGCGCAGACGTTCGTAGCCCCGAAGGAGGCCCACAAGCTCGCGTCGCTCTCGCTCGTCCTCGCGGGGACCGACGACGCGGCGGTGGTGAAGGTCTACGAGGTCGGCAAGAAGCCCCCGTTCGGGACGTTCCTCCACGAGGCGAGGGTTCCGGTCGATGCGCAGTGGGACGGCACTACCGAGTGGCAGACCGTGCGGATACGGCCCGCGCTCGCGGTCGAGCCCGGGGAGCGCTACAGCATCGTCGTCAGGGCCGCGTCCCGCCGCATGCGGATGGGAGCCGCGGGGGGTACGAACGGCTATCGCCGCGGCCAGCGCTGGTGCTACTGCCCGGAGTGGAACGGCGGCATCGACTACGAGGCCGCGCACTGGCAGTCGGACGAAGAGCTCGGCTACGGCAACGACGACCTGATGTTCAAGCTCCGGTTCTGGCGGAAGGACTAGCCGGCTCCGCCAGCAGATAGGTCTCGGCCCGGCCGGCTTCCGTGATGAAACGGCAGTCGTAGCCGGACTCCTCCATCAGCTTCCTGCACGCGTCGCCCAGCTCAGGGGAGTGGATCTCGATCCCGAAGTGCGCGACGCGGGACGCGACGATGCCCGGCCCCCCTGCGAGCACGTCGAGCTCGCCACCCTCGACGTCGACCTTCACGAACCTCGGCGTGCCGAACCGTTCGACGGCGTCGTCGAGCGTGATCACGTCGACCTCGACCCCACCCGACTCGATCAGCCGGCCGCGCGTGCTGTGGCCTCCCGCCTCGAACGAGGTCTTGCCGCGCGTCGCGCCGATGCCGAGGCGCGCGACCGAGACGTCGCCCGGGATCAGGTCGCCGTTGCGCGCGAGGTTCCCCTCCAGCGCCTCGTGGAGTCCGGGATCGGGCTCGAAGCAGACGACCGTGCCGCCGGAGCCGACCGCCGTCGCCATCAGGATGCCGAAGTAGCCGAGATGGGATCCGACGTCGAACGCGGTGTCGCCGGGGCGGAGGATGCCGCCCACGTGCCGGGACAGCCTGCGCTCGTAGGCACCGACGACGACGTCCGCCTGGACGCGGGCGTCGATGTCGAGCCGCATGCCCGCCAGCGGTCCCATGCGCACGCGGGCGCGTATCCACCGGGCGCCGTTCGTCCGCGCCTCGATGGCCCGGAGCATCAGGGGCCCGACCAGGGGCGTGCGGCGGGTGCGGTGGTAGAGGGCCGCGACGGCGTCCCAGGGGGCTTCGAAGACCGCACGCCGCAGACCTTCGCGCACGTCGCCAACCCCCCTTCCTCGTCCGGCCGCACGGAGACTCTAGCGACTTAGGATCGCTACCCCCGAAGGCTCACGAGGAGGTCCGAGATGGTCGACCCGCTCCCCGACAACTACCCGCAGATCTCACCGTACCTGCACGTGGACGGCGCGGCCGAGGCGATCGCCTTCTACGAGCGCGTGTTCGGCGCCGCCGAGCGCATGCGCATGCCCGACCCGAACGGCAAGATCGGGCACGCGGAGCTCGTCCTCGGGGACTCCGTGATCATGCTCGCCGACGAGTACCCGGACATGGGCATCCGCGGCCCCTCGGCGTACGGCGGCTCCCCGGTGACGATCAGCGTGTACGTCGAGGACGTCGACGAGGTGTTCCAGCGCGCGCTGGACGGCGGCGCGAAGACGATCAGGGAGCTCGAGAACCAGTTCTACGGAGACCGCACGGGACAGTTCGAGGACCCCTTCGGCCATCGCTGGAGCGTGGCGACGCACGTGGAGGACGTGCCGCCGGACGAGATGCAGCGCCGCGCGGCCGAGGCGATGGGCGGGATGGGGGAGATGCCGGAGGACTAGGGCGAGCGGACGACCTCGCAGGACCGGGCGCGGCTCCTCTCCGTCCGGCTCCCGACGACGCACGTGTCGCGGCCCCCGCCCCCGTCGAACGAGTCCGTCCCCGGACCTCCGACGAGCACGTCGCGGCCGGGGCCGCCGCGGAGCGCGTCGCCTCCGCCGCCACCCGACAGCCGGTCGTTGCCCTGCTCGCCGAACACGTCGTCTGAGCCACCGCCCGCGTCCGCGGTGTCGTCGCCCCTCGCGGCGTAGACGAGCTCGCCCGCGCGCGTGCCGGTGAGCGTGTCGTCCCCGTCGTCGCCGAAGATCGGGTCGGGACCGGGCGCGACGGGCGTCACGTGGGCGCGCAGGGCGTCGTCGAACAGGAGCCATCCGGCGACCACGTCGCCGTCGCCGTTGCGAGCGCCGTGCGCGCGGCTCGGTGAGTCCTCGGCCTCGGGCGAGAGCTGGTGCGCGCCTTCGAAGACGCCGCCGTCCGTCGTGGCCGTCCACGTCTCGTTGCGGCTCCCGTCGTCGTCGTGGTCGTTCACCCACCACGCCGTGAACTCGCCGCCGCCGGCGGCGATCGCGTAGGAGTCGCGGGGGATGCCGGGACCCGTTACGCGTTCGTGAGGGCTGACCGCCTGCATCGCCGCCGCGGCGAACGTGCCGGAGGCGTCCGAGACCATCGCGTAGAGGCCGTGCTCGGACTGGACGGTGAGCGAAGCCATCACGGCGGCGCGCCCCGAGTCGTCGATCGCGACCTCGACCTCGCTCGCCGCGGTGGGCGTCGACACGTCCGTGAGCGTCTGCGCTGCGCCGAAGGCCCCGGTGACGTCGCCGTAGCGCGCCTCGACCTTGTCGCGCGACACGCCTTCCCCCTCCGAGGTGAAGTCGACGTGACCGATGACTGCGTCGCCCGCGGCGCTTACCGCCACGTCGGGCGCGCCCGGGCCCTGTTCGAGCGTCTCGAGCACCTGCGGCGCGCCGAAGCCCCCCGCCGCGCCGGCCGCGGCGACCACGATCTCGTCCGCGGTCGCGGCCTCGGTGTGGTCCCACACCGCGAGCGCGCGCCCCGATGCATCGACGTCCACCTGGGGGCCGTGGAGGCCTTCGCCCGACGCTACGGCTGCGGGCGTCCCGAAGTCTCCGGCAGGGTCGCTGAGCGCCGCCATGATCCGGTCGGGTTGGCCGGTCGTGTCCGAGGTCCACACGACGACCGCCCGGCCGGCGGGCGAGATCTTGGCCTCGACCTCGCTCACGATGCTCGGGTCCGCCTCGGGCACGAGGACCTGAGACGGGCGGAAGTCGGACCGGGCCCCCGTGCGCACGGCGACCATCAGCTCACCGCCCGTCATGGCGCCGGCGAACGCCAGCACCGCCTTGCCGTTCGGCGCGACGTCGAGCGACGCGTCGCTCACGTGTCCGCCGGCGACGGTCTGCGGCTCCACGAACTTCCCCCCGGGGCCTCGCCGGACCGCCGTGAGCGCGCCCGCCTCGACCCACGCGGCGGTAGCGACGCCGCCGTCGTCGATGCCGGCTTCGACGAAGCTCGAGTTCAGGTCGTACACGCTGAGCGTCTGTACGGGGTCGTCGACGGCCCCCGCCGGGACCGGCACGGCGGCAGCGGCGGCTGCCCACACGACGACTATCACGGCGCGCTTCGGCATCTTCATCCCCCTCGGACGACGGCAGGTCCGTCATCCTACGGACGCGGGCGCCTCCGCGCGGCCCTCGCCGTGTACAGGCGGTCGAGCAGGTCGTAGATCACCATCTCGTGCGCGCGCTGCGACGAGCGGATCAGCCGGTTCACGTGCATGTGGCCGAGGCTCGTCGCGAGGTCGTCGAACGTCGTCGTGAGGCGGCCGGCGGACTCGAGGGCGCGTAGCCGCGCGACCGGCTCGCGCACCGCGTCGGAGCGGCGCGCCAGGGCCCCGAGCGCACGCCCGAGCGCGCCTTCGGCTCCCGGGTCCGCGGACACCAGCGGCTCCAGGCTCCGCCTCTCGGCGCGGTAGCGGTCGCCGATCTGCCGCTTCAGCAGCGCGTCGGCGGCGAACTCCGCGGCATACGAGTCGCGCATGCGGCGCGCGACGCCCGCCTGCGCGTCCTCGTCGAGGCCGAGGTCGGCGAACATCCGGTGCAGCCCGGCGAGCGCGGCGCGCCAGCGGTCGTCCAGCGTGCCCCCTCCCGCGACGACCTCCAGCACGGCGTCGCTGTCCGCGGCGAAGATCCATTCGGCCGCGTCGATGGCGTCGGGCCCGCCGTAGCGCTCGAGCTCGCGGACGTACGTCCCCGTCTCGAGCCGCCACACGCGTCCTTCGAGCTCCGGCTCGAGCGCTGCCCTGAACGCCGGCAGCACCTCGGCCGTCAGGCGTGCCGGGTCACCGTGCAGGCGGATCCGCAGGTGGGGGTCGGGGTCGGCGTACCGGATGAAGAACCAGCGGTCGGCGGCGCCGTCGGAGCGCGCCCGCGCCACCAGCGGTCGCACGACCCCGGCCAGCAACGAGTCCGCGACGGCGGTCCCCGTGTAGACCTTGAGGTAGAGCCACTCCGATCCGGGCGCGAAGCTGCGGCGACCTCCCGGGGGCCGGGCGGGCGAGGCGACGGGGATGCCCGACTCCGTCCGCACGAACGGGACCAGCACCTCGTTGACGTAGGTCCCGCCTTCGCCCGAGACGACCATCTCGGCGGGGTCCGGCCACATCTCGGCCAGGCGGAAGTGCGGCCGCCGCCGGACCAGCTCGACGAGCATCTCGACGCTCAGGACGTTGTCGAGGTCGACGAGGAGCTGGTTGTCCTCGTCCGCGAGCGCGACGTGGCGGGGGAGACCGCGCGCGGCACGGAGCTCCTGCATGCGCCCGAAGACCTCGTCGCCCCGCGCGGCGAGCAGGTCGGGGATCTCGTCGGCCCGGAACGCCCATCGGGCCCGGTGGAGCACGGTCTTGCCGTAAACGACACGCGGCAGGAACCGCGCCGCGTTGAACGAGCCCCAGTTCCACACGACGCCCTCGGCGACGCCCTGCGCCTGGACGGTGCAGAGGAAGCGATAGATGCCGAGGCTTCGCAGCGTGTAGTTCTGCGCGCTCGCGAGGCGCGGCGCGACCTCGCGGCCCAGCGTGCGCGACCGGAGCACCACCTTCTGCCCCTCGACCGAGACCGTGAGGTCCGTCACCGGGATCTGCCGGGCGGGCGGCGCACCGGAGCGACCGAGGAACGGGATCTCGTGACCGCGCAGGACCGGCCGCGCCAGGATGTTGCCGCTCCGGCCCTCCGGGAGGTGGACGATCTCCGCGAAGACGATCTCCGGGCGCAGGGCCTCCTCGGCCCTCAGGTGCTCGCGCACCGCCTCGTCGACGGCGGGGTCCGCGTGGCAGAAGCGGCCCATCAGCCGCGCCCCGGACGGCCCCGACGCACCGTGCAGAAGCAGGCGGAAGTCGCCGCGGTCGACGGCCTCCGCGGACCGAGCTGCGATCGTCACGAGCACGGAGAACGCGTCGGGCGTCTCGCCGTGCTCCCGCGCGGCGAGCACGTCCATGTCGCCGTCGTCCAGCACGAGCTCGCGATCCCCGCGGGCGGTGCAGTCGAGGAGCCTGCGCATCAGGTGCGCGAAGCGGGGGCCGGTGTTACCGCTGTCGTCGGGCTCCTGCGGCCACACGAGCCCCCTCACCAACGGAGACGCGTCGCTGCCGGGGGAGGTCGAGGGCAGGAACCCGATCCCGGACTCCTCGTCCAGTGCCTCGACGAGCGGCACCTCGCGCGTCTCGTAGCGCGCGAGGAACTCGGCGCGCCACCTCTCGAGGGATCCGGTCGACGACTTCCCGGCGAACCGCTGGACGGCCGCGGTCGCGCGGCGGATCTCGTCGACCACCCGGGGGCCGATCGTCGCCGCGTCCAGCGCGGTCACCATGTCGGTCTGGAAGAAGGAGCTCTCCGCCGCCTCCGCCGGGAGCCGCTCGACCATCGAGAAGATCCGCTCGTAGCGCTCGACCGGGACGCCGAGGCCCTCGGCGTCGAGCTTCTCGAGCTCGGCGCGCACGTCGTGCAGCACCCCACGCTCCTCGTCCGCGCCTTCGACCGCGGCGAGCTCGTCGATCAGCGCGGCGATCGCCTCCGGTCCCGTGATCGGAGGAGTCAGCGTCGACTCCAGCAGCTGCGACGCGATCAGCTCCTCGACGAAGTCCGCCGCCTCGTCGTACGTGACGTCGTCGTCGACCAGCACGCGCGCGAGCTCGTCGAACGTCGCGGCGTCGCGCGCGCGTTCCAGCACGGCGACGACGGCCTCGTTCGGCTCGACCGCGACGAGGCTGTAGCTCCGGCCCCCGCGCGTGCTCGCCTCCGCGTAGCGGATCTTGCCGCCGGCGCGGTACAGGCTGGAGTTCACGCGGTAGGTCAGCTTCCGCGTGAAGCGTTGCTCGAGGCCGTGGGCGAGCGCGGTCAGGTACAGGTGGTCGAGCCGCGTCCGCCTGCCGTTGCGCGCCGGGGGAGCGACGCGGAGATCGGTGGTCGCGCCGAGGCGCCCGACGCCGTTGCCGGCGAACGTCCCGAAGGGCGTCGGGCGCGCGCACATCCGCAGGAAGTACCGGATGAGGGGGCGCTCGACCTTCACGTCGTCGGCGCCGTCGAGGAACGCACGGGCGCGGCGGGCGAGCTTCGGTGAGGCGAGGTAGAGGGCCTCCTGAACCTCGGCGCGCGCGTAGAACGACCGCAGCCGCTCGCGCAGACGGGCGCGGTCGCGCGCGAGGGTGGCCTCGTCGCCGGGCGCTTCCGCGGCGTGGAGACCCTCGCTCCATGCGAGCGCCTCGTCCAGGGGGAACAGCGGGGTGCGCAGCAGGAACGACCCGTTGGGGACGGCCTCGTGCCTCATCGCCGGGGCTCGGACAGCAGCATGTACGAGTCCCACGTGGGCTCGCGGTCGGTCGCCGCGGCGACGAGGGCGAGGGCTATCCCCGCGACGCCGGCGAGCAGGCCCGGGCCCTGGACGTCGCCGCCCTCCTCCTGCTCCGACGCGGGGTCCCACACGGAGTAGCCGGCGAGCCCGTCCTCGTGCGTCCTCAGGTCGAGCGCCCGTGCCGTCCAGTACTCGATCCCGGCGCGCAGAGCGTCGGAACCGCTCGTCTGCCACAGCCTGTTCCAGAGGTGTGCCAGGCCCATCGCGCCGTGGCACAGGCTCGCGCCCTGGACGTCGCTGGATCCCGGGGGCCGCGCGAGCGCGCGGGCGAGCGCTTCGAGCGCGGCCTCCTCCCAATCGGCACGGCCGAGCGCGCCGGCCGCGGCCAGCAGGGACGCGATCACGCCTGGGTCCCCGTAGCACCACGCGAGCCGCGCGGGGCGCGGGTCGACACCCGACCCGATGAAGTAGGGCCACGTCGCGCGCTCGCCCGGAGGCAACGCCTGCGAGAGCAGCCACTCCACCCCGCCCTCCACGAGCGTCGCGGTCGCGTCCGGCGCGATCCCCGCCCGATGGGTCTGCGCGAGCACCGCCACGACGCCCGGCACGCCGTGGGCGAGGCCCAGGTTGTAGTAGCCCTCCGGGACGCGCTCGCGTGCGCTCGGCGGGATCAGCTCGGGCGGCGTGTACCAGGTGATCCCGTGGCGCGCCGGCTCCGACCACTCGCGTAGCCGCTCGACGACGAGCTCCAGGCACTTCACCGCGGTCGGTGCGGGGGCGCGCGCCAGCGCGTAGACGCCGACGCCGACGAGGCCGCTCACGAGGTCGTAGAGGCCCGCCCACCTCGGGCTGGCGAGCATCCCGATCAACGCCTCGTCGACGGCGGCGTTCGCGTCGTCGGGTCCCGGGTTCTGTCCCAGGTGCTCGATCGCCCAGGCGACGCCGGGAAAGCCTTGCATCAGCGCCGGGGTCATGCGCTGTTCCGCGACGGCCGCGACGGCACGGTCGAGCGCCGCCTCGGAGACCGTCTCGAACCCCTCGCCGGGGAACGCCGCGGCGAGGTGGTGCAGCGCGACCGCCGTGCCCGTCCAGCCGCGCGACAACGACGGGTCGCCCGTGGCCGGAGCCGACTCGTCGGCGCCGAAGTCCTCGACGAGCGCGCGTCCGATCTCACGGGCGGTGTCCAGGGCGCGCTCCCGCAGCTCGCCGTCGAGCACGGGAGCCCAGGTCGGGGTCACGTGCCCCATATCAACACGAGCGGCCCGAAGGCCGCTCGTGGGGAACTGCCGGAACGTGCGAGATCAGCCGCAGGTGCCGATGTTGCTCTCGCAGGACGCGTACCACGTCGCGCCCGACGGGCACAGGGGCGACTGCGTGATCGTGCAGTTCGCTGTGGGGCCGGCGCCGCCCGCCACCTCGCCGAGCGCGTCCTCGGACAGGTCGCGGATCGTCTCCTTGTGGAGCTGGAGCTTCTTGGACATCTACGCCGGTTCCTTTCTGTTGGTCTGCGGCAGGTCTAGCCGCAGGACACCTGGTCTAGCTGTCGGGGTAGTCGCAGGGGGCGAACCACGTCGCGCCCGAGGGGCACGCGGGGGTCTGCGTGGTGGTGAGGACCGTCGTCGGCCCCTGGCACCCCGTCGTGTAAGCGCCGCCGGCGACCTCGCCGAGGTCCGCCTCGTTGAGGTCGCGCAGCGTCTCCTTGTTGAGCTCCAGCTTGCGTCGCGCCATTCGCTATCCCTTCCTTCCTCGAGCCGTTCCGTCTAATAACAGGGCTGTTGCTGGCTCTCGCAGCCTCGAGCCAGGTCGCCCCCGAGGGGCACACGGGGGTCTGCGCGCTCGCCTTGCGAATGCCCGGAGAACTTATACACGCAATCGTTGTTTCCCTCCCAGTAAAGCGCGATACCTCCCAAATCCCCCAAACGGGGCATGCCCGGGCGGGGTCGTACTTGCCTTGCTGAGGCCTCCGAGCAGGAATCCGGGGGCGCGGCGGAAAACCTTGCCGCGACCACCTCATCCGCCCGCGCCCGCCCGGAGGACCCATATGACCCGTCGCGCCCCAGCGCTGCTCTCGTCCGTCGTCCTCGTCCTGTCCCTCCTCGCCGCCGCGGCGACCGAGCCTGCCAGGGCGCAAGACGACCGAGTGGTGAAGGCGGGATACGGCGAGGCGGACGCCACCTGGCACGTCGGAGCGGGGGCCGGGCAGTACACGGCGAAGAACCCCGACCAGACGGAGCTCGTCGCCGGGGGTGACGTCGATCCGCACAGTCACTCGCTGGCGCAGCACGACAGCTACGGCGTCCACTCGAGGCTGAGCTATCGCGCGATCGTGGTCGAGGACTCCGAGGGCGACCAGGTCGCGTTCGTGAAGTCCGACAGCTACCTGGCGCAGGACTACCTGGCGCGGCGCGTGGGGCAGATCCTGGAGGCGGAGGGATCGGGGATCTCGTACGACGAGATCTTCCACATGGCGAGCCACAACCACTCGTCGCCCTACTACCAGAGCCCCTCGTGGGGCGTGTGGGTCTTCCAGGACGCCTTCGACCTCAGGGCCTTCGAGTACCACGCACGCCAGATGGCCGCCTCGATCCTCGCGGCCGAGGACGACCTCGGGCCCGCCCGCATGGGCGCGACGACCGTCACCCACCAGATCTTCAAGGGCATGATCGCCCGGAAGGGCATCGGCGACGACGGCACGCCCGTCGGCTACCCGGACGACTTCGGCGACCTCGGGCTGTCGGTCCTGCGTTTCGACGACATGTCGAACCCCGCGGACCCGAAGCCGCTGGCGACGCTGATCAACTGGGGCCAGCACCCGGAGGGGCTCGACGACCACGACCTCGTCACCGGCGACTTCGTGGCGTCGCTCGAGCGATTCGTCGAGAGGACGACGGGCGCGCCGCTCGTGTTCGGGCAGGGTGACGTGGGCAGCGCCGAGGCCGGCCCCGGCCGCCCCGACCTCGTCCCCGCCGGCGTGCCGAAGCGGTGGTCGCACGCGGGCCACGCACAGGCGGAGCGCGGCGCGTTCTTCCTGTCCGAGGACGTCGTGAGGGCGTGGCGGGCGATCGGCGCCGGCGAGGCCCTCGTGCCGTACAGCGACGACTTCGACGTCGAGGCGGGCAACGCGTGGGTGCCCGGCCCGCTCAGCCACCCGTACCCGAGCTTCGCGAACTGCCGTCCCGAGGCCGCAGTGGAGGGCAACCCGCGGGGGCCGGGGGTCCCGACGTGCACGGGGGCCGGGACGCACGACAAGACCAGCATGATGTGGGAGAACCTGAAGGCTCACGGCCTCCCGCTCCCCGAGCAGTACAGCCCTCCCGCGTTCACGGGGGTCGAGGAGAACCTGCGCCTCCACCTGCAGGCCTTCAAGCTCGGCGAGGTGATCTTCGCCTCCTGCGCGTGCGAGGCCCAGGTCGACCTCATCCTGAACTTCGAGACGCGCGCCGACGAGGCGCAGGGCAACATCTGGCACGGCTACGACTGGACCGAGCGGCTCGGCTGCACGCAGGCGGGGAGCGGCGACTGGACCTGCAGGGACCCGCGCAACGCCTCGCAGACGATCACGTTCTCCGACGTGCGCTACCGGCGGATGAAGGCGCAGATCCACAACGACGCGAAGGGGTGGGACGCGCCCGAGAACGCGGCGACGGCGGAGTCGGAGCCGAGCGATCCCTCGAAGATCTTCGGCAACTTCACGCACGAGGAGCTCCCGGAGAGCCTCGGGTACAAGCTCCCGATCGGCGTCGGCCACGCGGGCGACTACAACGGCTACACCGTCAGCTACCGCGAGTACATGGCGTACGACCACTATCGCAAGGCGTTGACGGCGTACGGCCCCCACACGGCGGACTACATGGTGACGAGGCTCGTGAAGCTCGCCGGCGAGCTCAACGGGGGCCCCGAGCTGCCGCCGGAGCCGCACGACGTCATGGCCCAGACCGACGAGGCCCGTCAGGTGGCCGCCGCGACCGCGCTGGGCGCGGCTTCCAGCCGGGCCTACGACGCGTGGGTGAGCGCGCTGCCCGACGACGCCGGTCCGGCGGAGGCCCTCGCCGAGCCCGAGGACATCACGCGGTTCGACGCGGCGTACTTCTCGTGGCGCGGCGGCTCCAACGCCGCGGACAACCCGGTCGTGCGCGTCGAGCGCCTCGTCGACGGCGCGTGGAAGACCTACGCGGACCAGTCGGGTGAGGTCCAGACGATGGTCGAGTTCCCGGACGGGATGGACGGGCTCCTGAACACGTATCAGGGCAACGAGGAATGGGTCTGGACGGCGGGGTTCGAGGCGTTCGACGCGCTCCCCGCCGCGATCGGCAGCACGCCCGCCGGCGAGTACCGGTTCGTCGTCGACGGCCACATCCGTCAGAGCGGCGAGTCCGTCCCGTACCACCTCGAGTCGAAGCCCTTCGAGGTCCGTCCCTGGGACGGGGTCGAGGTCTCCGACCTGCGCCTCGAGCCGGGCGGGGTCTCGTTCACGGCGCGCAGCTCGTATCCCGAGACGTACGAGGGGTCGCCGTTCCCGTACGTGAAGGTCGAGAAGAAGAACGACGAGGTCGGCGTGCCGTTCTGCACGACGTGCAGCTTCCGCCCGTGGGACACCTCGGGGCAGGTCGTCGGCGCTACCGTCACCGTCGTGCGCAACGGGAGCGGACGTGTCGAGACCGTCCCGGCCCAGCTCGTCGGCGACCGGTGGGTCGCGGCCGTGAAGCTCCGCCACAACGACACGGTCTTCGTCGACGCGGGGGCGGTCGTGGACGAGCACGGCGAGCGCAACGCCGCCCGATCGGCCTCGCTGACCGCCTGAGGCCCGCCGTGCAGGGTCTCGACCCCGTTTGCCTAACCATGCGGTACCCGAACCCAGCCCTGGAGGTGTGACGATGCGCCGTCTGCTCGTGGGAGCGCTCGCAGCTTGTCTTCTCGTCGGTGGCGCCGTCGCGCCTGCGGGAGCAGCGAAGAAGAAGAAGCCGAAGAAGCCCCCGGTGACGTTCGAGGAGTCCGGCGCGCTCGCGATCGGCCACCCGGCCGACGTGGAGGCTGAGACCAACGTCACGCGCACCGCCTTCCTGCAGTCGTGCGCCATCCCCGAGACCCAGGGCACCGACGGCTACGTGATCGCGCTGCCCCCGGAGATCACCGCGGTGAACAGCAACGTGACGATCGCGGGTGGGGACGCGACCGGCTTCCACGACCTCGACCTGTACTTCTTCGACGAGGCCTGCGCTTCGACCGGTGCGCTCAGCACGGACTCGGTCGACGAGTTCGGGCTCATGCCGGCGGGGACGAGCTACGTCCTCGTCACCGCCTACCTCGGCGTCGAGATCACGTTCGACTTCAAGGCCGAGGGTGTCTAGGGCGATGCGCAAGCACATCGGCATCCTGGCGGCGCTCGGCGTCCTCG
Organism: Actinomycetota bacterium; assembly: GCA_036258555.1. Classification (GTDB taxonomy): domain Bacteria; phylum Actinomycetota; class CADDZG01; order CADDZG01; family WHSQ01; genus JALZEG01. The sequence goes on along the minus strand of DATADL010000261.1, from coordinate 21,908 downwards.
CCGGGGCCTTCACGGGCGCGCCCGCGGGGGCCGGTCCCACGACGGGCGGCCTCGCGAGCGACAACGTCGAGCACGTGCGCCACGTGCCGATCGCGCAGAACGGCGTCGGGGGCCGGCTCATCGGCAAGCACTTCTACATGAACGACCAGAACAAGATCATGATCTTCGACGTCTCGAACCCGGAGGACCCGCAGCTCACCGGGACGCTCCCGATGCCCCAGGAGTGGCAGTTCAGCCGCGAGGACATCGACGGCAACGGCGAGATCCTCGTCGTGCCGAACACGGCGAACGGCGTCGCGGACGGGTCACCCCCCAACGGCGGGGGAGCGACCGGCGCCGCGAACGCGGTGTACGTCATCGACGTCGAGGACAAGTCGAACCCGCAGATCGTCTCGAAGATCAACGGGCCGGCCCAGCACACCTACAGCTGCGTCCTGGACTGCAAGTGGGCCTGGGGCTCGGAGGGAGCGATCATCGACCTGCGCGATCCCGCGAACCCCGTCCTGCGGGAGGAGAAGTGGGGCGAGGGGATGCCCGCGCAGAGCGGTCACGACGTCGAGGAGATCGCGCCCGGGCTCGTCGTCACCGCGACGCAGCCGATCATGTACCTGGACGCGCGCAAGGACCCCCTGCACCCGAAGCTGCTCGCCAAGGGCGGGAACGACGACGCGCGCTACATCCACGGCGCCCGCTGGCCGCACCGCGGGCGGGACAAGTTCCTGCTGATGGCCGGCGAGACGACCTTCAACCTGCAGTGCGACGAATCGTCCGGCGCGTTCATGACGTGGGACGCGACGAAGTGGCGCAAGACGAAGACGTTCACGATGATCGACGAGTACCGCGTCGAGAACGGCGCGTGGGTCGACGGGAACCCCGCCGTCCAGCGGAACTGCACCTCACACTGGCACGAGGAGCACCCGGACTTCCGCAACGGCGGCCTGGTCGCGGTCGCGTTCTACGACCACGGGACTCGCTTCCTCGAGGTGAGCAAGACCGGCAAGATCTCCGACGCCGGCTGGTTCATGCCGTACGGCGGCCAGACGAGCGCGGTCTACTGGATCACCGACGAGATCGTGTACTCGGTGGACTACAACCGGGGGCTCGACATCCTGCGCTTCAACCGGGACTGACCGGCGGCTACCCGTCGTGGGGCTCGCACGGCGGCCCCCACGGCGAGTCGTTCACGCACACGGTCTGCGGCGGGACCGGCACGAGCGGGAGCTCGCCGGAGCCGGCGGTCACGCACAGCTCCTCGGTGTGCGGGCTGTCGAAGCAGATCTCGGCGTCCACGCTCGCGCTGTCGTGCGTCCCCGCCGTGACCCGGGCCCAGCACCCGTAGATCGCGTTGCAGCTCACGGTGACGGGGTCGTAGACGCCGCGCGCCGTCACGCAGACGAGGGCGCTCCAGTAGTCCGGGCCGGAGGTCAGTATGCCGGCGCAGCGAGGGTCTTCGTGGGTCGCCGCCGCGGGGGCGGCCGGGAGTGCCAGGGCGATGAGGGCCGCAGCAGCCATCGTTCGGATCGTTCGCATCGTCGGTCTCCTTCGTTAGGGGGTTGGCGGTGCCTCGGTGCTAGCGGATCGGGTGACGTCTCACTCGTCTGCGCCCATGCACGCCGTATCGAGCGACCAGCCGACGCACGTCGTGGTCTCCTCGACCGGCACGACCGGGATCGTCCCGCTCTCGACCGAGGTGCAATAAGGACGCCCGTTGTACGCGACGCACGCGTCGGCGTCGGCGGAGCCGGATCCCGAATGCCCGGTCGTGATCCTGAGGTCGCAGCTGTGGAGCCCGCCGTAGCACTGGAACCGCACCGGTGCCTCGGGCAAGCCCGTTTCGGCGCGGGCGCACACCGTGACCTCGACGCTGGGCAGCGTCGCTTCGGGGTTCCCGTCCCCGTCGACGTCGATCTCGGGTCCGGCGGGGGTGGGCCCGCCGATCATCCAGCACGGGTCGGAAACGGGATCGGCCGCCGCGGGGCCGGCCGGGACGAACGCCGCGAACGCGGTCAGCGCGCAAGCGAGCGAAAGGCGTCGTCGGTTCATGTCGTATGCGTCTCCTCTGTAGTGAAGCGAGGAAGGGCCCCCTCGCGCGCTAGGGGGCCCTTCTCGTTCGTCCGCCTGGAAAGATCGTGCCTGCTACTCGAACGCGATCAGCGCCGTGCCGTTGGCGCAAGGACGGCCGCCGTCGAGGTCGATGCCGATGCAGAGCGTGTCGCTCGGCGGCGTGTCGATGTCCCACGGCGGCTGGTCGACCGTCGAGCACGAGTAGGCGCCGTCGATCGCCCGGCACACCCGGACGCCGCTCGAGATGGTCGCGCCCGCCTCCGGGGTCGCGAGGATCCGCCAGCACCGCCCGTCCCAGTTGCCGCAAGGCTCGACGCGCAGCGGCTCGCCGCGGACGAGGACGTTGCCCGAGGCGCATACGGAGACGTTGCTCAGCGACGGGACGCGGACCTCGGGGTCGTCGTCGTTCTGGAGGTCGATCTCGGCCGAGGGGGTGGGCCCGGCGAAGTGCTGGCACTGCTCGACTGCGTGGGCGGGGCTGATCGCAGCCGCCGCGGGGAGGGCGGTCAGCACGAGCGCGAGGACCGCCACGAGGGAGTGACGCTTCTTCGGAGTACGCATCTGGTTCCTTTCGACTGGTCGGGTGTCTGAAGTCGCTCTACGAGAAGCTGATGAAGGACGTGCCGCCCCCACACGGGGAACCGCCGCCGGCGTCGACGCCGATGCAGGCCGTCCCGCCCTTGATGAAGTCCAGCGGGATCCGGATCGGGGTGGTCGTGCCGCAGCTCGGCACGCCGTCGACGGAGAAGCAGAGCTGGGCTTGTGCCGACGCCTCGCCGCTGAGCGCGTAGTGGATGAAGACGCGCTGGCACGTGCCCTGCCGGTTGCACGGCTCGCTCCACCAGTTCGGGGAGTCGTCCAGCTGGACGTCGCCCCAGACGCAGAGGTTGACGTTGCTCAGCGACGGGACGCGGACCTCGGGGTTGCCGTCGTTGTCCTTGTCGATCTCGACGGACGGGGTCGGGCCGGGCACCACCGTGCGGCAGTTGGAGGCCGCGTCGATGGCGTGGCCGGGTGTGGCGAAGACGAACGGGAACACGGCCGCAGCGGCTGCGACCAACGCGATGGCGCGCTTTCTCGACAAGATGTCTCCTCCTTCAGGTAAGGCTGACAGGGCGCAGTGCTACTGCAGGACGACGGCGTAGGTCCCCCCGCTGCACGGGTGACCGCCGTTGAGGTCGTAGCCGATGCACATGGTCCGCCGTTCGAGGCCGACGTGGTCGCCGTCCATGACGACGTGGCACGTGCGGCTCGAGCCCTCGATCGTGTAGCAGAGGTCGGCGCGTGCGTCGGCGTCCGCGTCGGCCGGCGCGACCGTCACGTAGACGGCCATGCACGTCGGGTGCCACCCCGCGCTGCAGTTCTCGGTCCGCGGCGGGTACGTGACGTAGGCCGCTTCCGCGGTCGTGCAGAGCGTCACGTCGAAGATGCTCGGCACCTTCGCGTCGGGGCGCCCGTCTCCGTCGATGTCCGCCACGACGGTCGGAGTCGACTTCAACAGGGTCTGGCATACGGTCGCCGCCCGGGCGGGCGACGGGACCAGGGCGGCGGCCACCGCGGCAGCGGCCACGCCCGTGACGAGTCCGCGACGGACCCGCCTGGTGGATCTAGACGGCGCGAGTGCGTGTCGCGTCGTTGGGATACGCAATCTCGTTCCTTTCTGACGGGTACGGAAGGCAAAGGACGGCACGCGGCCGGACCCGGCGGGTCCCCAGGACGCCCATCCCCCCTTGTAAGTAGTCGAATTTGCCCGCGAGCTTGCTTTGCCGGTGACAGCTTTCGTCACAAACCGGACGAACTCCTCCCGTCGGGTGAAGAAAAATTTGAACGTGGGTGACCGGCGACTTGACCGCCGGGTCGGGGGCCGTGCGTTACTCGAACGAGACGATCGAGTCGCCGCCGCACGGGCGTCCGCCGGCGAGGTCGACGCCGACGCACATCGTCCCGCCACGCCAGCGGTCGAGCGGGACCCGCAGCGGGGGCCCCAGCGTGCAGTTCGGGACGCCGTCGGCGGTGTAGCAGACCTGGACGCCCGTCTGGACGTACCCCTTCAGGTGGTAGTCGACGAAGAACCGCCAACACGTGCCCCATTCCTCGCACCGCTCGCTGCGGACGTCGGGCTGGTCGTCGAGCACGACGTCGGCCTGGACGCACACCCTCACGTCGGTGACCGGCGGGATCCGGAGGTCGGGATGCCCGTCGCCGTCCGCGTCGACGTTCACCGTCGGGGTCGGCCCCTCGAGAAGGGTCTGGCACGTCGTCCCTGCCGCAGACGCCGGAGCGGCCGCCAATAGGGACAGCAGGATCGTGCATCCGGACAGCAGCGCGGTGGCTCGTCGCCGGTGAGAGGCCATCGGTCTTCTCCTGGGTTCGCCCGTTGGTTGCGGCGGGAGCGTTCGTCGCGCCGCGGGCAAAACCCTTCCTTCTCGGCGGCCTAGGGCGCCGGCGTCACGGCAGGCTCGGCCTTCAGCCCCACCTTTCCGCCGCGGCCCCGGCCGAGCGCGTAAACGGTCACCAGCTCAGTCTGGCCCCCATCGATCCACAGCAGGTCGTTGCGCAGCCGAACCTTCACGCGGCCCTTGCGGGTCGCCTTCAGCCGGAAGACCCCCGCGCCCGTCCCGCCGTTCGTCACCTCGAAGACGTGCTTCGTGACGCGACCCTTGCGGACGCGCCCCGACCGCTTCGCGACCGTGGCCTCGGGGAGCGACCCGGCGGCCAGCGACTGGACCGCCACCTCGTATATCAGCCGCCCGGCGTCCTTCTCCTTGGCGAGCACGAAGAACGCGAGCTCGTTGGCTTCGTCGACGTAGTGGTTCACGACCTTCTTCCCCGTTCCGGCGTGGAACGCGGCGTCCGCCAGCTGCCGGTAGTCGCCGATCGTGTAATAGAACTTCTGCCCGTCTGCCCGCACGTAGTCCACCTTGCGGATGTCCTTGGGGTGCGAGTCGATGACCCAGATGAACGGCGCGGTGTCGGCCGTCTTCGTCTTCGCGATCAGGACGCCGTGGTCGGGCAGGAACGAGTCGAACCCCTGGCGGTTGACGACCTCGACGTCGTAGAAGTCGTAGCCGCCCCCGTCGCACAGCGGGTCGCTCGATTCGCACGTCGACCGGTCCTCGTCCATAGCGACGCGTATTCCCGAGTACAGCAGCGGGTCGGCTATCTCCGGCGGAGACTCCCGCTGGAGGATCCGCGCCCGGATCGGCCCGGCCGCGAGCGCCTCGCGCGTCACCGTCAGCACCTCGGCGGGTGGTAAGAAGCCGAGCCTGATCTTGTTGCGGATCATGTGGTGCGATCCCATGGTTGCGCCGCCGGTCGGCGGGATCGTCCACCGCTCCCACGGACCGCCGGGCCCGTTGAAGGTTCCGCGGCTCATCATGTCCCACGGCCCCGAATAGGCGCGGTCGGGCTGCTCGGCGTACGGGTTGTTGTAGTTGTCGAGGACGCCGAGGACGTGGCTGAGCTCGTGCGCGTACACCGACCCGCCGTCGCTCTCGCCCTCGGTCGCGAGCGCTCCCGGCAGGGCATGCGACCAGATCTGCTGCCCCGCCCAGAACGACGTCCAGTCCACGTAGCGCGTGGCCGACCAGTTGCGGTGATCGGGGAAGCCGGGGGGGCCGAACTTCTCGGTGACGTCTTCCTTGTCCGCGAAGAGCATCTGGCCGTAGTTGAGCCAGACCGTCGATTCGTCGTATCCGGCGTGCAGCAGGAACCGGAAGTCGAAGGGGCCGTGCTCCTGGATCGACGTCGTCACGTCGGCGAGCGACGCGGCTACCAGCTCCTGGTCGAAGCTCCCGCTGCAGTCGTCGTCGGGGCAGTCGGCCTCCCCGGCGAAGTCGCCGATCCCGTAGTCGTACATGTTTCCTTCGAGCGTGTACGGGCCGAACCCCTCGGCGTCGACGTCGATCAGCCCGTACGAGTCCTCGAGCCAGTACTCGCCGACCGTGTGGCCGCGCTGCGCGTTGTCGGGATCGGTGGACTTGAACAGCAGGTCCACCCAGTACTCCGCCGGATCGTCTACGCCCAGCCCTCGCTGACCTGTCGGGTCGACCGTCGTCTCGGCGACGCGGAACTTCTGGTCCTGGAAGTCGCCCAGTATGAGAGCGGCTCGGAGCGTCTTCGGCGCCTGGTACTCGGGGTTCTTCCAGTCCGTGCCGGGGATCCGCCGGTAGTCCGACCACGTCATGTGCTCGGGGAGCTCCCAGGACTGCGGGTCGATCGGACGAGGGAGCTTGGGCTTCTTCGCAGTTCCGCCGCCGGCCGGCCGCGCGGACACCGGGGCCGCCGCCCCTATGGCGAGCGCCGCGCTCAGCAGCGCAATCGACGTACGGCGTGTGGGTCCCATCCGTGCCTCCGGTCCGGTCGACGATCCGCCCTCCGACGATATGCGGCCTGGGCCGCGGTTGCTTCCTCCGACGCCCGGGGCCCCGAGCCGCCTGGGGTCGCTCTGCTCAAGGCCCGGCACCGGCTTCCGAAGGAATGGGGTGGACAGATCGCCCGCGCTCGCGGAGCGCGCCCGCCTGCGGCTTCCGAGCCCGCTCGCGCTCGCCGTCGCCTTCGTGCTGCTGTCGGCCGGGGGCGCGTTCGGCTGGCGGCTGCAGACCGGCGCGCCCTCGGCGCGGCCGACGCCCGCCGTGGCCGCCGCCGCTCTGGACCTCGAGCGCACCGAGGCCGCGCCTCTGTGCGCACCCGACGGTGCCGAGTCCGTGCGCGACCGCGCGCTGGAGGGCACCTCTCCCGGGGGAGGGGACCGGTTGGCCGGTTACCTGCCGGCACGTTCTCCGCTGCCGGGCTACGACCGAGCCGGGGCCCGCGCCGTGGACGGCGCCACCGAAGTCGAATTCGTCGCGGGAGCCGTCGACGGACACGTGGCTTCGTTCCGGCCCGAGGGAGAGGGCGGCTTCGACGTGTACGCATTCCGCTTCCTCGCCCGGAAGGACGCCGCCGCGGCCATCGCGGACCACGTCGTGCGGCGGGTGTGTGACTTCGGGGCCGCCCCGCTCGCCGCACGGGGCCGTCCCGGGTTGATCGTCTTGGAGGAGCGCCGGGGCGCCGAGCGTTCGAGCGCATGGTGGATGACGCGGTCGGACGTGATCGTCGTCCGATATGCGGCTCCGCCGGGCGAAGACGCGGCCACGAGCCTGGCGAACCTCGCGGCGATAGCGGGAGCCACAGCCCTCTACTAGTGCGACGTCCTCTTCTCGTAGAGGCGGACCGACAGCGGCGCGAACACGGCAAGGAGTCCCAACAGCCACGCCAGCGCGACCCATCCGTCCGACCCCAGCGGACGCTCCAGGAACAGCGCGCGCACCGCGTTCACGATCACGGAGAACGGTTGGTTCTCGGCGAACGTCTGCAGCCAGCCCGGCATCGTCTCCGGCCTCACGAACGCGCTGCTCGCGAACGTCAGCGGGAAGAGCCAGATGAAGCCCCCCGACTGGGCCGCTTCGACGCTGCGAACGAGCAGGCCGACCGTCGCGCCGATCCAGGAGAACGCGAAGCTGAGCAGCAGGAGCAGCCCGATGGCCCCGGCCCAGTCGACCGCCGACGCGCCGGACCTGAACCCGACGAGGACGCCGACGACGAGCATGATCACGACCACGAACAGGTTGCGGACGAGGTCGGCGACGGTGCGGCCGGTCAGCACCGCCGAGCGCGACATCGGAAGCGAGCGGAAGCGGTCGATCAGGCCGCTCTGGAGGTCGGCCGCGAGGCCGATCCCGGTCGCGACGGCTCCGAACGCGACCGTCTGCACGAAGATCCCGGCCATCAGGTAGTTGACGTAGGACACGTCGCCCGTGTCGATGGCCCCCCCGAAGACGTAGCGGAAGAGCAGCACGAGCATCACCGGCTGGACGGTGGCGAACACGAGGAGCTCGGGGATGCGCGGGATCTCGATCAGGTGCCGGCGCGCCAGCACCGCGGCGTCGGCGATCGCCCAGTAGAGGCGGCTCCCGCCGCGCGGCCGGAGCTCTGCGGCGGTCAGCGGCGCGGTGCTCATGCCGGCGGGTCCTCCGCGGTCTCTTCGGCGGTGCGTCCGGTCAGGGTAAGGAACACGTCGTCGAGGGTCGGCTTGCGGAGGCCCAGGTCCTCGAGCTCGATCCCGGCGCCGTCGAGCTCACGGATGACCTTGGGCAGCAGGCCGGCCGCGTTCGCGATCGCGATGGACGCGCGGCGCAGCTCCGCCTCCGACCGCATCTCCGAGCCGAACGGCGTCAGCACCGACAGGGCGCGGTCGAGGTCGTCGGCGTTCCGAACGGTCACCTCGAGCCTCTCGCCGCCCACCTGCGCCTTGAGCTCGTCGGACGTGCCCTTCGCGATCGTGCGCCCGTGGTCGATCACCGCGATCTCGTCGGCGAGACGGTCCGCTTCCTCGAGGTACTGCGTCGTGAGGAGCACGGTGGTACCGCCGGCGACGAGCTCTTCGATCACGTCCCACATCGAGAGCCGGCTGCGAGGGTCGAGGCCCGTCGTCGGCTCGTCGAGGAACATGACCGGGGGAGCGACGATGAGGCTCGCGGCGAGATCGAGCCGGCGCCGCATGCCGCCCGAATACGTCTTCGCCGGCCGGTTGGCCGCGTCGACGAGGTCGAAGCGCTCGAGGAGCTCCTGCGCGCGGCGACGCGCGATCGGCTTGGGGAGGTGGTAGAGGCGGCCGACCATCTCCAGGTTCTCGAAGCCCGTGAGGTACTCGTCGACGGCCGCGTACTGCCCTGCGAGCCCGATCTGCGAGCGGAGCTCGTCGGCCTGCGCGACGACGTCGAGCCCCGCGACCTCGGCGCGGCCGGCATCAGGCCTGATCAAGGTCGTGAGGATGCGCACGGCCGTGGTCTTGCCGGCGCCGTTGGGGCCGAGCAGCCCGAGGACGCGGCCCTCTTGCACCTCGAGGTCGAGTCCCGCGAGCGCTTCGACCTTCCCGAAGGACTTGCGGAGGCCTTCCGCGCGGATACCGCCACGTGCCGTGCTCATCGCCGCTGCACTCTACAGAGCGAGCGGGCGCGCGGCGTCTACCGGGGGACGAGGTCCTTGGTCGGGCGTAACACGTCGAGGCCCCGCGTGCGGTCGTTCGCGTAGATCCGGCCCTTGTGCCAGTACGCCGACCAGTAGTTCGCGTAGTCGTCGCCCGAGCCGAAGAAGTGACCGATCTCGACGGGGGCCGCGGGGTCGCTGAAGTCGATGACGTTCATCCCCGCCGCGTACCACGACGCCACCAGGACGTACGTGCCGGGGATGAAGTTGTAGAGGTGCGCCGTGCAGTAGCTCTCGCGGTCCGAGCCCGCGCTCCCCGGGGCCTGCCCCCGGCCGATGCCGAAGTAGCTCACGAACGTCGGGACGGTCGGCTCCGTGATGTCGTAGACCCACAGCGCGCCGGTCGTGCCTCCCTCGCACTCGTCGGCTTCGGTGTTCTCGTCGCCTATGACGAGGTACTTGCCGTCGTGGGTCGCCACCGCCGAGTGGTGATAGAAGATCGACGGGTTCACGATCTCGCCGATGGGGTTCGGCTCGAGAGGCTCGGACACGTCCCAGATCTCCGTGCGGTCCGAGCCCGGGCAGAACGCGAGCTTCTTGTCGTCGTCGAAGTAGAACGTGAGGTCGTGACACGCGTTCGCGCGGTTCGCGTAGCTCGCGACGACCTTCGGCTTGTCGGGGTTGGACACGTCGATGATCTGCTCGATCCCGCGGATGTTGCCGAGCCCGTTGGGCGACGAGTAGATCAAGGGCTTGCCGGGATACTTCGTCAACGTGTGCGTGCCCCCGTCGAACGAGACGCTGCCGAGGTAGTCGGGCCTGCGCGGGTTGGAGACGTCGATCAGGCGGATCCCTCCGCCGGTGACGTTGCACGTCGACGTGTGGTAGCCGATCGCGATCAGGCCCCGCTTGACGACCTCGACGTCGTTCTGCTCGCCCGGGCACGGCACGAAGCCGACCTCGACGTGGCCGCGCTTGGTGCGTGTCCGTTTGATGATGTGGACCCCGCCGTCGACGCCCTGCTGCATCGCATAGATGAAGCGGCCCTTGAAGGCGATGTCCGTGCCGCCCTTGAAGTAGTCGTCGCCGGCTTGCGGCGGATAGACGACGCCCTCGTAGACGAACGAGCGGGTGCGACGGACGTTGTCGGACTTGTCGATCTCGGCGGTCACGGGGGCCGGGAACAGAACGAGCCCGAACGCGACCAGGCCCGTGACTAAGCGGAGCACTCCGGCACGACTCACGGGACCATCATTCCCCAGGTCAGAGCCCTAATCACGCCGAGGGACGAAATCGTCCAACCGGGTTGACTTCCTCGTCGACCCGAAGTTACCTGACCTGGGACGGAGGTGGTGGGGATGAGCTCGCGATCGCGACAGGCGGAGCGGACCGGCGAAAGCTCGCAGGAGCCGAGGCCGTGGGCGAGGCAGACGCTGCTGTGGGTCCTGCTCGTCGGCGCGGTCCTGGCGGTCGCCGCCCCGGCCGTCCTCCTCACCGGCGAGGCCCGCGTCTTCGCGCTCAAGGTCTTCGCCGCGGCGATCATGGCGTTCCTGCCGGGCTGGATCTACTTGCAGTTCATCCGGAACAAGGGCGTCAGCCTCTACGACGAGTACGTGCTGAACCTCTTCCGGCTGCGGATCGACAAGCTCGAGAACCTCCCCGCGCCCCCGGAGCACACGAGCTACTTCAAACCCTGGCAGGCCGCGCACGGAACGCTCGGGACCGCGAGCAAGGACAACCTCTACCGGCGCAAGTTCGAGGGGGTCTACGGCCGGAGCGCCGTCAGCACCTACGAGAAGGTCTACGGCCGAAGTGGACGCCTGAGGGACAAGACCGAGACGTTCTCGCCGGTGTTGTTCGCGACCCTGCTCCTGTGCCTTGCGTGGATGCTCGTGCTACAGCCCGAGCCGTTGGACATGTTCGGTCGGGGGGCCGAGTCGACCGCGATCGCGTTGCCCTACGACGCGCTGCAGTTCGGGTTCTTCGGCAGCTACTTCTTCATCATCCAGGACCTCTTGCGCCGCTACTACCGCGAAGACCTGAAGACCGTCGCGTACATCTCCGCCTGCGCCCGGATCGTCTTCGTCGCGGTGATCGTGACGGCCGTCGCGCAGCTGTGGGACGGCATCAACGGCGACTACAGGGCGGTCGCGTTCTTCATCGGGGTCTTCCCGCACCTGGGACTGCAGGTCATCCGGATGTTGGTCGAGCAACCGTTGCGGGACAAGATCCCCAGCCTCGAGACCGCTCACCCGCTCAGCGACATCGACGGGCTGAGCTACTGGTACGAGGCGCGTCTCCTGGAGGAGGGCATCGAGGACATCCAGAACCTCGCGTCGGCGAACCTCGTCGAGCTCATGCTCAGGACGCGCGTGCCGGTAGCCCGCCTCATGGACTGGATCGACCAGGCGTTCCTGCATCTCCACCTGCCGCACGAGGAGGGGACAGACACCACCTGGGAGAGGTTCCACGACCTCGGGATACGCGGCGCGACGGATCTGCAGAGGGCGTGGGAGAGGCTCTCCGGCGACGACGCGTTCGTCGAGAAGATCCAGCACGCGCTGAAGGAGGACACCCCCGAGGCCGCGAAGGCCCGGATGGAGATGATCCTTCGGTCCCTGGAGGGGGCGGTGAACCTCGCGCACGTCGCCGCCTTCAAGGATCACGACTGGCTCGAGGAGCCCCCCGACGAGCCCGGGTCGGACGGCGAAGCTTCCGAAGAGGGCGCGCCGGCGGGCGAGGCGGCCGCGAACGGGCAGGTCTTGACTACCGGGTCGTGATCGTGAAGGTCCCGGCCCAGCTGCTCGGGTCGTGCGCCTCGGTCCCGCCGAACTCCGCCGTCAGCGCGTATCGACCCGGCGGGCCCGCGAGCTTCGTCGCCGCGCGGGCCGTCCCCTCGGAGTCCGTCGTCGCCGTGAGCGCCTCGCCGCGGAACGTGAACGTCACCGCGGCCCCGGCGACCGGGCCGTCGGCGCCCGTCAGCCTCGCGGCGAACGTCACGGTCGACCCGACCTTCCCGCTCGCCGGTCCGTCGTATACGAGGGTCGTCGCTGTATCGACGGGCTCCGCGAGGAAGATCGCGGACGTCAGCGCGAGCACCGCGAGGTCGTTGCGGCAGTAGGTGGTCTCGCCGCCGAAGACCCCGTCGCACGCGGCCGCCCTCTCGCCGGCGCCGTCGGGCTCGTAGACCTCGGCCCGCACCCAGGTGACGGCTTGCTCGGGCGTCAGCTCGTGGACGAACGACGGACCGGCCACGACGACGGGGTCGCCCAGGGGGCGCCCGCCGGTCCCGACCGGTTGCAGCAGCGCGCCGGGCGCGCCCTCGACCCTCACCTGCAGAGGCGAGCCCGGTGGGATCTCGTCGCCGACGATCGACTCGTAGACGCCGTCGCGGTCGGCGTCGCCCTCGAGGAAGACGCGCGGCCCCCCGTGCGCGGGCGGCTGGTGCGACACGAAGGTCCTGCCTCCGCGCAAGCCGTCGAGGACGCCGGCGACCGAGGCGTCGGTCGCGCACACCCACGTCGTCGGCTGCCCGACGCCCTGCACCGGCGTCGTCGCGAGGTAGTGGTTGTCGCTGCCCCCGGTCGCCGCGACCGCGTGACCTGCGTCGAGGAATCCCTCCCAGAACCGGATCGCGTCGTCGTTCGAAGAGGCCGACGGGAGCGGGGGCTGCCACAGCCGCGAGATGTTCCACACCTCGACCGTGTCCGGCACGACCGCGTGGCCGTACGACCAGTCCCGGTCGTGCGGGAAGTCCGTCGAGCCTTCGGCGGGATGGTTGATCTGGAAGGCGCCACCGTCGGCGCGCAAGGCGTCGGCGAGCGCCTGCACGTCGGCCGCGGTCGCGTCGGGACCCTCGTAGACGCGCTGCGCGCCGAGCATCTGCGCGTGCCCGCGGTAGGAGGCCTCGTAGCCCGGGACGCCGATGACGCCGCCGCTGCCGAACGAGGCGTCGGACTGCGACCTCACGTCGTTGTGGTCGGTGATCGCGACGAAGTCGAGCCCCCGCGCCGACGCGACCGCGAACTGGCTCGCCACGGGGTGCCCGAGCGTGTAGGCCTCTTCGGGCCCGGTGTTGTCGTCGGAGGGGCCACCGTACGAGTCGTGCGAGTACGTCGTGTGCACGTGGAGGTCGCCCGCGAGCCAGTCGCACGCCCGCGCGGCGCTCGCCGGGCGGGCGGGACCGGCCGGCCCGGCGAGAGTTGCCGCCAGTAGCGATGCCGCTATCGCGGGGGCCGCGCGCCGCATCGGCTAGTTGAGCGAGCCCAGCAGCCGGATGGTGTTCTCGAGGACCGCGTCGCCGAAGCAGTGGTCGATCGAGTACGCGTCCTCGTACTCCGCGAGCCCGACCGGCCCGGCGCTGCCGGCGAACCCGACGCCCTGCCGGCCGACGTGGTCGGTCTCGAAGCTCTGCACGATGTAGCCGAGCCCGTCGTTCACGAGGCCGAGCGCGAGCGTGACCCCACCCGGGTTGCGCTCTTCGATCGTGTTCGTGAGGTTGGAGAAGAGCTCACCCGGTCCGCCGGTGATCCACAGCGAGCCGACCTTGGCGGCGCTGACGGACGTGCGGACCGAGACGGGCGAGGCCGAACGGCACTTCTTGTTCTCGGCTCCCTTGCCCTCGGCGACGGTCGCGGGCGCCTGGTTGAACTTGCGGTCGAAGAACCCGCCGACGCCGAGCGACCCGAGCGGGACGTTCGTGACCGGCTGGTCCCAGAAGGTGCGGCCGACGCGCACGTCGGGGTTGGCGACCTTCGTGCCTCCGCCGATCGCAGGGACGAGGCCGGCGAGCCCGTTGCCCATCTCGACCTTGTTCCCGCGCGGGGACATGTTGCCGAGGCCGGTCTGGAGGAACATGCCGATGCCGCCGAAGCGCTCCTCGACGCGCTTCGCGAACACGGCGGGGAAGTCCGCGTCGGCGGTCCCGCTCGACTCGTCCGCGGTCACGGGGTGCGCGGCGTAGGCGCCCACGGTCGCGATCGCCTGGCCGGGGTTCGGCGGCGTGCACACGGGAGTGGGCGTCGGCGTCGGCTTGGGGTTGAAGCCGGGGCGCGGCGTCTCGGCCGGCGCCGGCGTGGTGCAGACCTCGGGGCTCGGCTGGTTGTCCGCGTCGACGAGGCGGAACCACGAGAAGCCGTCGTCCTCGGCGGAGCGGTAGAAGTCGCGGCGCTCGCCGTTGAACTGGCGCGCGACCACCTCGCCGGCCTCGAGCACCGCGGGTTCCATCGACGCGACGGCCTGCTTGCTCGACGCCACGAGCGAGTCCGTCGCCTGCTGCATGTACCACGTCGGGACGCCGCCCCAACCGCCGATGAAGTCCGGCGAGGTGTGGCTGTGCGTCGACGCGAAGATGAAGCTCTCGGGCTTCAGCCCCGTCTCCGCGGCCAGCTGGTCCGCGAGCTCGATGAACCCGCAGCCGTCGCACATGTTGTTGTAGTGGGCTTCCCAGTACACCGCGTCGATCAGCGTGAGGACGACGGTGTCGGTCCCGTCGCTCATCGCGACCGAGCGCGACCACAGGCCGTACTCGTCGTCCCACTCGACGATCGGGTTCATGGGGCCGATGCCGTAGCCGCCCATGAAGATGCAGTTGGAGTTCTCGGCCCAGCGCACGCGCAGGTCCGCGACGTGCATGAGGCCTTCCTGGACCCCGGTCTGGTTCGGCGCGAGGTTGGCGCACTTGTCGTAGTCGGTCTCCCACGTGCCGCCGTACCCGGCGGGGTCCGGCTCGAGCGAGACCTTCGCGGCGCCGGCGAGGAGCTGGCCGGACGAGAGGTCGAGCTGCGGGGTGTCGCCGGCGGCGAACGAGTCGCCCTCGGGGGCCTGGCGAGCCGCGGGCACGGCCTTGCCGGCGGTGTCTTCGAGGGGGCGGTCGGCCGATACGGGGACTAGGCCCTGGCCGGCCCAGGCGAGGCCGATCGACATGGCGCCGACGAGGAACGAGCCGGCGAGCTTCCTGGCGACAGATCGAGCGGCGCGCGGTGACCCCGGCGCGCTCTTCCACAGGTCGGGCATAGAGAAAGGACCTCCTAGGCGGGGGGAGGGGCTAGGTGCCCTGTTCGCCCCTGGGGGCCGGTTTCCTCCGAGAGGGCCGAGACCCGACCTTCAGGCCGTGCGGGTCACCCGCAGCAGGAAGTCCACCTGGTGCTGCTTGCGCATGATCACGTGCTCCAGCAGGTGCTCCAGGGCCTCCGACCTCGCCTCCTGACCCGTCGCCGGGATGATCGCGTGCAGCGCGTCCAGCGATTCTTGCTCCAGCTCGATCAGCCGCTTCACCCCGTCCACCGACGACGGGATCGCTTCGAGCGGAGCGACGCCGGTCGGAGGCGTCCCGCCGAGCGCCGTCATCTTCTCCATCAGACGCCGCGTGTCGTGCAGCTCGGCCTGGGAGAACTCCTCGAACTTGACGGCGATCGACTGGAACTCGACGCCGACCGCGCTGCCGGCGAGCCACGTCAGCTGCAGCGTCGACCTCATCTGCAACGGGATCGCGACTTCCAGCAAGTCGAGGACCTTCGGGACGTCCATCCGTTCGTCGTCACTCATGCGTGCTCACTTGTCGTTCGTAGGGGAGGTCCGAGTGTACGGAGCAGACCGGCTCAGCCCGAACAGCCAGGTAGCCGCGACCGTCGTGCAGACTGTCTGCGCGCGAATCCGCCCCTCCTTCGTATCCGCCGCCGCGGCCGCGGCGCTGATCAAGGTCCCGGGGTGGCGGGGTGGAGGTGTCTCCGCCCCGCCACGCGACCGGGCGGATCCGCAGGAGTTGACTCGCTGAAAAGCGAACCCATGACTATGACCAAGAGCCTCCGAGGTCCTCGGAGCTTCTGCGTGTTCGCTGCGGTCCTCGTCGCCGGGCTCGGCGTGTCGCCCGTCTCCGCATCCGCCCGGCCCAGACTCGCGGGCTCGAACACCATCCGGGGCGCCTCCTCGGCTTCGCTCGCCGTCGTGCTCCCGGCTCCCGTCGTCGTTCCTCTCGACGACTCGATCCGGCAGATCGTCGACGTCGTGGAGGACGGCCGCGCGGCGGGGTTCGCGCTCGTCGCGACGGCGATGCATGGAGACGTCGTCCCCACCTTCGGCGCGGTCGTGCTCGGGAGCTGCGTGAAAAGTGCGTGCGCGTCACCCAAGGACGAGCGCGTGGGCGTCGTCTTCTGGGAAGGAGAGACAAACGACGAAGGGACCCGGCTCGAGCTTCCGGCCGGGCGCTACACGCTCCACCTGATAGCCGACGGTGCTCCGGTCGTCGCACGGCTCGCGCTGCCCGGGCTACGGGGGTCGGCAGAGTTCCGACCGCGGCGTCCGTCCCCGCCGAGCGTCAGGTCCCTCGAAGCGACCTTCGACGACGGCGTGGCGAGCGCGGTCTACTCCGCCGGTGAGCCGGTCACGGTCGAGGGGCGGGCGTCCTTCGTCGCAGGGTTCATGAGGCTCCACAGCGACTTCTACACCCAAGGGATGATCGGGCACTGCGTCTACGAAGGCGCGCCGCCGGCCGCGCCGGTGGGCTTCGCACCGGGATGTCCTGCAGGCACCAACTTCCTGGTGACGTATGGAGTCGTGACTCCCTATCCCTTCACGCAGATGTTCTTGATAGGCGCGACCTTCGGGCAGGGAGAGTGGGGACTCGGCTCCTGGTACGCGGCGGGCGCGAAGGTCACCGACGTGACCTACAACCTCTTCGAGTTCGAGACGCCTGCACTCGAAGGCGGAACGCGCGGTTCGGGAGAGGGCCTCGAAGGCCGCAGCTTTGACGTAGGCGTTCTCTAGTCGCCGGCGCCGACGAGCGCAGGTCCCGCCTACACTGATTGCATGACCCGGCGCGACGACCTCCGCAACGTCGCGATCGTCGCCCATGTCGATCACGGCAAGACGACGCTCGTCGACGCGATGCTCTGGCAGTCCGGCGCGTTCCGCAGCAACCAGGACGTCGCCGACCGCGTGATGGACTCGATGGACCTCGAGCGCGAGAAGGGCATCACGATCCTCGCCAAGAACACCGCGGTCCGCTACGGCGACGTCAAGATCAACATCGTCGACACCCCCGGCCACGCGGACTTCGGCGGCGAGGTCGAGCGCGGCCTCACGATGGTCGACGGCGTCCTGCTGCTCGTGGACGCGAGCGAGGGTCCGCTCCCTCAGACGCGCTTCGTCCTCCGCAAGGCCCTCGAAGGACGCCTGCCCGTGATCCTCGTCGTCAACAAGGTCGACAGACCCGACGCTCGCATCGCCGACGTCGTCAACGAGGTGTACGAGCTCTTCCTGGACCTCGACGCGGACGAGAGCCAGATCGACTTCCCCATCGTGTACTGCAACGCGAAGGCCGGTTGGGCGTCGACCGATCCGGAGGCGGGCGGCAGCGACCTGAAGCCGCTGTTCGAGCTCCTGCTCGAGCACATCCCGGCCCCCTCCTACGAGGAGGGCCACCCCCTGCAGGCCCTCGTCACGAACCTCGACGCGTCTCCGTACGTCGGCCGTCTCGCGCTGTGCCGCGTGTTCCACGGGTCGATCCGCCGCGGCACGCAGGTCGCGTGGTGCCGCGCCGACGAGACGATCGAGCGCGTGAAGATCACCGAGCTCTACGTCACCGAGGCTCTCGACCGCGTCGACGCGAGCGAGGCCGGACCCGGCGAGATCATCGCGATCGCCGGGCTCGCGGAGGTCACTATCGGCGAGACGCTCTCGGACCCCGACGACCCGCGCCCGCTCCCGGTCAGCCACTTCGACGACCCGAGCCTGTCGATGACGATCGGGATCAACACGTCTCCGCTGTCGGGGCAGGACGGCGACAAGCTCACCGCGCGTCTCGTGAAGAACCGGCTCGACGCGGAGCTCGTCGGCAACGTCTCCATCCGCCTCCTCGAGACCGAGCGCCCGGACGCGTGGGAGGTGCAGGGCAGGGGAGAGCTGCAGCTCGCCGTCCTCGTCGAGATGATGAGGCGCGAGGGCTTCGAGCTGACGGTCGGGAAGCCACAGGTCGTCACGCGAGAGGTCGACGGGAAGCTGTGCGAGCCGGTGGAGCGGCTGACCATCGACGTGCCGGAGGACTTCATGGGCGTCGTCACCCAGATGCTCGCGCTGCGCAAGGGACGCCTCGAGAACATGGTCAACCACGGCACGGGGTGGGTCCGCATGGAGTACCTCGTGCCGGCCCGGGGGCTCATCGGCTTCCGCACCGAGTTCCTCACCGAGACGCGGGGGACCGGGCTGCTCCACCACGTCTTCGACCGGTACGAGCCGTGGCACGGGGACCTCCGGACGAGGCCGACCGGGAGCCTCGTGGCCGACCGGCGCGGGGCCACCACCTCCTACGCGCTGTTGAACCTGCAGGACCGCGGCACGATGTTCGTCCCGCCGGGCATCGAGGTCTACGAGGGGATGATCGTCGGGGAGAACACGCGCGGCGAGGACATGGACGTCAATCCGACCAGGGAGAAGAAGCTCACGAACATGCGGTCGGCGACGGGCGAGGAGCTCGTGCGCCTCGTCCCGCACAAGGAGATGTCGCTCGAGCAGGCCCTCGAGTTCATCCGCGAGGACGAGTGCGCCGAGGTGACGCCGAGAACGGTCAGGCTGCGCAAGGTCGTCCTCGACCGCGCCGAGCGTGCGCGGACGGCGAAGCGGGGGCGCTAGGTCTCGACGTCGACGTAGACGACTGACAGCCCCGACGCCACCACCATGTCGCGCAGCTCGTGCAGGGTCGGGTTGCGAGCGACGCTCACGCGCAGCCCGATCGTCCGCGCTGCCTCCGCGACCCCCACGTCCTCGATCCGGTCGAGGAGAGCGCGCGCCACCCGTCCGGGATCCTCCTCGAGCTCGGCCCTCGCGGGCCTCCTCTTGCCGTCGATCGTGACATCGATCTCGGCTCCGCCGCGCAGGTTGTGTCTCCAGGAGGCGTCGGTGAACGCGCACGGCCGCCCGTCCAGGACGTGGCGCGTTACGGGCACGTCGTAGGAGCGGCCCGTCCTGCGCCCGGTGACGTGCAGGAGCATCAACCTGCGCGACGCCTCGCCGCGCGCCCGCCGGCGCAGCCGCCACCGCACGAGCGGGTTGAGTACCTTCAGCAGCCAGCGCGGCTGGTGGACGCGCTGGACCGGCGGTCGGGGCATGGCGCGAGACCCTAGTGGAACCTCCGCTTCACGAGACGCTCGCAGCCGGCCCACACGTTGCCGCGGGCGGCCGTCACGCAGGTGTCGATGCCGAGTCCGCCGTCGACGTCGTTCCTTCCCGACCCCGACTGCAGCTCGTCGTCGCCTCCCACGCCCCGGAGCACGTCGTCGCCGGGACCGCCGCGCAGGACGTCGTTCCCCCCGCGGCCCATCAGCACGTCGTCACCGGCGCGCCCGCGGACGAAGTCGTCGCCACCGCCGCCCTGGATGTGGTCCGCGCCGTCGTTGCCCTGGAGCCTGTCGGAACCGCGGCCACCCCAGATGCGGTCGTCGCCGGGGCCGGCCTGCACGCGGTCGGCGCCCTTGCCGCCGTACTCGACGTCGTCGCCGCGCGCGCCTCGCAACAGGTCGTCGCCGGCGCCGGCGCGGATCACGTCGACCTTCGCCTGGCCCTTGAGCACGTCGTCGCCGCCGCCGCCGAAGAGGTCGTCCCGGCCGCGGCCCCCGATGATCGAGTCGTCGCCGCCGCCTCCGTCGATGCGGTCGTGGCCGTTCCCGCCGGAGACGCGGTCGTCCCCCTCGCCCGCGGCGATCGCGTCCGCGCCCGGCCCGCCCCGCACGACGTCGTTGCCGGCGCCGCACTCGATCGCGTCGTTCCCGGCTCCACCGAGCACGGTCGCCGGGGCCTCGAGGCACGAGACCTCGTCGTCGCCGTCGCC
The DNA here is from genome assembly GCA_036258555.1 of Actinomycetota bacterium. Taxonomy (GTDB): domain Bacteria; phylum Actinomycetota; class CADDZG01; order CADDZG01; family WHSQ01; genus JALZEG01. The sequence goes on along the minus strand of DATADL010000261.1, from coordinate 2,053 downwards.
GGCGGAGACGTGGACCTCGCCCGAGCCGAACACGAAGATCGTGTCGTTGCCGCCGAGCGCCTCGACCGTCGCGGGGACGTCGGCGTGGACCGTGATGAGCTCACCGCAGGGCGTGCCGACGATCGGGTCGCCGTTCGCCTCGACCTCGATCGGAGCGCCACACGGCTCCTCGGGGTCGGGAGACTGCGTCGGGCTGGGCGTCGGATCGGGGTCGGCCGACGGCGTCGGGGTCGGGCTCGCGCTCGGAGTAGGGCTCGCGCTCGGAGCCGGTGTCGGCGTCGCGGTCGGTGAAGGAGCCGGCGAAGGAATCACGCCGCCACCGCCGCCGGGGTTGCCCCCGCCCGGGTTGCCGCCGGGCGCGGGGGCCTCGGGCACGTTCACGGAGACCGTGGCCTTCGGCGAGAAGTCGGTCCCGTCGCCCGCGACGAACCTGAAGGCATCGGGCCCCGCGTAGCCGTCGGACGGCGTGTAGTCGAGGGTCGCGCGGCACGACGTGCCGGCCCCTGCCGGGGTGCACTGCACCACGAGGGGGCCGAGCGTTCCGTTGCGCGGCGCGTCGACCACGCGGAAGTCGAGCTCGAGGTCGTCGACGTCGCCGGCCTCGAGCGTCACCGGAGTCGCGGTCCCGGGAGGAGCGTCCACGGAGGCGTCGCGCGCGACGGGCACGTCGTTGACCGGCCCGACCGTCACGTCGACCTCGGCCGGAGCCGAGTCCTGGAACCCGGTCTTGACGAACGTGAACGAGTCGGGGCCGGAGTAGTCGGGATCGGGGACGTAGACGACGCCCGCGCCGGCGAGCTCGAACGGAACGGTCCCCAGCTCTGTCTGCCCCTGCAGGAGCGAACCGTGCTCGGGCAGCGTCCTCACCTCGAAGGGCGATCCGGGGTCGCTCGGGGACGTGCCGGTGAGCGCCACCGTCAGCGGCGTGTCCTCCGGCGTCGTGAGCGACTGCGCGTCGGCGGCCGGCCGCGTGTAGTCGAACGCCACCGAGACCCGCGCGGCGTCGCTCTCGCGTGCGGCGGCGCAGCCCGCGTCCGGAGTCCCGCAGTCGTCGGGGTCCCCGCGGTCGGTGACCTTGAACGTCAGCTCGTCGGCGTCGCGGCCCGGAGACGTTCGCGTGTAGGTGACGGTCGAGCCGTTCAGCACGGCGTCGCCCTTCACCGGAGGCGTGACGATCTCGTAGGTCAGGTCGGCGTCGGCGGTCTCGACGTCGGCGGCCAGCGTCGCGAGGTCGAGCTGCGACGTGGACGAGCCGGACGACACCGTCATGCCGCCTTCGTCCGCCGCGGGACGGTCGTTGTCGGGCGTCACCGTCACGGAGACCGTCGCCGCGACCGAGTCGAGGCGGCCGTCCGACGTACGGAACCCGAACGAGTCGGGGCCGTTGTAGTTCGCGTCGGGGACATACGTGACCGAGCGACCGGGGAGCTCGAACGGGAGCGGGCCGACGTCGTTGCCGCCGGAACGGAGCGTGCCGTCGGACGGCAGCGACGTGATCACGTACGTGAGGTCGTCGCCGTCGGGGTCGCCGCCGTCGAGCGTCAGGGTCGCAGGCGTGTCCTCGGCCGTCGTCGCCGCAGCCGCAGCCGCGGTGGGGGCCGCGTTGCCGAACGTGATCGCGATCCTCGCGGGGGCGCTCGTCCGGGCGGCGGCACACGTCGCGGTGGCGGCGCCGCAGTCGTCGGGATCGCCGCCGTCGGTCACCTCGAAGGTGAGCTCGTCCGGGGTGCGCCCCGGGGCGGTACGCGTGTACGTCAGCGTGGAGCCCGTGATCGAGACGTCTCCGCTCGCCGGGCCCGAGACGACGTCGTAGACGAGGTCGTCGTCGGCGGTCTCCGTGTCGTCGGCGAGCGTCGCCAGGTCGACCGAGCCGGTGACGGCGCCGCCCGCGACGTCGATCGATCCGGCGGACGCCTCCGGCGCGTCGTTCACGGGCGTCACCGTGATGGAAGCGGTGGCGGCACCGGTTGAACTGACCGTGCCGTCGTTGGCGCGGAAGGTGAAGCTGTCCGGACCGTGGTGGTCGCCGGCCGGGCGGTAGACCACGGTGTTC
>DATADL010000260.1:0-2904 GCA_036258555.1 Actinomycetota bacterium | reverse complement strand
CGTCCCCAACCGCTTCATCTGGCGGTCGAGCTCCTCGACCCGCGTCCGCGCCCCGGCCTCGGCGTCGGGGTCGAGCCCGCCCAGCGCCCTCAGGTCGCCGGCCGCGAGCCCCCACTCCTCCAGAGCGCGCTCGGCCACGGCGGCGGCACGTGCGCGCGTCTCCGCGCGCCGGACCTCGGCGGCGTTGCGGCGGCGGGCGACCTCCTCGAGACTCCCGCCGAGCTCGCGCTCGCGCGCCCGCAACGACTCGAGCTGCGTCTCGCCCGAGCGCTGCCGCTCGCGCGCCCGGTCGGCGCGCGCGTCGGCGTCACGGGCCCACCCGGCCGCCCGCGCCGCGGCGTCGGTGGCAGCGAACGCCACCTGCTCCGCGCGGCGGCGCTTGCGGTCGAGGCTCGCGCGAAGGTCCTCGAGGCCCTCCAATGCCTGCTCCGCGTCTGCGATGCCGGACTCGGCCTCGACTAGCCGCTGGCGCGCCGCGGTCGCACGCTCCTCGGCGCCGCGCGCTGCGACCTCGTGCTCGGTCGCCGCAGTCGCCGCGCTTGCGGCCGCGTCCCGGGCCGCGACCAGCCTCCGCTCCGCGGCCTCGCGCCGGTCGCGCGCGACCTCGACGGCGGCGCGCCGTTCCGGCAGCGCGGCACGCTCCTCGGTCGCGGCGCGTTCGGCGGACGCCAGCGCGTCCCGTGCCCGCGACAGCTCTTCGTCGAGGGCCGCGAGCTCGACCTCACGCGCCTCGTGGCGCCGCCTCCTGCCGGCGAGCCGGTCCGCAGCGGCGGAGAGCAGCGCGTCGAGCCGTCGCAGCTCCTCGTCCTGGCGCGCGACCTCGCCCCAGCGACGCTCCGCCTCGGCCTCCGCCTCGGACAGGATCGCGGCGGCCTCCTCCTCGCCCGCCGACGCGATCCTGGCAGTGGCCTCGGCAGCCTCGAGCAACGGGTCGAGGCGGTGGACCAGCGGCGAGTCGGCGAACAGCGCCTCGACCTCGCGCAGCGCGTTCAGGCGGGCCGTCGCGGCGGCACGCTCCGCCTGCGTCGCCCCCAGCGAGGTCTTGAGCGAGTCGGCGCGCTCGCGCGCTTCCTCGAGCGCCATCTCGGCGGCTGCGGCCGCTTCTGTCACGCGGTCGAGCTCGAGCTCGAGCCCCTTGACCTCCTCCTCCGCCTGGGCCGCCTTCGCGGCGTCGGCCGCCAGCTCGCGCTCCGCGACCTCGCGCCGTTCCCGCGCGGCGTCGACGCGAGCCTCGACCGATCCCAGGGTCGCCCGGCCGGCGGCCTCGCTGCCCTCGGCCCGCACCAGAGCCTGCGTCGCGGCGGTCTCGTCCGAGCGGGCGGCGCTGAGCATGGTCTCCTCCGCCGCGGCTCTCTCGGCGGCGTCCGCTGCCGCAGCCGCCGAAGCCGACGCTCGCTCGCGCGCTTCCGCCGCCGCGCCGGACAGCGCCTCGGACTCGGCCGACCAGCGGGACCGCTCGCCCTGGAGCAGCCGGATCCGTTCGCGGTAGCCCTCCTCGGTCTCGGCGGCAAGGCGGGCGCCGATGGTCTCCGCCCGCTCCGCCGCGAGCCGCCCGAGGGCCCGCAGCCGGTCGGACGAGCGGTGGATGCGGTGCGCTACCGACCGCGCCTCCTCGGCGGCCTCGGCGAGCTCGGCCCTCTGCGACGCCGCGGTCTCGAGCCGCGCCCTGACGGCGTCCAGCTCCTCGCCGAGGAGCTCGGCCCGCCGCACCTCCGCGCTCATGTCGAGCCCGGCTTCGTCGGCCTCGAGCCGCAGGATCTCGGTCGCGGCCAGGCGTTGCCGCAACCCGACGTGCTCGGCGACCAGCTCGGAGTGCATCGCGGCGACCGACGCCTGTCGCTTGAGCGGGCGGATCGCCCGCCGGAGCTCGGACAGCACGTCGTTGAGCCTCGTGAGGTTGTCCTCGACGCGCTCGAGCTTCTTCAGCGCCCGGTCCTTGCGCCGGCGGTACTTCCCGATCTGGGCCGCCTCTTCGATGAAGGACCGGCGCTCCTCGGGCCGGGCCTGCAGGACGGCGTCGAGCTGTCCCTGGCCGACGACGGTGTGGATGCTGCGCCCGATGCCGGTGTCCGACAGGAGCTCGGCGATGTCGAGCAGCCGGCACGGCGCCCCGTTGATCCGGTACTCCGACGCACCGGTCCGGTCGGTCGAACGGCTGATCGTGACCTCGGAGAGGTCGAGCGGCAGCGTCCTCGAGGCGTTGTCGAGCGTCAGGGCGACCTCGGCGATCCCGAGGCGCGGGCGTCCGGCGGACCCGGCGAAGATCACGTCCTCCATCGAGGCCCCCCGGAGGGTCGTGGGGGCCTGGGAGCCGAGCACCCACGTGAGGGCGTCGGCGATGTTGGACTTGCCGGACCCGTTGGGGCCGACGATCACGTTCACGCCGCGCTCGAACTCGAGCACGGTGGGATTGGCGAACGACTTGAACCCGGACAACCGGAGGGCCTTGACGTACATGGCCCCTCAACCTAGCAGCGCCACTCCAACCGACCCCGGCATTCCTAGCGCCCCATCCGACGCCCCAAGAGCTTTCCAATAGTCGTGCGCCCTCGCCTGCCCGGAGGCGGCGGTGTCCGGAGCGAGGGCTTAAAGGTTGCGCGTGAGCGGAGCGACCCGGCGGCCGGAGCGCCCCCGGACCGCGCGGGCACGGGAGACGGCTACTTGATCTTGAACGTCTTCTCGTTCTTCGGCGGCTCGCGGTCGACCTGGACCCCCGACACGCGGGCCCCCTTCGGCCCCGCCCGGCACAGCCCCACGACCCGGTAGACCTCGTCGCGCGGCCCCTCGAGGACGGCCTCGACGCGGCCGTCGTTCAAGTTGCGCACCCAGCCGGTGACGCCCTGCTCGTTCGCCTTGTCTGCGATCGCCTGGCGGAAGTTCACGCCCTGCACGTCCCCGGTCACG
>DATADL010000259.1:0-1985 GCA_036258555.1 Actinomycetota bacterium | reverse complement strand
CACCGTCTCGCTCCAGTACCTGTCGACGCCGGGGCAGGTCGACATCCGCATATGGACGGACAAGTTCGGGCTCCTGTGCGACTCGAACCTCAGCGGGTCGGCCGAATACCCCGAGCCCGCCGGCGAGACCACGCTCGACCTCCCCTTCGGGCAGATGGGGCTGGACGCCGTCATCGAGGGCGTCGACGTCCGCGCGACGCAGAACCTCATGGTCCAGGTATCGCCGAGCGTCGCGGCAACCGCTCCTTCTCCGGCCGGCGACGTCGACGCGTACGGCCCGTTCGTCGCCCGCGTGCTCTACGACTCCACGCTGTTCAACTCCGGCGTGACGTTCACGTGCATCCCTCCGAAGGGCAAGAGCTCCTGCACGCCCTGAAGCCCTGCAACGAAAAGGGGCCGGGCTTCGCGACCGGCCCCTTCGTCGTTCGGCCCCTCCCTCCGGACGCGGAAGAGGCCGGGGGCTTGCCCCGGCCCTCTTCGGTTGGTCCGTCGCGTTACTTGGCGGCCTCGAAGCGCCTGTTCACCTCGTCCCAGTTGATCGTGTTCCACCAGGCCGAGACGTAGTCGGGCCTCTTGTTCTGGTAGCGCAGGTAGTACGCGTGCTCCCAGACGTCGATGCCGAGGATGGGTGTGCGGCCTTCCATCAGCGGCGAGTCCTGGTTCGGAAGCGTGACGACGTCGATCCCGCCGTCGGCTACCACGAGCCATGCCCAGCCGGAGCCGAAGTGCGCGACGGCCGCGGCCGAGAACTTCTCCTTGAAGTCGGAGAACGAGCCGAACTTCTCGTCGATGGCCGCGCCGAGCGCGCCGGACGCCTCGCCGCCGCCGTCCGGGCCCATGATCTGCCAGAACAGCGTGTGGTTCGAGTGACCGCCGCCGTGGTTGCGGACGGCACCCTGCACGTCGGACGGGATGCTCGAGAAGTTGCGGAGGAGGTCGTCTACGTTCGGGTAGCGGTCGGCGAGGTCGGTTCCCTCGATCGCCGCGTTCAGCTTGTCGACGTAGGTCTGGTGGTGCTTCGTGTGGTGGATCTCCATCGTCTGCGCGTCGATGTGGGGCTCGAGGGCCGAGTAGTCGTACGGCAGCTCGGGAAGCGAGTACGCCATGCCGTGGCTCCTTTCGTAGTCGGGGTCGGTGGTCTCTCGAGAGTACCGCCCGCCTTTCGTGGTCCCTCTGTGAGCAACGCAGGGTAGGACCCGCTATTCCGGTGAGGTGCTACGACCCCTTCGCGTATTCCGCCGCGGCGCGCGCTTCGAACTCGTACGCGACGAAGCCCTCGTCGCCCACGACCCACGCGTCGTGGCCGGGCTCGACGACGTAGGCGTCCCCGGGCCCGACCTCGCCCTCTGTCCCGTCGTCGTGCACGACGTGCAGGCGGCCCGATACGACGACCCCGACGTGACGGGTCTGGCAGCTGTCGGTCCCGGCGACGGGCTTGATGCACTCGGACCAGCGCCAGCCGGGCTCGAAGGTCATGCGGGCCGCCGTGGTCTCGCCCATCTTGACGACGTCGACCCGCGTCTTGTCGGGCGTGCGGGTCTCGTCGGCGGAGTCGAAGTTGCCGCTGTGTATGCCGCCCATCGGACCTCCTTCGGTAGAGCTCGGATCGATTCGAAGGTTATTTGGGGATGCGGGGGCCGTGCTAGACCTTCGGGCATGCCACGAGACGGGGTGTTCGGCTTTCTCCAGCTGTGCGCCGACAGGAGATACCACCGGAAGACCATGGCGGCGTTCGAGCGCGCCACGGGCCTGCATCCGGACGAGTACTGGATCGAGGCGACGGCAGGCGGCGCGGCCGCGTTCGAAGGAGCGACGACGACGGCACAGTTCGCGTTCGACCAGGGGGCGCGGCTGATGGGCTGGGCCGGCCACGGCGACACGTGCGGCGGCTTTCCCGACCGGAGCAACGAGGAGATGAAGGAGAAGGTGCGAGACGCGGGGGCCGCTCGGGCCAGGGACTTCCCGGAGGCGAGGCACTGGTCGCT
>DATADL010000258.1:0-4174 GCA_036258555.1 Actinomycetota bacterium | reverse complement strand
GGCCGTGAACCGCCGCGCCGCCGCGAGGTCGTCGGTCACTATGGCCTCGGCGTTCGACGTCCCCCACCTGTTGACGTGCTCGATCGCGTCGTCCAGCGACCCCACGACGCGCACGGCCAGCTTGTAGTCGAGGTACTCCGTCGCCCAGTCCTCGTCCGTCGCCGCCCCGGCGTCCGGCCAGAGCGCGCGCACCTCGTCGTCGCCGCGGACCTCGACGCCGCGCTCCCGCAGCGCGTCGAGCGTCTCGGGCAGCCACTCCTTCGCGAGCTCCGCGTGGACGAGGAGCGTCTCGGCGGCGTTGCACACGCTCGGACGCTGCGTCTTCGCGTTGAGGACGATGTCGGTCGCCATCGCCGGATCGGCGGCGCGGTCGACGTAGACGTGACAGTTGCCGTCCCCGTCGACGATGTACGGGACGGTCGCGTTCTCCTCGATGCTCTCGATCAGCGCCCGGCCCCCGCGCGGGACGAGCAGGTCGACGAGGCCCTTGGCCTGCATCAGCTCGGTGGCGCCCTCCCGCGTCGTGTCGGGGACGAGCTGGACCGCGTCGGCCGGGACGCCGGCCGAGACCGCCGCGTCCCGCAGGACGCCGACGATCGCCTGGTTCGACCGCAGCGCGATCGACGACCCCCGGAGCACGCACGCGTTGCCCGACTTGAGGCAGAGCCCCGCGACGTCCGCGGTCACGTTCGGGCGCGCCTCGTAGATGACGGCCACGACTCCGAGCGGCACGCGCACCTGCTCGATCAGCAGCCCGTTCGGACGCGTCCACCCCGCGACGACCTCGCCCACCGGATCCGGTTGCGCGGCGACCGCGCGCAGCCCCGCGGCCATCGACTGCAGCCGGCTCGGGGTGAGCGTGAGCCGGTCGACGAGCGTCGCCGAGGTCCCGCCGGCACGCGCCTCGTCGACGTCGCCCTCGTTGGCCGCGACGAGCTCGGCCTCCGACGACAGGAGCGCGTCCGCCATCGCCAGCAACGCCCTGTCCTTGACCTCGCCCGGCAGCGCGGCGACCGCGGGAGCCGCCGCGGCGGCGGCCGTGCAGATCGCGCGGACGCTCATCGGTCAGTCCTCCAGCACGACGAGTTGATCACGATGTATGACCTCGCGCCCTTCGAACTCGGCGGTCGGGCGACCGCGGGCGGCGTCCAGCTCCGCGGCAGCGAAGCGTACCAACCCGCGGGCGAAGACCGCCCCCGAGACGTCTCGGACGTCCACCGCGTCGCCGGGCGCGAACTGCCCCGACACGCCGGTGACGCCTGCCGGAAGCAGGCTGCGCTTGCCGGCCACGAGCGCCGCTCGCGCGCCGTCGTCGACGGTGACGGTGCCGGTCGGGGGCCGCGCGAACGCGATCCACAGACGGCGGGCGGAAGCCCGCGCCGCCCTGGGGTGGAAGTAGGTGCCGATCGGTTCGCCGCGGGCGATCCGGCCCAGCACGTCCGGCTCCGACGCATCGGCGACGATCACGGCGACGCCCGAGAACGTCGCCACCCACGCCGCGGCGATCTTCGACGCCATCCCGCCGCTCGCGAGGTTGGAGCCCCGCCCGCCGGCGGCGCGCTCGAGCTCGGGCGTGATCCGTTCGACCTCGTCGACCACCGGAGCGTTCGGGTCGCGGCGCGGGTCCGTCGTGTGGAGGCCCCGCGCGTTGGTCAGCAGCACCAGCAGCCGCGCGTGCGCCACGTTCGCGACGAGCGCGGCCAGCATGTCGTTGTCGCCGAACCTGATCTCGTCGACCGCGACGGTGTCGTTCTCGTTCACGACCGGCAACGCCTTCAGCGCGAGCAGGCGGTCGATCGTGTTGCGCGCGTTCAGATACTGCTGGCGGTGCATGAAGTCGTAGCGCGTGAGCAGCACCTGGGCGGCGACGATGCCCGATGCAGCCAGCAGCTGCGCGTAGCTGCCGAGCAACAGGCGCTGCCCCACCGCCGCGGCCGCCTGCAGCGACGGGATGTCGGACGGGCGCCGCTCGAGGCCGAGCGGGCCGAGCCCCGCGGCGATCGCGCCGGAGGACACGAGGATGGGGTGAGAGCCCGCGCGGTGAAGCCGCGCGAGGCCCCCGCAGAGGGCCCTCAGCCGGCGCTCGTCCGGCTCGCCCCGGGAGTCGACGAGCGACGCCGTGCCGACCTTGACGACGAGGCGGTCGCCGGCGTCGATCCTAGGTCTCGACACCCTCGTCCCTCGATGCGGGCTCGGCCCCCTCGGGCTCGAACTCGAACGCCACGTCCCCGATCCGGACCTCGTCGCCCCTCACGGCGCCGGCCGCTGCGAGCATGCGTTCGACGCCCATGCCGATGAGGCGTCTCTGCAACAGCTCGACGGCCTCCTCGCTGTCCATGTCGGTCGTCGCGACCGCGCGCTCGGCACGGCGGCCGCGCACGCGCCAGGCGCCGCCTTCGCGCGACACCTCGAGCGGGCTCTCCTTGACCACGTGTCTGACGTAGCCGACGCGCGCCGGCGCGGCCGCCCGCGCCTCGCGTACGAGCGTCCGCACCCTCTCGACGAGGTCGTCGAGGCCCGAGCCGCTCACCGCGGAGATGACGAGCGCACCGGGGTGACCCGCGGCGAGGGCCGCGGCCTGCTCGGGGGCCGCGTCCGCCTTGGTCACGACGACGAGCCGCGGGCGCCGCGCCAGGTCGGGGTCGAACGCTTCGAGCTCGGACGCGAGCACGTCGACGTCGCGCGAGGGGTCGCGGTCCTGCGCGAGAGGGTCCACGAGGAACAGGAGGATCGCCGCGCGGCTGACGTGTCTGAGGAACCGGTGGCCGAGGCCCTTGCCCTCGCTCGCGCCCGGGACCAGGCCCGGGATGTCGGCGACGACGAAGCTCTCGTCGCCCGGGACGACGCCGAGGTTCGGAGCCAGCGTCGTGAAGGGGTAGTCGGCGATCTTCGGCTTCGCCGCGGAGATCCGGCTGATCAAGGTCGACTTCCCCGCGTTCGGGAAACCGACGAGGCCCACGTCGGCGAGCAGGCGGAGCTCCAACCGCAGGCGGCGTTGCTCGCCCGGCTCCCCCTTCTCGGCGAACGCGGGAGCGCGGCGGGTCGGCGTCGTGAACTGAACGTTGCCGCGGCCCCCGCGGCCGCCGGCCGCCGCGACGAGCTCGTCGCCGGGACGCGCGAGGTCCGCCACGAGCACTCCGTCCTCGTCGTACGCGACGGTGCCGGGGGGGACGAGCACGACGCGGTCCTTGCCGTTCGCGCCGTGACGGCGCTTGCTCATGCCGTGCCCGCCTGGGGTTGCCTTGACGTGCGGATGGTCGCGGAGCTCCAGCAGCGTTCCGACGGACGTGTCGGCGCGCAGCACGACGCTCCCGCCGGTCCCTCCGTCGCCGCCGTCGGGACCGCCCTTCGGCTTGTAGGGCTCTCGGTGGAAGGACGCGGAGCCGTTGCCACCCGCTCCGCCGGATACGTGGATGGTGGCTTCGTCTACGAAAGCCATCGCATGTGCGACGCCCGCGCGTCTAACGCGGGGCGCGGGGCTACTCGCCGATGACGCTTACGACGCGGCGGCCCCGGAGGCGGTGGAATGTCACGACGCCGGGCGCCTTCGCGAACAGCGTGTCGTCGCTGCCCTTGCCGACGTTGAGGCCGGGGTGCAGGCGCGTGCCGCGCTGCCTGACGAGGATCATCCCGGGCTTCACCTGCTGGCCGCCGAACATCTTGACGCCGAGCCGCTTGGCCTCGGAGTCGCGCCCGTTGCGGGAAGACGATGCCCCCTTCTTATGCGCCATCGGTGGTCCCCTCTTCGGTCGTAGGAGTCGCGTCGGCGGCCGGCGCCTTGGCGGCGGCCTTCTTCTTCGTCTGCTTCGCACCGCCGTCCAGCTTGATGTCGCCGATCTGGATCGTCGTGTAGCGCTGGCGGTGGCCCCGGTGCCGGCGGTAGCCGGTCTTGTTGCGGAACTTGTTGACTTCGACCTTGTCCCCCTTGGTCTCGCCGAGGACCTTGCCGACGACCCGCGCGGCGGAGAGGTCGCCCTTGTCGGAACGCGGCGAGCCGTCGTCGTCGACCACGAGCAGGGGCGTGAACTCGACGGAGTCCGAGCCCTCCTTGACCCGTTCGATCTCGATTACGTCGCCGGGGGCGACCTTGTGCTGCTTACCGCCCGCGCGGATGATGGCGTACAAGTCGATCTCCTTGGATTTGGAAGCCGGGAAAGGATACCAAAACGGCTCG
>DATADL010000257.1:0-4946 GCA_036258555.1 Actinomycetota bacterium | reverse complement strand
CAAGATGATTCAACTCCAACACCACGCTGGCAGGATCAGGAAGATATGGCAACCCGTCGGCTTCGACGCGCGGCCACGGCAGGGCTCTCCGCGGCCGCTCTCCTCCTCTCCGGACTCGTCTCCGGCGGAGCGGCCGCGGCCGGGATCGACCGCACCGGCGTCCAGCGCGTCCCGGCCGGCGGCCCGCCGCCGCACGGGAGCGGCGACGTCCGCGTCGAGGGCTACGTCCGGACGATCGACGGCGACACGATCGAGCCGCTGATCGGCGGCAACCGCGTCGGCGTAGGCCTGATCGGCATCGACGCCCCGTCGGGCAACACACGCTGCGGCGCGGCCGCGGCCGGCGCTCTCGGCGAGCTGGTAGCCGGCGGCGTCGACCTGCGAGAGGGCCGCGGGTTCGCGTTCGACGAGCGCGAGCGCCGGCTCTACTACGGCTACACGCCGGACGGTCGCTCCCTGGCGCGCGTTCTGGTGAAGCGCGGATTCGCCCGTCCGACGGGCGAGGGGCACGAGACCGACGCGCTGAGGAGGCTGGCTCGCCGCGCGCGGCGCGCCGAGCGCGGTTGTCTGTGGGCGGCGCGCGGCGAACGCTCGCCGGTCCGACGCGCCGCCGCGCTCGCGCAGCCGGAGCGCCCCGAAGAGGGCTACCCCGGCAACACGGTGTTCGCCGGCCCCTTCACGTTCGACCGCGTCGCGCGCGGCCTCGTCAACCCGACCTCGTTCGCCCCCCTGCCCGACGGGCGCGTCTTGATCGCGCAGCAGGACGGGATCGTGCGCGTGCTGAAGAACGGCTCGCTCCTGCCGGCGCCCTTCCTCGACCTGAGCGCGCGCGTCAACGACTACTGGGACCGAGGCCTTCTCGCGATCGCACCCGACCCCGCGTTCGCGAGCAACGGGTACGTCTACGTCCTCTACACGTACGAGAACGACCCCGCCGGCTACGAGGGGCCGAAGGTCGCGGTGCTCTCGCGCCTGACCGCGAGCGGCGACACCGCCTCGCCTGCGACCGAGAGGATCCTCGTCGGGGGCGGCGGCATAGGCGCGGGCTCGTGCAACCTGCTGCCGAAAGGCGCCGACTGCATCCCCGCCGACTCGCTGTCGCACGCCGGCGGCGGCATCCGGTTCGCGCCCGACGGGACGATGTTCGTCACGCTCGGCGACGGAGCGAGCTTCAACACCGTCAACACCGACGCCCTGCGGGCGCAGGACCTGGACCTCCTCGCGGGCAAGATGCTGCGCGTCACGACGACCGGCCAGGGCGTCGCCGGCAACCCGTTCTTCACGGGCGACCCCACCGCGAACCGCTCGAAGGTCTGGGCGTACGGGATGCGCAACCCCTACCGGTTCACCCTCCGCCCCGGGACCTCGGTGCCCTACCTCGGCGACGTCGGGTGGAGCACGTGGGAGGAGATCGACGTGGCGCGCGCCGGCGCGAACCTCGGCTGGCCCTGCTACGAGGGCACCGCGCGGCAGGCGGGCTACGAGCCGAAGAGCGTCTGCCAGGCCCTGTACCAGCGGGGTCCGTCGGCCGTGGTCGCGCCTCTCACGGAATGGAACCACGGCGGCCGCAGCGCGGCCGCGACCGGCGGCGCGTTCTACACCGGCACCTCGTATCCGGCCGAGTACCGCGGCGCGTACTTCTACGGCGACTACGCGAACTCGTTCCTCCGCTACCTCCAGCCGTCGTCGTCGGACGGCGTGGCGTCGGGACCGTCGAGCTTCGCCACGGACGCGGGCAACCCCGTCGACATACAGATGGGGCCGGACGGCAACCTCTGGTACCTCGCGATCGGCCCGGGCGAGCTCCGGAGGATCCGCTACACCGGCGGCTGCCCCGCCGGCGAGTACTCCGCGGAGTACTTCGCCGGCACGTCGCTGGGCGGGACACCGGTGCTGAGCCGCTGCGAAGCCGCGGTCGACCACGACTGGGGCGAGGCCGCGCCGGCGCCGTCGGTCCCGGCGGACGGCTTCTCCGCCCGCTGGACCGGCACGAAGGACTTCGCGGGCGGCGACTACACGTTCACGGCGCGCGCCGACGACGGCATCCGCGTGTACGTGGACGGCGCGGTCGTGATCGACGCGTGGCGGGACCAGTCCGCCACCGAGCTGCGCGGGACGAAGACGCTCGCGCCGGGGCTGCACGAGGTGAAGGTCGAGTACTACGACCGGGGGTGGGACGCGGTCGCGCAGGTCTCGTGGGCCGCGGGAGGCTGCGCGGCCGGGCAGGTCCGCGCCGAGTACTTCGGCAACCAGACGCTGAGCGGGACACCCGCAGCAGCCGCGTGCGAGCCCGCGATCTCCCACGACTGGGGGGCGGGAGGCCCGGCCCCCGGCCTGCCTGCGGACGACTTCTCCGCGCGCTGGACGGGCTCCCACGAGTTCTCGGGCGGCGACTACACGTTCACCGCGCGGGCCGACGACGGCATCCGCGTCTACGTCGACGGGACGACGGTGATCGACGCGTGGCGCGACCAGGGGGCGACCGCGTACCACGCGACGAAGACGCTGAGCAGGGGGGTCCACGAGGTCGTCGTCGAGTACTACGACAGCGGCTGGGACGCAGTCGCTGAGGTGTCGTGGAGCGGAGGCGTCGCCGAGAACTCGCCGCCGGTGCCGTCGATCACGGGTCCGTCGCCGGCGCTCACCTACCGCGTCGGCGAGACGATCTCGTTCTCCGGCTCCGCGAGCGACGCCGAGGACGGCGCGGTCCCCGGCGCGGGGCTGTCGTGGCGCGTGCTGCTCGAGCACTGTCCCGGCGGGGACTGTCACACGCACCACGTCACGACCGCTACGGGTCCGGGGGGGTCGTTCACGGTCCCCGACCACGGCGACGAGAGCCATTTCCGGATCGAGCTCACCGCGACCGACTCCTCCGGTGCGTCCGCGACCCGCAGCGTCTCGATCCATCCCCGAACGGTGCGGATCACGCTCCAGACCTCGCCCGCAGGGCTCGACGTCGTCTACGACGGGATCCGCGGGCCCGCCCCCCTGACGAGGACGTCGATCGTCGGATCGCGGCACACGATCGCAGCGGTCTCCCCGCAGAACGGATACGTGTTCGGCTCCTGGTCCGACGGCGGCGCGTTCCAGCACGAGATCGTCGCCGGCACCGCCGACGCGAGCTACACCGCGACGATGGTCCCCGGGGGCGACACGACCCCTCCCGTGATCTCCGGCATCTCGGTCTCGCATCCCTCCAAGACGAGCGCCACGATCACGTGGACGACGAACGAGCCGGCGGACTCGCAGGTCGAGTACGGGCCCACGTCCTCGTACGAGACCGCCACCCCGCGGGATCCCGCGCTCGTCACCCGGCACTCGGTGACGCTGACCGGTCTCAGCAAGACGACGTATCACTTCAGGGTCGTGAGCCGCGACGCGGCAGGGAACGTCGCGCGCTCCGCGGACCAGACGTTGAGGACGCGCCGATAGGCCCGCGCGACGCGGTCCTCGTCTACCACTCGATCGGCTCGTGCCCGGCGGGCGATCCCCTCCACCACATGTTCGTGGACGAGCGCGGCTTCGCCCGTCAGATGGAGCGCCTGTCGCGCCGCGTCGTCGGGCTCGGCTCGGGGGGCCGCGGCGTCGCCCTCACGTTCGACGACGCGTACCGGAGCTTCTTCGAGGTCGCGCTCCCCGTGCTCGAGCGCTACGGGATCTCCTCGACCCTGTTCGTCCCGTCCGGACGTCTCGGCGGCGACAACACGTGGGACGCGGGAACGTCCTGCGACCGGAGCCTGATGACGCCCGAGCAGGTGACCGAGGCGGCGTTCCGGGGAGTGGGGATAGGGAGCCACGGCCACCGGCACGTGGATCTCACGGCCGTGGCGCCGGAGGAGGCGCGGGCCGACCTGGCGGCGTCGATCGAGGCGCTGACGGCGCTCACGGGGCGGAGGCCGCGGTTCCTCGCGTACCCGTGGGGCCGGCACGACGAACGGGTACGGGCGCTGGCGGCCGAGCTGGGGTTCGAGGCTGCCTACGCGGTCGAGCGCCCCTCGGGCGACCGCTTCGGGCGCGAGCGGGTGCAGGTCGAGGCGGACGACGGCGCCCTGCGGTTCGCGCTCAAGGCGTCGGGCGCCTACGGCCGGCTGCGCTCGTACAGGCGGACGCTGACGTCGACGAAGGCCTCGCGCTCGACCAGCTCGTAGGCCCCCAGCGACTCCTCCAGCCTGGCCAGCTGGCCCGGCTCGTCGCTGCTGAGGACGACCCACACGCGCTCGTGCGGCAGAGCGGCCAGGTCGAGGAGCTCGTCGTCCGCCGGGCGCGGATAGATCGCGAGGGCCCCCGACACCAGGTCGTCCGACGTCTGGCCGAGTGCCCATCCCATCTCGGGCCGCACCGGCACGGGGGCGCGGCCTTCCAGCCCCAGCTCGTCGACGTAGTAGCCGAACGGAAGCCGCCCGTAGGGAGCCACGAAAGCGATCCCGTCGCCGGGCTCCGCGTCCGCAGCGACGAGCTGCGCGACCTCCCGCCATTGCTCGTTGTTCGTCTCCGCGTGCTGCACGTAGACCTCCCTCGCGCCCACGCCGGCGAGCACGAGCAGCAACGCCGCGGCCCACCGTCCCCGCAGGCGGGCCGCGCCTGCCGCGCCGAGAAGGACCAGTCCCGGCAGCGCCACGATCAGGTAGTTGAACTGGAAGATCGGCTTCAGGAACGAGACGGCGAAGCTCCCCGCCACCGGCACGACGACCCACGACGCGAGCAGGACGTGCCTCCCCTCGAGCGTCCCGGGCCGCCACGTCCCCCACAGCGCGGCCCCCGCCAGCGCCGCGTACGCGCCGAGCAGCACCGCCCCGCCGAGCGGTGTGCGCCCGCCGGCGAGCAACGACAGGACGATCGGGACGTCGGCGGGCGACGGCGCCGGGATCCAGCTCAGCTGACCCGTGTCGCGGGTCAGAGCGAACACGAGCAGCGGGGAGACGAGGACGAGCGCGCCTCCGTAGACC
>DATADL010000256.1:0-30684 GCA_036258555.1 Actinomycetota bacterium | reverse complement strand
GGCCTGTTCGACGGGAGCATCGAGCCCGGCGACGTCGAGTCTCGCATCGAAAGGGTGGCCGGCCGATGATCCGGCGGCTCCGGCTGCGCAACTGGCGCGCGTACGAGAACCTAGACCTCGAGCTCGGCCCCGGCGCGACTTTCGTGGTCGCGTCGAACGGCGTCGGCAAGACGTCGCTCGTCATGGGGGCGGGGTGGGGACTGTTCGGCGACGCAAGCAACGTCGACGCGGCGAAGGAGATCCGCGGCGACGCCGACACCGCGACCGTGACGATCGACTTCCGGCTCCCGTCGGGCGTCGACGTGTCGATCTCGCGGACGGTCGACCGCAAGGGGAAGGTCGCCTTGGAGGCGGAGCTCCCGGATCGGACGATCACGTCGCAGGAGGAGCTCGACGCGCTCCTCGTGGCGGAGCTCGGAGCCGACCCGAGCGTGCTCGCGCAGCTGACGATCATGATCCACGGCGGCGCCGCGTTCGAGACGTTGGCGGGCGGCGAGTTCGACCTCCAGGACCACCTGGCGGCCGTCTTCGGCGTCACGCCGCTGTTCGAGGGGGCGCGGGCCGCCAAGGACGTCGCCGCGGAGGCGGCCAGGGCGCTCCGCAAGGCGAAGGACGTTCAGCGAACCGAGAGGCGAGGGCGCGACGAGCTCGTTGGCGAGCTCGAGCAGGTCGTCGAGGAGCTTGGCGAGGCGAGCGCTGCCCGCAGCGCGCAGGCCGCCGCGATCGAAGAGACCTCCGAGACGATCACGTGCGGCGACGAGTGGGCGCGCTACGCCGCGGCCCTCGCCGACCGCACGGAGCAGTTGGAGGCCGTGGCGCGAGACGCGATCGAGCTCGTCGACTCCGATGCAGCGGGCCTCGTGGACGCCCTCTTGGAGCGCGAGGCCGAGCTCACGGCCGCGGTGGCCGTCGCCGAGAAAGAGGCCGCAGCCGCTCGTGGCAAGTCGGACCTGATCAGGACCGCGCTGGCGGACCTCGGGAACGCCGACGCCACGTGCCCAACCTGTCTGCGCCCGTTGTCGGAGCACGAGGCGAAGCAGGCCGAGGCCGAGCACTCGAAGCACCTCGGGGAGCTGGACGCCGAGATGGCTGCGGCCGAGACGCGCGCCGAAGACGCGAGGGCCGCGCTCGTGCCGGTGCGTGACCTCCTCGAGCGAGCGCGCGGCGTGCCCGTCCCGCTCGAGCCCGAGATCTCCGTCGCCGAAGCCGACGTGTCCGCGGCCCGCGCTCGCCTCGAGGCGCAGAAGGCGGAGCTGCAGCAGATCGACGAGAAGGTCGGTCACCTGTCGGCGCGAGGCAAGCAGCTGCAGGAGGCGCTCGCGAGCGCCGACGAGGAGGAGCAACGGATCCGCGAGCTCGAGGTCCTCTATCGCCGCGAGGCACTCGCGCTGGCGACGCACGACGCGCTCGTCGCGACGGGCAACGCGATCACCGAGCGCTACATCGAGCCGCTCGCGAAGGAGGTGGAGGGCCGCTGGAAGTCGATGTTCGGCGCCGGCGGGCTGAGCCTCTCCTCGGAGGGGCGCATCACCCGGAAGCTCGGGGGCCGCACGCTCGAGTTCGGCTCCCTCTCGGGCGGCGAGAAGGTGTGGGCCCTTCTGCTGACGCGTCTCTTGATCCTCGGTGCGTCGACCAACGCGCCGTTCGTGTGGCTCGACGAGCCGCTCGAGCACCTCGACCCGAAGCTGCGCAAGGTCGTCGCCGGCACGCTCGCGAAGGCGTCGTCGGGCTCCGGCATCCGTCAGGTGATCGTCACGACGTACGAGGCGGATCTGGCCCGGCAGCTGATGGAAGACGTGCGCTCGGCCTCGCTCCTGTACGTGACGTCCGGCTGACTTTCGGTTTCGCCGCTCCTTCGATTACTCACCAAAGACTTTCGTTTTGGAGGTGACAAGTGATCGACGGGACGATGCAGGCGGTTGCGGAACCACTCGAGGTCCAGTTCGAACGGCGGCGCGGCGAGCTCACGGCGTACTGCTACCGGATGCTCGGCTCCGCGTTCGAGGCGGAAGACGCCGTGCAGGAGACGTTCGTCCGTGCGTGGCGCGGCTTCGACTCCTTCGAGGGCCGGTCACAGTTGACGACGTGGCTGTACAAGATCGCGACGAACGTCTGCCTCAGCGCCCTGAAGGGGATGGGTCGCAGGGCCCGTCCGATCGACCTCGGCCCGCCCGGGACCGCGGACTCGCCGCTGGGCGATCGCTTGCCGGAGGCGACGTGGATCGAGCCGATCCCGGACTCGCAGCTGACGCCCGGCGGCGGCGATCCGGCCGCCACCGCAGAGCTCCGCGAGTCGGTCCGCCTGGCGTTCGTTGCCGCGCTCCAGCACCTCGCCCCGAAGCAGCGGGCCGTGCTCGTTCTCAGGGACGTGCTGGGGTGGAGGGCGAGCGAGGTCGCCGAGTTGCTCGAGACCACGGTCGCGGGCGTGAACAGCTCGCTGCAGAGAGCGAGGGCGACGCTCGCGAACGCGGAGGTCGACCCGCCCGGCACGAGCGAGCCCCTCGATGACCGTTCCGAGACGCTGCTCGCGCTCTACGTCGACGCCTTCGAGCGCTACGACATCGACCGCCTCACGTCTCTCCTGCACGACGACGCGACGTGGGCGATGCCGCCGTACGAGCTGTGGCTGAACACGCACGACGACATCCGGAGGTGGTGCCTCGGGCGCGGGATCGGCTGCCGGGGCTCGCGCCTCGTACCGGTGCGGGCGAACGCCTCACCCGCCTACGCCCAGTACAAGCCTGCCGCCGACGGCGGCTTCGACGCGTGGTCGCTTCAGGTGCTGGACGTCTCCGCCGGGAAGATCGAGGGCATCTGTTTCTTCCTCGACGCGGAATGGCTGTTCCCGATGTTCGGGTTGCCGCCGCGGCTGCCCGCGGAGCCGTTGACGTTGCGTCCCCGCCTCGTGCGGACGGACGAGGAAGGAGCTCGCAGATGAGGACGATCCTCGGTATCTGGGCACACCCCGACGACGAGGTCTTCACCTCGGGCGGTCTGATGGCGGACGCGGTGCGGCGCGGGGACCGCGTCGTGTGCCTGCACCTCACGCGCGGCGAGGCAGGCCTCTACCACAGGCAGGTCTGGCCGGCGCGGGAGCTGGCGGCAGTGCGCTCCGCGGAGCTCGAGACGTCGCTGGCGCGGCTCGGCGTCGCGGAGCAGCGGTTCCTCGACCTCCCGGACGGCGGCCTGTGTCTCGTGCCGTGGGACGAGGTCGTGATCCGGCTGCACGACGAGCTCGTCGACGTCGATCCCGACGTCGTGGTGACGTTCGGGAGCGATGGTTACACCGGTCACCCCGACCATCGCGCGCTCGCGGGGTGGGTCGCGACGGCCGTACGCCTGTGGGACAAGCCGCAAGCTCGTCTGTTGCAGGCGGTCGTCCCACGCGCGTGGGAGCACACGGTCGTGCACCGGCTGAACGAGTTCGACTTCTTCCGGCCCGGATATCCGCAGCTGTCGGAGCGGAGCGACCTCCGTATCGTGCTGGACGACGACCTGGTCGAGGCGAAGCTGGACGCGGTGAAGGCGCACGCCAGTCAGATGGAGCCGCTCCTCGAGGCCTACGGTGACGACTTCTTCCGTTCGATCCTCGCGACCGAGGTGTTCCGGCCGGGTGTGCGTCCGGCGTTCCGCTCGAGGACGCTCGCGGGGCGACGAGCGGCGTGACCGGCGACCTCGACCACCGTTGGTCCGAGCTCCGGGAACGGATATACGACTCGTTCACGCTGTTCGAGGCCGGATCGGTCGACTGGGGGAAGGGGCCCATCGTGCGCTGGCCCGACCCGGACGACGTCGACGGCTTCCTCGAGGTCGCTGCGGCTGCGGGGGCCCGACTCGTCTACGCGCACGCACGCGAGCTCGACGAGCCGGCGCTCGGCGCGCTCGAAGCGACGGTCGTGCGCCACGGTGAGCCGCATCCGGGCATGGCAGGGGTGCTGGTCGAGGGCGAGATCTTCCTCGGCCGCACCGCCACAGTCGAGATCGGTTGGGTGGTCGACGGGATGTCACACGTCCTCGTCCTCGAAGCGGAGTGGTACCGGCGGATGCGCGAAGAGATCCGGGAGCTCGCGGTTGTGAGGTCACTGGGCGTCGAGGCACGCCGACTGCTCTTGTCGCAGAGGCTCGAGCGCGTGCCGGAATGGGCGGAGCAGGTCGCGCGCGAGGAGGACTTCCACCGGACGCGGAGCTTCGCGGAGCGCGAGGAGATCGTGTGCCGCTTCGTCCCCGAGCTGGGGGCCGCTCGGGACGCCGAGGAGCCCGGTGCCTGGACGGCGATCGCCGAGGTCGCCCGCGAGGCGTGGCGGATCTTCGAGGAGGAGATCCGGCCGCGGCAGGAACGCGACATGGCGCAGATAGCGCACTCCCTGCTGATGTCGGGGCTGAAGAAGTACGAGGTCGCCGGGCGGATGGGTGTGAGCAAGGAGAAGCTGAACACGTTGATAGCGCGGTACCCGGAGCCGGATTCGTAGAGCCGCATTGACGTGTCGGGCGGTCGTCCTGGACGAGGCACAACTAGCTACCGGACGGGTAGGCCATCACCGTCGTCGTGGGGACGCCTCCGCCTGATCGAGACGTCACCCGCGCCGCGCGAGGTCGTCCGCGGTCACAGCTCCTCGAGCAGCGAGCGGAGCGCTCCGCGGTTCCGCGGGGTCCGGAACTCCATCAACGGTCCGGCTTCGAGCGCGTGCTCGCGGCACGTGCTTCCCCCGGGACGACGACGCGGAGGAGACCGATGACCATGACGAGACCGACGATGACGTCTTCGAGCATGGGGCCACGCTACGTGAGGAGGGAAACGACCCGCGCGGGTCGGGAACCCTCCGGGGGCTAGCGCGCGATCGCGATCTCTGCGTTCACTTCGAGCGTCGGGCCGCTCGTCGGATCGACTACCGGCAGCGGGGGAGGCGCCGGGACCGTGAAGTGGTCGATCGCGCCCGGCTCGAACACCAGGCACATGCTCGATCCGCCGTAGCTGAAGTAACCCAGCTCGTCGCCCTTCGCGAGCGCGTCCCCCTCGCTCACGCCTATCGTGACCGACGAGATCTCCGTGATGCCCACGGGGATCACGCACACCATCCCGATCGCGGGGTCCGGGCTCTCGATGAACACGAGCCCTCGGGTGTTCACCGTCGCGTCGTAGCCCTCCGACAGGACGCCCGCGCTCGGATCGAACCCGGCGGACTCCGCCTCGCTGAACATCAAGCCGTTCACGACACGCGCCTCGCGCACGACGCCATCGATCGGCGCATGCCAGCGATGGTAGTTCGCGCCGCTCAGGAACGACTGGAACACGTATCCGCCGACGAACCGGTCGGCGTGCTCGCTGTGGGCCAGCATGTCGACGAGCGAGTACGGCTCTCCCTTGAGCCAGAACCTGTCCTTCCGTTGGACATCCCTCGCGATGGTCACGAGGTTGCCGTCGTTGGCCGAGATGATGACCTTCGGGTCGTGCGGTGACGCGACGGGCCGGGCATCGGCCTTGATCTCGCGGTGGAAGAAGTCGTTGTAGGACTTCCACCCCCAGTGTGGCGCCGTACGGTCGAAGACGAATTCGTAGAGCTTCATGTCCTGGTACGCGAACGGCGACAGCCATCCGTATTCGCCCTCGTTCAGAACGTGCGCGCTCTCGGGACCGTCGAGGTACGCGCACCACTCCTGCAGGACGCTCCTGAGCGCGTCGTTGAACGCGACGTTCCGGAACACGGCCTCGCCGGCCGGAGTCATCATCATGTACGCGAACAGCGACGACATCGGGAACGCGTTCCGCTTGCTCGGATCGGCGTCGTACAGAGGGGCCGTCACGGTTATCCGGTCTAGAGCCGTCAGCAGCTCCGAGACGTCCTCGATCACCTTGTGGGCTGCGGGGACCTGGTCGATCATCTCCGCGACGTACATCCGCACGATCGGGTCCGCTTCGAGCAGGTCCGCCAGGCGGCGAACCGCAGGGCTGCGCACGGAACCGCTGCCGTCGCCGTGGATTCGGCTCTTCAGGTCGCGTTGCCACGAGACGACGTGCCTTCTGTCGCGCGGGAGGTAGCCGGCCCGGTAACCGAACAGACGCCGGTAGCGCGCCTCCAGGACGCTCTCGAGTGCGGGCGTAGTCGTCACGGCCGCCGGGACGCCTTGGCGATCGTCGACCCGAGCAAGACCACAGGCGGGTGAGGGTTGTGAGGTTGCGGCATCGCCGAGACTTCGAACGATTCGATCGCGCCCGGCCCGAAGACGAGGCAATGAGGCGACCCGCCGTATTGGAAGTGTCCGAGCTCCTCGCCTTTCTCCACCTTGTAACCCGGGACGACGTGGGGCAGGATCACGCACGAGCTGATCTCGCTCATCCCGACGAAGATCGCCGTCATCAACCCGATCGAGGGGTCGGCTGCCTCGATCTGGACGATGGCTCGCGTCGCTACCTGAGAGATGCACCCCTGCGAGTCGTCGGGCCCTCTGGGATCCTCGCCCTCCGCGTCCGCCGAGTAGTAGGTCCCCCCGACGATCCACGCCTTGCGGATCGTTCCCGCGACGGGGGCGTGCCAGCGGTGGTAGTTGAGCGCGCTGAGAAACGCCGGCTCGCTCGCAGCGACCTTCGTCGTGAAGCCCTCGAGCCACGCTTCGAGCGCATCCTGGTCGGGCAGCCACCCGCCGACGCGATGCCTGGTCGTGGTGCCCATCTGTGGCTGCACGGTCGCTCCTCTCGTGTGCGGCTCGCGCCGGGGTCAGACGACGGTCTCCACGCCGTGGAAGTTCTCGTAGAAGTCGAGCGGGACGTCACTGCCGGGTGGGAGGTCGAAGGGTCGCCCCAGCCACCGGGACACGAGAGCGGCCTGAGCGCCGTCGCCCTTCCATACGAGCCGCGCGATGCGCTCCCGGGCTTCCGGGGCGACGGCCCGGTGCAGGCGCTCGTTGCCGCGCCACACCTCTATCTCGACAGTGGGCGAGTGGGCTACGGCCCACTCCAGCGCCGGCAGCTCGAACGGACGCCCGTCGACCGCCGCGATGACGTCCTCGGACGCAAGTCCCTCGGCGGCCGCCGGCGAGTCGTCGAGGACCCCGTAGATCGTCGGCGCGCCGTCGTTCAGGAAGACGACGCCGAGCGCAGGGACCGGCGCGTGGTGCACCTCGAATCCGAGGCGGACGAGCGCGTCGACGACCGGAAGTGCACCGGGCGTGGTCGCGGCCACGTATGCGAGCTTTCCGGAGCCCGGATGCAGTTGCTCGAAGAAGTCGCGCACCGTCTCCGGCGTATAGCCCGTGCCGCGGCCTGCAAACTCCTCGTAGAACGCTGCGAATGCGGTGTCGAGGGACTCGAGCGGCGTCTCCGTCCTGAGCAGCACGTCGGTGGCGAAGGCGATCAGCATGCCGGCGTCGTAGTAGTCGATCGCGTCGTTGACGCGCCCGGGGTACTTGTCGCTGTGGTTGAGGAAGGAGGCCAACGACGCGTCGACGGGGCTGACGCGCTCGTAGGCCGGAAGCGCCTCGAGATGGCGGTAGTAGTTCACTACCGCGCTGAAGAACTGTGCCGGCGTGTAGACGTTAGCGCGGGTGCAGCTGAGGAACTCGTAGTAGCGCGTGAACCCTTCCGCCAACCACAACCCTTCGGTGAAGCTGCCTCCCGCCAGGTCGAGGTCGCCCAGCGGCGCGGGCCGGAGCCGGCGCACGTTCCAGGCGTGGAAGAGCTCGTGCGCGCAGACCCTCACTCCCGTCGCGTTCTGGTCGGGGTTCGTGAAGACGTCCGGGCCCAGACCGACCATCGTGCTCGTCAGGTGCTCGAGGCCCCATTGCGCGTTCGGGTTCACGGAGCAGACGAACGTGTAGTCCTCGAACGGGAACGACCCGAAGACGTCGTGGAACGTCGCCGCTGCGGCGTCGACGCGCTCGGTGAACTCCTCGACCTCTCCGTCGGAGCCGATGGTGGAGTCCAGGAAGACGAAATGGAACGGGGTTCCACGCACGTCACGGACGATCATGCGGAAGTCCCCGAACGAGACCGGCGTGTCGAGCAGGATCTCGTAACTCGGGTAGAGCCACTCGTGCTCACCGAGTTCCTCCGCGCCCGACGGATGGTGGACCGCCCACCCCGCGGGGAGCTCGTATGCCACCGCGCACGGGCCTGGATGCGACGGGACACGGAGATACCGCGCGCCGGTGAGGACCGCTGTCGACTCTCCGACGATGCCGCACGCTTCGCTGAAGTCCCAGCTCGAGCAGTAGCCCGTGTAGGTGACGGTGACGTCTCCGGTCACCCCCGAGATCGCGTAGCCCTGCCACCCCGAGCGGCGGACCCGCAAGGGTGCCCCCGTAGCCGCGTCGGCCGCGCGCACGCCGAAGACGTCGCGGCCATAGGGGACGAACTCGTAGTCACCGGGGACCCACGTCGGCGTCTCGAGCGCGATAGTCCCTTCCGTCGCAGCCGCGAAGGGGACCTCCATCGAGACCTCGATCTCGTGCCGAGCCGGCAAGAGCCGGACCCGATAGCGAACGACGTCGAAATCCCCACGCGTGCGCGCGGCCCCGGTTGTGCCCATCGAGCCTTCCGTCCGTAATCGCTGGTTACTACTCTTGTAAATCGCGCCGTCGAATTCATCCGTCAAGGGGGGTGGCCGGATAACGCTGCATCGCACATCAACGCGATCGCTCCTTCGTCGTCGATCGACGAGAAGTAGAGACCCTGCATCGCGAACACTTCAGGACCGACCGAAGGCTCGTCTTGGAAGGGCGACGTGACAGATGGCGGAACCCCCCAGGAAGCGGACGGCCGCGAGGAAGCGGTCACTGATGACCTAATGACGACCAAGGGCCGCGGAGGCGAGCTCGAGGGCTTTCGATGAAGCGTCTATATAGGCCCTGACCTGGGCTTTCGTGCTAGTGGACCAGAGGGGAGTTGAACCCCTGACCTCACCCGTGCGAGGGGAAAACCGACCGGACCCGCGACCAGCGCAAATGCGCGTTTTACCTGGCCAGACCGCTGATTCGACTGTCACGCACGATCACGAGATGACGCTCGTTTTCACCTCGGATGATGACCCAGTGATGACCCAGGGCCCGGCTCCGGTCGGTCGCGTTCCACAGCCCTCAGGAAACCACAGGCGGCAGCTCGCACGACGATCTCCGTCACGGCAGCGACGTACCGGCTGCCACAGGCATCCGCAGACGAGTCCGCCGGACACGCGACTCGATACACCTCGGTTACGACCTGGACCGCCTTTTCCGCGCAGGTGGTCGGTCCCGACGAGGTGGTGGTGCCTGCGGGGATCGCTCCACAGACGGTTCCGACGAGACCGTCCACCTGACGGAGGAGGTCCTCCACGCAGGCATCAGCAGCAGTCGATCCGCAGATCTCGACCATCGCCTCGCCTCCGGTCCTGACGGCGAAGTCGAGGATCTCCATGGCCTTGTTGACGCAGTTGGTAACCGCCGAGTCGCTAGTCGGGCTCGTGACGGCGGTGTCGGACTTGCACGCGCGGGCCGCCGCGTCGTTGACCTTGTCGATCGTCGCTAGGAGCTGACCGACGACGTTGTCCGCGCAAGTCGTCGCAACATCGGACCCACATGTGTCGCGCATCACGTGCTTCGCCCGCTCTACCAGCGAGTTCACCAGTTGGATCGCCTTGTCCACGCACTCGCTAAGACCGGTGGTCGTGGTCACTCCAGGCACCGACCTGCAAGTCTTGTTGACCTCCGTCTCGGCGCGACGAAGGACCATTGGAACACAGGCGTTTGCGTCGCTCGCGCCGCAGATTTCGATCATCTTGGCGCGGACGAGCTCCTGGACTTCGGCAGCGACCGACAGGACTCTGGCGACGCAGTTCGCGACGGCGTCGTCGGAGGTAGAGGTCGTTGCGCCGATGTTCTGCTTGCAAGTGTTCGCGATGAGGTCGTTGACGGCGTCGATCGCCTTGAAGGCCTCGCCGGTGGCCATCTCGACGCAGCGGCGAGGGTCGCTCGAGCCACACGTGTCGGCGATCTTCTGCTGCGCGATCTCGACGGCGAGGTCGACGAGGTCGAGGGTCCGCTCGACGCAGCGGTTGGCGCCGGTCGAGGTGTCCATTCCTGGCACTTGGCTGCAGGCCGTCGTAAGAACGGCATTGAGGGTCTCGACGAGGTTGCGGAGACACGTGTTCGCGTCGGTCGACTGGCAGGCGATGATCATGGCGTCGTTGGCGGTCTTGATCACGAGCTGCTGAACCGCGGCCACTGTCGACAGGACTCTGGCGACTTCATCATCGCCGCCATGAGGTCGTAGACGCCGCGGATCGTTTCCGGCTGGTAGCCGTCCGCGTGCAGACGGACGATCCAGGATTGGACGTCGTCTCGCGTGATGCCGCCGATGGGCGCCCGTCCGAACTCCGGAGGTCGAATCTAGCTCCGGGTTCACCCTGGTGGCAGTCGTCTAGACGCGGGCCTTGAGCGTAGAAGACGGCGTCGTTCTTGGACTCGTTGATGCGGATGTCCGACTCGATCATCTTCCTGTTGACATCGTTGTTCGCATGCCAGTGACAAGCGAAGCCCAGAGTCCGCCGTTTGAGAGGACCGAACTCGACGAGGTTGAGATCGTCGCGCTGTCTCTGCAGAGCCACTTGTCCTTCTCCTGATCGAACCTCATGTTGGCGTTTGCCTCGTTGGCGACGCCGAGGAATTCGAAGAGCTTGGTGAGGTCGATCGCAGGGAAATCGTCGCAGTTCGTGCAGACGTGTGCCCAGTTGATCCCGCCGTGTTTGATCTGCTCGAGAACGTCGTCTTTGTTCCCGAGGTAGTCCGCCACGGACTGCCTATCCCACCGCCATTCGATCGGAGGATCGATTCTGCGTTCGCGGTCGTGGATGAGGCCTAACTTCTCGTCGTCACAAAGACTCGGCCGTCTTCTCTCCGAGAGACTTGAGGCCCGCGACGACCGCAGCGAGGTGGGCCTCAGCGCCGGCCCCGGGCGTAGCGAGTCTGAGACAGTCGTTTGCGGAGCCGGCCGACGTATACGCAGCTCAGCCTAGGGGTACGGAGTCTCTAACGAGGCTTCGACGATCGGGGCGATCACGCCGCGCGCGGTCTCAGTCGCGCCCCTCTCGGGGCCGCCCTCTAGCCAGACCCACATCCCATGAGCGTCCCAAGTAAGGCGAGTGCCGTCGAAGTACACGGGTGTGCCATCCACCTCCATCAGGAGTTCATAGCCTTCCTCGCCCAGCGTCTGCGAACGTCGTGAGGGATCATCGGGCTCGAAGGCCCACAAATAGAACGAGCTCCCGGGTGCCCGGATGATCAGGGCGCTTCCGGAATCCCCCTGGACCTCGTGGTCGGCGTTCACGGCTACCACCCGAGCCCACGCCGCCTCGGGGCAGTACGTCGCCCACGGGCCGGTTTCGCAGCTGCCGACGGCTGGCGACGGCACGGCGGTCACTGGCGCTCCGGCGACGGGCACCTCGGTGGGCGCGGGCGCGTTGACGCTCGACCACGTCCACGGGATGACGGCTGCGACGGCTGCGACGGCTGCGACAACAATCGCGTTGACGCCAAGCCGCACGACCCGAGCCTTGCGGACGCGCTCAACGAGACGCGGATGGAAGTGCGGTGTGTCCAAACCTGCCAACTCGGCGTCTAGTGCCCCTTTCACATCGGTTTCGAGATTCACGGGCAGCCTCCTTTGACTCGGTCGCGGAGCGTCGTCATGGCACGGTGCAGGAGAGACCGGGCCGCTGCCGGCGAGCAGCCAAGCCGCATCGCGACCTGATCGTCCGAGAGATCTTCCGCATAGTGGAAGAAGACCGCAGCACGTTGCCGTACAGGCAGGGCCACTACGAGATCCCAAACGGCGTCGTGACCTGGTTCGTGCGGCGGATGCGCGGTCGGGACCCGCGCGGTCATCTCCCGTTCGAAATGTCGTGAACGATTTCGGCGACGCCATTCATTCCTTACGAGGTTTACGACCGTGCGGTGGAGATAAGCCGCCAGCTCCTCATCCTCCCTAAGGCTCCTCCGACGTCTGAAAACCCTTACGAACGCCTCCTGGAGGACGTCTTCGGCGTCCGAACGATCGCGAGTCAGGGTGTATGCGAGCCTGAGGACCGAGGGCGCGTGCGCCGTATAGGCCCGCTCCATCGTCTCTGCCAGCCCCCGCCCACGGCGAGCAGAAGAGCGTCTCGTCGAGACCGGCTGTGGCCCTGTCACTGATTCCACAACGTACTAACCCCTGACAGGCTGAGTTACTCGCGCTGGCCTCCGAGAAACTTGTGCTCGGTCTGCTTGACTCGGTCGCCTGTGTTTACTAGATGTTATCTCTTAAGACATACCACGGGGCAAGTGGTGTTACGACGAGATCGACTGGCGTGGAATGGGGGCAATTCCGTGATTACGGGACGCGAAGTCATCAGAGGGCTGGACGCGTCTACCGTCGAGATCGCGGGCCCGCTCGACCTCTCGCTCGCCGCTTCCGCCTTCGCAGTCTTCAGTCGCAACGGCAAGATGCAAGAGTTCGGCGCGGGCGGGCGAGAGTTTGCAGCTAGCGTGGCCGAACGCCTTGGGATCGAGCTGGACGAGGAGTACTCGTTCCGTGGTCACCGACTGCGCACCGGCCGGACGAGCAGGTACGACCCCCGTTCGCGCGCGGTCGAGGTTGTGCGCATCGGGGTGTGGGAGGGCGATACCCATTCAGTGCAGGCTGTGGTCACAGGCGGCGAGGCAGCCGACGTGATCACGTTATTCCACGAGTTTGACTTCCACGAAGACGCTGCCGGCGTAGTCGTGACACCGCGGGTGGCCGGGGACCCAGCGTGGATGATCTCTCGCGACTACCCCCCCACAGTTGCGCAACCGGTCCCGAGACTTGGCTTGATCGAGGTTGCCGAAATGACGCGCGAGCGCGCACGGCATGTGCCTTTGTGGGGGGGTCAAAAGGTCGAAGGCGGTGAGTTGTTCCTCGACGACTCCACTCCGCAGCAACCAAGCCTCCTCCTCGTAGGCGAGCGCACCTGGACCAGGATCTACCCGCGTGGCGGGACGCCCGAGGACGTCATCGTGGACATGGCCTCTGCGTTGACCGTGCACTGGACGACCGCGGCGTGACGCCTATCTCCTTCGTCGCGCAGGTCGGCGGCGCGATCGCCGGGACGACCCTGCTCGCGGCCGGTCTCACACATCTAACCCGTCCGCGGCGGCTGATGGCGGCGCTGTCAGCTCAACGCGTGGTTCCGCAGGCGCTCGTTCCTGCGTGCGCGGTCGTCCTGATCCTCTTCGAGCTGTCACTCGGGGGGACCGTAGTCTCCGTTCTACTCACGGGCGACACATCAGCCGCCTACCGTCTGGCCGTCGGTGCTACGGCGGGTCTCTATGGTCTCTTCGCAGCCTATTCGTTGATCGTGCTCCGCTTCCGTCCGGGCGCGCCATGCGGGTGCGGTTCCGACCTCACTCCGATCACCGGCTGGGTGGTGGCGCGTGCCGGCCTCTATGCGGTCCTGAGCCTCGGGGCCCTTCGTCTCGACGGCGGCCCGTTGAGCATCCCTAACGTTTCCGAGGCGTCCTTGTTGATAATGGCATCGGCCTCCTTGGCAATCTTGCTTTGGATATTCCCCTCTGCAGTTTCGAGGAGCGGGCGGGCGATGCCGTGAGCGTGGAAACCGCAGGTCTCCTCGCGGCTTGGTTCGCTATAACCGTCCTAGCTTTCGCCCTCGCAGGCGTGGTGAGGCAGGTCCGAGTGTTGACACATGACCGGACCAGCCCGTGGCAGGCCCGCTCACCTCGTCAGCCGGCTCCGTCCGGCCAAGCCGTCGCGAGCCTGGCGTTGTCCGCCTCTGCGGACTCGATAGTGATCTTCGTCGACAGCGGCTGCAGAACGTGCGAGGCCGTCCTCGACGCCTTGCCCGACCTCGCGCGTAGTTACGAAGACGTCGACTTCGTCGTCGTCTTCCCTGCGGGCGGCCGACCCGAGCAGGTACCGGGCATCCGGACCGTCGAAAACCGCGTCGATTTATTCACCGACTTCGACATCCCGGCTACTCCATTCGCCGCGCTCGTCGAACGCGCCGAACGCTTGCGCGAAGGGCAACCTATCGGGTCCGTCGCGGCTTTCGTTGATTTCGTAAGGCAAGCATCCGAAAGGACGGCGGCATGAACTTCAGCGACATCCCCAACTACAGCGTTCGGCCTGCGTCCGCTTCGCCCGCACCGCGTGACTGGTCGCATCTGCCGCCGAGCACGCGCAGAAGCTTCATCAAGGGAACGATCGCGGCTGGTGTCGGCTTCGGCCTCGCCACGGTCGCCTTGCTGCCTCCCGCCCGGAGGGCCTTCGCAACGCACGGGGATGGCTATGAGATCAAGCAGCTTCCGTGCACGAGCAGCCATGAGACCGACAACTGCCACCCGGGATGCGCCCCCAGCACGGTCTACGCGAATGCCTGCATAGAAGATTCCACCAACCACAACTATGAGCACCACAAAGCGAACGGCTGTACGTGGACTCTGAGAAAAGACCAGTGCATGTCGGGAACGACATACGACGGATGGAAGTGGTTTTTTGGCGACGCCAACTGCGGCTGCTGCTCTGAGATCACCTACAGATGTCACGACGGGTGGAACTGCGACTCCAACTGCGCCAACTGTTCGAAGTCCGTGTGCCGGTGGGTCACGGCTTGCACACTTATCCCCAACTGCGTCTGAAACTTCGCAGCGGGCGAGCGTGATGTTGCGGGGAATCGTGGCGCCCTCGCTGGCGTCTGGGAAAGCATACGGAGCAATGGTCGATCCGCTCACGCCGCTCGTCGTGTTCAGTGCGACAGGAGGTCTCGCGATGATGCTCGCGGTTCCCGTCGCTGCGTGGGCAGCGATAGGAACTCTAGCTGGGTTTTCCTTGTCTGGATCAACTTGAACGTACAACAGCAACGGTGTGTTGACCTCGCCAGGTTGGCGAGGACCGAACTCTCAGTGGCACGTCCTGCTCTTCTTCTCCTTCGCGCTCGTCCTGGGCGGGGCGACGACGGCATCGGTCCTCGCGGTCGCGTCAGGGTTCGCCTCCGCCGCGGCCGAAGTCGTCAGGCATAGCCTACTGGTCTGCCTCTCGATCCTCTTCTCCATCCGAGAGATCGGTCTCTTGTCGTTCAAGCTCCCGCAGCGCGCGAAGCTCATCCCGCAGTCGGTCTTCGCGAGACCGTTTCCGGCGAACGTTGTCCAGTTCGGATGGGAGCTCGGAACAGGCGTGAGAACTTACATCTCCTCGACAACACCGTATCTCGTGGGCGCGATCCTTCTTCTTGGGAAACCGGATATCGCTGCCCTGCTTGCGGCCGGAGTCGGTTTCGGCGTCGGGCGCGCGGCGTCCCCGATCTCCAGGTTCGCGAGCGGCGACGGTGATCGCTGGGACGACCTGCTCGACAGGCGGCTCGGCGTCGTGACACGAGCGGCGTTCGTGGCGACGTTGCTCCTGGGGCTCGGACTCTTCCTCCAACGCGAAATCCGCTAGCTATGCCCGGCGCGGTCGGCCCGCGTCGAGCCGGGCCGTCGCGGGGGCCGGCCGCGGCGCCGCAGCGCTCCGAGCGACGCTGAGTCGTTCGGCTCGAAGGAACGCATCAGCAGCGGGTCACCCTCCCCCGGACCCAGGGGGCTCGGACCACGCGTGGGGCCTGCTCTCGGCACACCTCGGAGGAGTTGCCGTGTTGGTGCACGCCAATGCGACGACGAGTCATCACCCCGCGGCCTCAGGGGCACTCGACCCCCGAGCGCCTCGACGGGGTCCGCGTCGAGGTCGACCGGCAACGCCCTGACGAAGAGATTCACGCGGAGGCCTTCGTATTCGGGCGCGTCCTCTTCGCGGCCGAACTTCGATGGCCCGAAGTCATAGCGCCATCGAGTGCGGTGCGGGATGGTGACGCCGTCGCTGTCCGCATAGAACTCGTAGATGTCGAAGTCCTTCACACCATTCCTGCGGTCGATGTAATGGAGCGCCGCTCCTTGGCACAGCGCGGAGCACAAGAGGCGGTCTCGAAGACGTTCGTTGGCCTGCCGAAGCGGAACCAACGTTCTCGATGCTCCTGCGCGAACGTCGCCAGCCTTCTGAGGTCCTCTTTCGTGATCTCCTCCAGCGAGCGGTTGGCCATCAGGGAGGCCCGGGGAGCGAGATACCGACGACGGATTCTGGGAACCAAATGAAGATCCGCTCGCCGATGTGCTCCTCAGGGCTGGCCCCGCGAACGATCGGCCTCATGGCGCCTCCCAGACGATCCAATCGTCACCCCGTCCGGTAGGCCGTCCGATCACCTTCGGGGGCTCGGCCTCGTGCTCCAAGGTCACTGCGAAGAGCGGGTGCATCTCGATCGTCCCCGAGCTCCCGACGGGGTCGGGGACGCAACAGACGGCTGGAAACCCCCGGCCGGTTGGGACCTTCGACAGCGCCTCGTCGACGCCGCCGACGAGGCCCTCGAGATACGGACGCTCGGCCTCGGCGACGACGTATGCGATGTAGTCGAGGCACTGAATCATCGTCACCACGAACTCGTCCATGGGGAACGTCTCGGGGAACTGCTCCAGTTCGGCTTTGACGGTCCCCCACCTGGAGAAACCGTTGAGCAGGTCGTCACGCCGAAAACGCGCCGATCCGTCGGTAACCCGGCGGCCGTGCTCGACCCGTTCGCTGAGCACGATCCCGATAGGCGTGAAATCGACGTGCTGGGCGTTCCGCAGCTTGTAGAGAAACCTGTAGGCGAAGAACGAGCCGAACATCGCACTGGTTGCTTCATCGAACGCCCTGCACTGGGGCGAGTCGTCGCCATACCGCCTCTTGAGGCGTGTCTCGGTGTGGTCGAGGAACGCTCGAATGGCCTGCAGCCACTCGAACATCGCGCCGTGCAGCTCTCCGTTCAGGCGCTTCATGCCGGTCGGCTCCGACTTCAACCGTTCGAAGGACGAGGGGCTAGCTTGCTTGACGGCGAAGAGTCGTTGGAATCTGTGAAGCACCAAGTTGCGCGCCTCCTGTTCGCTCTCCTCCATCAACACGTCCAGTGCCTGTACCAGACGTCGCTTCTCGTCCTGAGAGATGTCGACGCCTTCGTGGACCGTCCACTCCGTCGCGTCCGCTGCCTTCGGGTCCCCCTCGATCCGGCACAGCTGACACTTCATCACGATCACCTAGTCCGTCCCAGCGGCATCGGACACCAGGGACGCGTGTCGAAGACCGCCGGCAAGGCTCCATTCCAGGTACT
Source organism: Actinomycetota bacterium (assembly GCA_036258555.1). Lineage (GTDB taxonomy): Bacteria > Actinomycetota > CADDZG01 > CADDZG01 > WHSQ01 > JALZEG01. The sequence goes on along the minus strand of DATADL010000256.1, from coordinate 13,513 downwards.
TGACCCTCGCGGTCGGCGGCTGACCCCCCTCCCATCTCACGTCGGGCTTGCGGAGCCTCGTCAGATCCGCTCTCGTTAGGTGCGGCAGCTGGTCGACGAACTCGCGCCCGTACCCGGACTCGACCACGCCGGCAAACGCGACTCCGTCGCCAGACGCGAGCCCAAGCGCGACGCACCCGTCCTGCCATGCTTTGCAGCTGACAACGACCACTTGGTCGACACCGTACCGCCGAGGGCTGAATCCGACCACGTCGACATCCGACGAGACACGGTCTTTTTCTGCGATGTACTCCGGGTGACTTTGATCCGGCTTGAACCGGACGTTATGCCTCGTGAAGTACCCACTGAACTGCAGGTAGTCGTCCACGATCTGCTCGAGGACGTCCTCTTTCATCTCAATCCCTCGGTTTAGGAAGTGACACGGTCTTCCGAAAGCCCTCAAAGCGGCGGCACGCCCCACGCGCCGACATCCGGGTCGTGCGGGCGCCTCATCTCAGGACGCCTGCTGCGATCTGATGATGACCTATTGATGACCAAGCCCCTCCGGGGGCCGGTCAGAAGACCTCGGCTTCGGCGGCGAAAATGGCCTCTGACCTGCGGTTTCGTGCTTGTGGACCAGAGGAGATTCGAACTCCTGACCTCACCCGTGCGAGGGGTGCGCTCTACCAACTGAGCTACTGGCCCGCGGGCCCAGTCTAACTGTCGGCCGGGTACTGCCCCAGGCCCGAGTCCGGCGCCTGGTCCTCCGCCCGCGCCGATTGCGGGTCGCCCTGGTCGCCGTCGAGCGACGTCTTCAGCAGCCATGCGAACTCGTCCGGGAAACGGGGCACCTCGGCCGGGTCCACCCTGATCGTGATCGTGTCCCCCGCCACCTCGAGGCTGCCGGGGAAGGAATCCTCGAGCGTCGACGCGCCGAAGTCCGTCCGCTCCGACAGGATCGACGCCGTCGGCCCCACGTCGAGGTCGGCCGTGATCAGGAACGTGCTGTCGCCCTCTTCGTGCACCTCCCAGCGCAGCCCGAACGCGCCCTGCGGCACCTCGTCGGGGACCGGCGCGCCGAGCTTCGCCTCGAAGACGACCTCGCCGTCCTCCTCGCGCACCTCCGCGGTCTTGATGTCGGCGAGCGCGGTGTCGCTGGGAGGGCTCGGACCCTCGCCGACCATCGCGTCCCCGCCCGGGTCCTCGAACGTCCGCACGGGCTCGGCCTCGCCGGTCAGCAACAGCACGACGACCGACGCGACCGCCGCGATCACGACGCCGACCACCACGTAGAGCCTCTTGCGATCCACGGCTACTCCGCCAGCAGCGACCCGTGCCGCTGGAGCGCCTCGCGCAGCGAGCTCTGGATCGTCGAGGTCGTGAAGTCGCCGCGGGTCCGCTCGATGATCGAGCGCGCGACGTCGGTGAGCCTGCGGAGCCCGAACGTGATGCCGTCCGGATAGTCCATCGAAACGAGGACGTAGTACATGTCGTCGACCGCGCCGAGGAGCTCCTCGCAGCGGTCGAGCTTCCCCTGCCGCATGAGGTCGAGGATGTGCCGTCGCATCTCGCCGATCGACTCGGCCATCCCCTTGAGGTAGGCGGCCGCGGGGACCCCCACGTCGCCGGGGCCCGGGAACGCGGCCCCCGTGATCAACGCGAACGTGATGCGGGCCTCGGTCAGCTCCTTCTCGGCGTCGTGGACGAACCCCGCGTGCAGCATGTCGGGATGGTCCGCCAGCGCGGAACGGGCGTCGTCGACGTGCGCCTGAGCCTCGGCGAGCAGCGCCGTCGCGTTCTCGGTCTCGTACCTGTGCAGCGCACGGATGGCGTTCCCGCACGCGCGGATCGCGCTCCGGCTGCTCGCGAGGCCTTGCTCGCGCGCGGCGGTCTTCGCGTCGAGCCCGGCGCGCAGCGAATCTGCGATGGGCGTGAGATCCATGGCAGGCACCCTAAACCGGGGTTCGAGACGGACTGCAGCGGGGGCCCGGCGGGAACCCTCAGGCGTGGCGGCGCAGGTCCTCGAAATCCTCGCCGTAGAGCGCCGCGACGTCGCGGCGGCCGAGCGGCTCGACCTTCGTGAGCCGCTCCTGCCGGCGGCGCTTCGCCTCGATAAGCAGGGCGACGTAGAGGAACAGCGAGAAGTCGAACGCGATGTGCACCTCCCACATCGACCCGCCCGCGAGCAGCGCCACGATGCCCGACAGCGGCGCCGCGACGGCGAGGAAGGCGAGGATGCGGATCCGGCGCAGACGCTGCTTCTGGTACGCGGCGCGCGCGAGCCGGTCGGAACGGGCGGGCACGAGCACGTAGCGCGGCTGCGACGACTTGGGAGCGAGGAGGCTCATGCGTCGTCGCCAGCCTTCGGCGGAGGACAGTGGAGCGTCCTGTCTGGCCCGCAGCGCGGCGGGCAAGAAGACACCTATCCAAGCGAGCGCAAGCGCGCCCAGAAACAAACCGGTCAAGAGCTCTTCCCCAAGCTCTAGATGCCTTTCGATGGCGGAGACCTGCGGTCCCGCCTAATAAGCTCCCGTCACGCTACCGCCGGCCCACCCCCTTCTCAAGGATTTGACGGCAAAGGAGCCTCGATGCCTTCGCGACCTCAGATAGCGCCCTCGCACGAGGCGCCCGCCCAGATCGTGTGCGACGCGCTCGTGATCGGCGCGACGGCGGCGGGGGGCGCGGCGGACCTGTCCGGCGGCGCTGCGGCCGAGGTGGACGCGGCCCTCGACGGGCGTCTGAGCGAGCATCTTCGCGACCTCGGCTTCAAGGCCAAGCCGGGCGACGTCGCGACGGTCGCGACGCTGGGCCGCCTCCCCGCGAAGATCGTCGCGGTCGCGGGACTCGGCCCTCCCGGCGAAGCCGGTCCCGCGGAGGTGCGCAAGGCGACGGGCGCGGCCGCACGCAGGCTCAGCGAGGCGGCGACGATCGCGGTTGCGGCACACGACCTCGTCGACCATCCGCGCGCGGCGCGCGCTGCCCTCGAGGGGATCCTGCTCGGCTCCTACAAGTTCACCGCGTTCAAGTCCGACCCGCGGCCCCCGAAGCTGCAATCCGTCCACGTCCTCGGCGCGACGGAGCCCGACCTTGAGGCCGCGTGGACCGCGGCCGAGGCGACGATGCGCGCCCGCGACCTGATCAACGAGCCGGCCGGATCGCTGACCCCCGACGCGCTCGCGCGCCGCGCGTCCGAGGTCGCCGACGTGAGCGGGCTCGAGTGCACTATCTGGGACGAAGACGAGCTGAGCTCCCGCGGGTTCGGGGGCGTCCTCGGCGTCGCGCAGGGCTCCTCGCAGCCCCCGCGCTTCGTCCAGCTCCGCTACCGCCCCGCCGAAGCGAGAGCCGCGAGAGCCGCGAGAGCCAAGGTCGTGCTCGTCGGCAAGGGGATCACGTACGACTCCGGGGGCCTCTCGCTCAAGGACGCCAAGAGCATGGAGACGATTAAGACCGACATGTCCGGGGCCGCCGCCGTCATAGGCGCCATGGGCGCGGTCGGCCGGATCCGTCCGGACGTCGAGGTGCTCGGGCTCGTCCCGACGACCGAGAACATGCCCGGCGGCGCGGCCATCAAGCCGGGCGACGTCATCCGTCACTACGGCGGCAAGACGGTCGAGGTCCTCAACACCGACGCCGAGGGGCGGCTCGTCCTCGCGGACGCGCTGGCTTTCGCCAGCGAGGAGGAGCCCGACGCGATCGTCGACGTCGCGACGTTGACCGGGGCGATCATGGTCGCGCTCGGCACCAGGGCCGCGGGGTTGTTCTCGAACGACGACGACCTCGCGCAGCAGCTGATCGACGCCGGCGCGCAGGAGGGCGAGCGGCTGTGGCGCATGCCGCTGTTCGCCGACTACGCGACGGACATCGAGTCCGACGTCGCCGACCTCAAGAACATCTCCGGCGCGCGCTGGGGGGGCTCGATCGTCGCGGCGGTCTTCCTGCAGAAGTTCGTGGGAGAGGGCATCGCCTGGGCCCACCTCGACATCGCCGGAGCGGCGCGAGCGGAGGGGCCTTCGGCCGAGATCTCCAAGGGCGGGACGGGCACCGCCGCGCGGACGCTCGTCTCGTGGATCGAAGGGTTCCGGCGCTGAGCGACGACGAGGTCGTCCCGCTCGGGGTCGAGCCTCCGCCGGACCCACCGCCCCCGCGCCCGTCGGGGCTCCACGGGCTCGCCGTCACCGGCATGTCCCTGTCGGCGCTCGTCGGCATCTGCGTGCTCTTCCTGTCGATCGGGATAGGCCTTCCCGCGGGCCCGCGGCGCGTCGCGATCGCGATCGTCGTGGGGGCCGCGGTCCTGTTCCTCGCGTGCGCGTCGACGGCGGTGTTCACCGCGGCGCGCGACACGTATCCGTCGAGACGGCGCGAGGGCGCGGACTAGACTCGCCGCAATGGAGATCGAGGGGCACCCGACGCAGGATCTGATCGAAGAGCTCGAGCGTCGCGGGGCGGTACGGGTTGCGGGAGCGTCGGGCGGCCCCCGGGTCGAGGCCCTTCGGTTCCTCACCGAGCGCCTCGGTGACACCCCCGGCTACTGGATGTTCCTCCCGTACGAGACGTTCGACACCGGGTTCGACGAGATACCGCGCTGACATGGCGGTGTCCCCCGACGCGTTCCGCGGCGCGCTCAGGAGGTTCGCATCCGGCGTGACGATCGTGACCGTGGCCGCGGGGGACGAGCTGCACGGGATGACCGCGTCGTCGTTCGCGTCGGTGTCGCTGTCCCCTCCCCTCGTCCTCGTCTGCCTCGACAAGGCGTCGCGGACCCTCGAGCTCGTCTCCGAGACGGGGTCGTTCGCGGTGAACGTCCTCGCCGCCGGGCAGCAGGAGGCGTCGGCCGCGTTCGCCCGCCCGGGCGTGAAGCCGTTCGCGTCCGTCCCGCACGGCTTCGGGAGCAACGGCGCGCCCGTGCTGGACGAGGCGATCGCCGTGCTGGAGTGCACGACCCACCGCGTCTTCGAGGCGGGCGATCACGAGGTCGTGCTCGGCGAGGTGACTGCGGCGACGGTCTCGGACGGCGACCCGCTCGTCTACTACGACGGCGCCTACCGGTCGTTGAGCTCCTCGACCGAGAGCTGATCCCCCTCCTGCAACCCGGCGAGCCCCCCCGGCCGCATCTCGATCGCGAAGCGCGCCCGGAAGACCCACCGGGTCACGCGGCGCGGCCGCAGCGGCGTCACCACGTGGAGCACCCTCCAGGCGCGGTCGCAGAAGCACACGTCGACCGGGTGCCTCATGCCGAACGTGTGGACCTGACGGGCGGGCTCGAGCACCAGCGCTTCGCCGGCGCCGAGCGGAGGCCCGCGCAACAGGCCGCGCGCCCGCTCGCGCGGGGTCGCGGCCCGGCGAAGGTTCCGTGCGATGACCCGCCCCGTGCTGGGTACAACCAGGCGCACCGGCACTGAAGTAGGTTAAGCCGCCGCCCTGTGAGGGCAGCGGCGACCACCACACATCACTCGAGGAGACGGCGAATGCAGAAGTGGGAGTACGCGACGGTCCCCCTCATCTCACACGCGCTCCAGGAGATCCTGAACCAGTGGGGCGAAGAGGGCTGGGAGCTCGTCCAGGTGCTCGAGAGCAACGCGACGGGTACGACGGCCTACCTCAAGCGGCCGAAGAACGGCGCTCCGTAGCTCAGCTCTCGGCGAGCACCTCGCGGAGCCACGCCCTGAGCTCGGGGCCGACGTCGTCGCGGCGTAGCGCCAGCTGTATCGACCCCTTGACGTAGTCGAGCTTCTTGCCGACGTCGTAGATCGGCCCCCGGTGCACGTACGCGTGAACGCCGGGCGAGTCGATCAGCGCACGGATGCCGTCGGCGAGCTGGATCTCACCGCCCACCGTGGGCGACGCCGCGTCGAGCGCGTCGAAGACCTCCGGCGTCAGCACGTACCGCCCGACGGCGGCCAGGTCCGACGGTGCGTCCGCCGCGGCGGGTTTCTCGACGAGGTCGGAGATCGGCACGAAGTCGTCGCGGACCTCGCCCGCCGGAGCCGCGATGCCGTACGCGGACACCCGGTCCTCCGGGACCCGGCGGACCGCCACGACGCCGACCCCGTCGCGCTCGTGCACGTCCATCATGCGCTCGAGCAAGGGCGGCTCGCCGTCCAGGGGAGGCGGCACGATCTCGTCCGGGAGCAGCACCGCGAACGGCTCGTCGCCGACGAACGACCGGCCCGCCGCGACCGCGTGGCCCAGCCCGAGGGCCTCCTTCTGGCGTACGTAGTGGACGTTCGCTATCTCGGCCACCGCGCGCACCTCTTCGAGCTCCTCGCGCTTGCCGGACTTCTCGAGCCGTTCCTCGAGCTCGAGGGCCCGGTCGAAGTGGTCCTCCATCGTCGCCTTGCCGCGGCCCGTCACGACGAGCACGTCGCGGATCCCGGCGCGGGCGCACTCCTCGACGACGTACTGGATGCCCGGGCGGTCGACCAAGGTGATCATCTCCTTTGGCATCGACTTGCTCGCCGGAAGGAGCCTGGTCCCGAGGCCGGCGGCCGGGATGACCGCCTTTCGAACCCTCACACGATCTCCATATCGTCTCGGTCTCTCGCGGACAACATCTTCCTACACTGGCACCACCGTGGCGCAGACCATCCTCGTGATCGAAGACGAAGACACGATCGCCGCAGCCGTGGCCGCGCGGCTCGAGAAGGAGGGGTTCGACGTGCTCGTCGCCGGCGACGGCCTCGAGGGCATCGAGCGCTTCCGTACGGGCAGCCCCGACCTCGTCGTGCTCGACCTCATGCTTCCGGGGATGGACGGGCTCGAGGTCTGCCGGCGCATCCAGGCTGAACGGTACGTGCCGGTACTGATGCTGACCGCGCGCAACGACGAGACGGACATCCTCGTGGGGCTCGGCGTCGGCGCGGACGACTACGTCACGAAGCCGTTCTCGCCGCGGGAGCTCGTCGCCCGCGTGAAGACGTTGTTACGCCGGGTAGAGCGCTCCGCAGCCGCCCCTCCCGCCACGATCCGCGCCGGAGACATCGAGATCGACGCCGGACGCCGTCTCGTGCACAAGGCCGGGGCGCCGTTGCACCTCACGCCTATCGAGTTCGAGCTGCTCCACCGGTTCGCCGGAAGGCCCGGGTTCGTGTTCACGCGCGAGCAGCTGCTCGAAGACGTGTGGGGGTACCAGGACCCGGCCGGCGGCCGCACCGTCGACACCCACGTCGCCTCGCTGCGTCGCAAGCTCGGAAGCGAGGTCATCCGGACGGTCCACGGCGTCGGGTACGCGCTCGAGGTCGCGGGCAAGTGAGGCCCCTCGACCGGTTCTCGTCGATCAAGACGAAGCTCGGCGTCCTCATCGTCGCCGTGGTCTTCGTCACGGTCGTGACGATCATCGTCGGGGTGAGGGCCGGGGTCCCGCTCAGGGTCTGCGGCGTGCTCGCGGCGATCTTCTCGCTCGGGATGGTCCAGCTCCTCGCGCGCGGCATGACCTCGCCCCTGCGCGAGATGGCCGCGGCGGCGACCGAGATGTCGCGCGGCCGGTACGACCGGCGCGTGGTCGCGACATCGCGCGACGAGGTCGGCGACCTCGCCCGCGCGTTCAACAAGATGGCCGAGGAGCTCAGCCAGGTCGACCGCATGCGGCGCGACCTCGTCGCCAACGTCTCCCACGAGCTGCGGACCCCGATCACCGCGCTGCAGGCCGTGCTCGAGAACGTCGTGGACGGCGTCGAAGAGCCCAACCCGGAGACGCTGCGGGCGATGCTGTCCCAGGTCGAGCGCCTCGGCCGCCTCGTCTCGCAGCTCCTCGACCTCTCGCAGCTGGAGTCGGGCGCGCTCGCGCTGCGGCGCGAGCCCTTCGAGGTCCGAGACGTCCTCGACCAGGCCGTCCACGAGTCGCGCGTGAACGCGCAGGCGGTGTCGAAGGCGGTCGCGCTCGAGGTCGCCGTGGACGGGGGGCCGTTGACGGCCGCGGGCGACCCCGAGCGCGTGCACCAGGTGATCGCGAACCTCCTCGACAACGCGATCAGGCACTCGCCGCCGCACGGACGCGTGGTCGTCGCGGCGGGCCGCGACCGCGACGGCGTCCGCATCGAGGTCGCCGACGAAGGCCCGGGCATACCCGCAGAGGACGCAGCCCGCGTGTTCGAGCGCTTCTACCGCGCCGACCCCGCGCGCTCGGCGTCTGCGGGCGGCACGGGCCTCGGCCTCTCGATCGCCAAGTGGATCGTCGACCTCCACGGTGGCGAGATCGCCGTCGAGTCGAACGAGCCGCGCGGCTGCCGGATGGTCGTGTCGCTGCCGGGGGCCGCGGCGTGATCGACGACGGTCCCGTGATGCCGCCGCTCCGCGCCTGGGCCGGGATCGCCGCGGCCGCGCTCGTCGGGGCGGCCCTCGTCCCCTCGGGACCGCCCGGGATCGGGCTGCTCGTCACGGGGGCCGCGATCGCGGCTGCGATCAGGGTCGCCCGCCCCCGTCCGTTCGACCTCGAGTCGGCGGCGTTCGCGGGCGCGGCCCTTGTCCTCGTCGGCATGGCGACGGTCTACGCGGCCCCCTGGGTGATCGCGGTCGACCTCGCGGCGGCCGCGGTGTGCGCGGCGCTCGCGATCACCGGAGCGCGCACGTGGGCGACCCTGTTCGCAGGACCGGTCTTCGCCGTCGTCGACTCCTTCCGCGCCCCCGTCGCGGCCGTTCGGGCGTTCCGGGGCCGGGGCTCTCCGGCGCCGTGGCTCGCGCCGGCCGGGCGCGCTGCGGCCACCTCGCTGGTGTTGCTCGTCACGTTCGGCGCGCTGTTCGCGAGCGCCGACGCGGCGTTCGCCCAGATCGCCGAGAACGTGCTGTTCCCCGACGTCGGGCTGGACCTCCTACCCGCGCGCATCTTCGTCGCCGGCGCGATCGTCGCCGGCGCGGGAGGGCTCGTCCTCGTGGCGCAGAGGCGGGAGGGCGCTTCCGAAGCCGCGGAGCCCCCGGCGCGGTTGAAGACGACGCTCGAGTGGGCAGGGCCGCTGCTCGTGCTCGACGCGCTGTTCGCCGCCTTCGTAGTCGTCCAGCTCGCCGTGCTGTTCGGCGGTCACGACCACGTGCTCGAGACCGCAGGCCTGACCTATGCGCAGTACGCCCGCGCGGGGTTCTTCCAGCTCGTCGTCATCGCCGCGCTGGTCCTCGGCGTCATCGCGCTGGCGGTACGGATCGTGCCGCCCGGACGCGAGCGGCTCCTGAAGATCCTGCTCGGGGCCCTGTGCGTCCTCACGCTCGTCGTCCTGGCCTCGGCCCTGCGGCGCATGGACCTCTACGAGGACGCCTACGGCCTCACGCGGATCCGCGTCGCGGTCTACGCGGTGGATCTCTGGCTCGCGGGACTGTTCGCGACCGTGATCCTCGCCGGTCTCGCCCGCGACGCGCGCTGGCTCCCGCGCGCCGTGGCCGCGCTCACGATCGCGGGCCTCCTGGCGTTCAACCTCTCGAACCCCGACGGACGGATCGCTCGGAGCGCCGTCGACCGCTGGGAGCGGACGGGAGAGATAGACGCCGGCTACGTCTCGACGCTGAGCACGGACGCCCTTCCGGCCCTCCTGGAGCTGCCGCCGGACGTCGGCGGCTGCGTCTGGGCCCCCATCGCCGGGCCGGTGCAGCACGAGCCCGGTCCGTGGAGCTCGTTCAACCTGTCGCGCCGGCAGGCGCTCGACGTACCCACACTGGAGGAGACCGGATGCAGCTGACGACGAAGCCGATCACCACGATCCTGACGGTCGAAGCGCCGCGCCGCCTCGGCTTCGTCGACCTCACGCCGCTGCTCGAGCGGGAGGTCGCACGCCTCGGCGACGGCGACGGGTTCGCGCTCGCGTTCTCGCGCCACACGACGTGCGCGCTGCTCGTCAACGAGCTCGAGGACGGCGTGCAGGAGGACCTCGCGGCGAGGCTCGACGAGCTCTTCCCGCCGTCGCTCTACTACGCGCACGACGACCTCTCGATCCGCACGCAGAACCTCCAGCCCGGCGAGCGCGCGAACGGGCACGCGCACGTCGCGCAGATGCTCATGGGAGGTACGTCGCACACGATCCCGATCGCCGGCGGCGTGCCTCTGCTCGGGACGTGGCAGCGGCTCCTGCTGGTCGAGCTCGACGAGCCGAAGCCGCGCGAGGTCGTGCTGCAGGTCTACGCGGCGTGACGCCTCAGGTGGCGAGCTTGAGGGGGGGCTCGGGCTCGCCCGCGGCGCAGACGCGGTCGCGGCCCTCCTGCTTCGCGCGGTAGAGCGCCCGGTCCGCCGCCTCGACCAGGCCCTTGTAGGTCTCGCCGTGCAGCGGGTACGACGCGACGCCTATCGAGACCGTGATCGTCAGCGGCTGCTCCCCCGGCATGCCGAAGGGCTCGGACCGGATCGCTTCGAGCACCTTCTCCGCCGTCGTGCGCGCGCCGTGCAGGTCGGTCTCCGAGAGGAGGCAGATGAACTCTTCGCCCCCGTAGCGGGCGAACGTGTCGACCTCGCGGATGACCCTCGTGACCCTCTTCGCGAACTCGACCAGGATGGCGTCCCCGCGCTGGTGACCGTGCGTGTCGTTGATCGCCTTGAAGGAGTCGAGGTCGAGCATCAAGACGCTGAACGGTCGCTGGAACCGCTGTGCGGCCGCGAGCGCCTGGGGGAACTGCATGAGGAAGTAGCGACGGTTCCAGACCCCGGTGAGCCCGTCGGTGATCGACAGCCTCTGCGCCTCTTCGTGCAGCAGCACGTTCTCGACCGCGACTCCCGCCTGCTCGCCCAGGAACACGACGTAGTCGAACTCCTCTTCGGTGAAGTGGTCGTCGGGGTCGTCGCGATGGACCTCGATCACGCCCATGATCCGGTCCTGGCTGTAGAGCGGGATCGAGATCATGACCGGGGCGTTCGACTCGGCCGGCGTGGGGCGAGGCCCTGCGTGTTGAGGCAGCAGGACGTTGACGGACCGCTCCGCGACGAGCCCTACGACGCCCTCGCCGACCCTGACGCGGCCCAGCGAGTCGAGGTCGACGTTCACGCCGCGCGCGGGGTACAGCTCCTCGCGCGTCGAACCGAACATCCACAGCACGGCGCCGTCGGCGCGGATCGCGTCCACGGTCGTGTTGAGCACCGACGACAGCATCTGCTTCATGTCGTGCGTCGAGCGGAGCGTGTCGCCGACGCGCCGGATCGCACGGCGTAGCTGGTCGCGCGACGACGAGAGCGCGGTCACGGTCTCGCCCAGGGTGTCGGTCATGTCGTTGAACGCCTCGGCGAGCTGGCCCACCTCGTCCTTCGACCGCACCTGGATGCGGTGGTCGAAGCGACCCTCCGCTATCGCGGCCGCGCCTTCCGACAGCTCCTCGAGCGGTTGCGTGATGAGACGCGCGAGCAGGTATGCGAGCCCCGTGACGACCGCGAGCGCGAGCAGCAGCAGCGCCGCCATGTAGATCAGGACCTTGTTCGACACCGCGCGGATGGGGGCGTCGGCCGTCGACGAGACGAGAGCTACGGCGCCGCGGTCGTCGAGGAATCGCCCCTTCGCGGAAGCGCCGCCGTCGATGTCGGCCTCGAACGTGCCGGAGGGGACGTCGCCGATCCGCGTGGGGCCCTCCAGCTCGGCCGTAGACGCCACCACCGTGCCGTCCGAGACCAGCGAGAGCTCGACGGTGCCGGCGGTCGCGCCGATGAGGATCGAGCGGTCGAGCCAGAACCCGCCGACGACCGCGCCGGCCTCCCCTGCGCCGCCGACGCGGACGGGGATCGAGCGCGTGCGCGTGAAGCCTGGCCCGGAACCGCCTTCGGCGGCCACGACGTCGCCGGGGTCGGGTCGCTCGAAGCCGGCCACGAACTCGCCCGGCCCCCGGGCGTGGCCGAGGATCCGCCCCGTGTCGTCGAGCAGGACGAGGAAGTCGAGCTCGCGCGCCCTCTCGAGGGAGTCGACGAGGAAGGCCTTCACCTCGGCGCGGCTTCCGCCGTCGATCAGACGCGCGAGCCGCCGCCGCTCGACCGTCGTCCGCACGTCTTCCGACAGGTCCTGGACGCGCTCGTTGTAGACGGCCACCGCGGCGTCGAGGGCCGGGTCGAGCGCGACCACCGCGCGGCGGGAGATCTCGCCGACGACGACGCGTTGCACGACGTACCCCGCCGCGACGAGCGGAAGGATGACGATGAGGACGAAGAAGAGCGTGAGACGCCGTTGGAGGGACATCGAGGTGGTCATTCCCCCTTTTGCTGCTTTAGTCGGCGCTCTTGACCCCTGATTTTAGTGGGATGATCCCGCCATGCCCATCTACGAGTACGCCTGCACGAGCTGCGGCGAGCGCACCGAGGCCAAGCAGGGTTTCGACGACCCCCCGCTCGAGGACTGTCCGCACTGCGGCGGGAAGTTGAGGAAGCTGTTCTCGCCGGTCGGCGTCGTGTTCAAGGGCTCGGGGTTCTACTCGACCGACGCGAAGTCGAAGTCCAAGCCGAAGCCGGCCGACAAGGCCGACCCGGCCAAGGGCGACACCGCGGGGAAGTCGGAGGCGAAGACCGACGCGCCCGCGCCGAAGAAGGAGAGCACGGCGACGGAGAAGTCGGCCTGATGGGTGTCTCGATCGGGATCTTCGGCGGTTCGGGTTTCTACAGCCTCCTCGACGACGTCCGGCGCGAGGACGTCGACACGCCCTACGGCCCGCCTTCGGCGCCGGTGTCGATCGGGTCGGTCGGGGGAGTCGACGTGGCGTTCCTGCCGCGGCACGGCGTGAAGCACGAGCTGCCCCCGCACAAGATCAACTACCGGGCGAACGTCTGGGCCCTCAAGGAGCTCGGCGTCACGCGGATCGTCGGCCCGTGCGCTGCGGGATCGCTCCAGCGCGACGTCGAGCCGGGGCACTTCGTCGTGTGCGACCAGCTCGTCGACCGCACGACGGGACGCGCCGACACGTTCTACGACGGCCCCGTCACGACGCACGTCTCGTTCGCCGACCCCTACTGTCCCGAGCTGCGGGCGCTGGCGATCGACACCGCCCGCGCGGAGGGGATCACCGTCCACGAGCGGGGCACCGTCGTGACGATCCAGGGCCCGCGCTTCTCGACGCGGGCCGAGTCGAGGTGGTTCCAGGACGCGGGGTGGCAGGTGATCAACATGACGCAGTACCCCGAGGCGTACCTCGCGCGCGAGCTCGAGATCTGCTACGTGAACGTCTCGCTGATCACGGACTACGACGTGGGCGTCGCCGGCGAGGAGGACCCGGTGAGCCACGAGGCGGTGCTCGAGGTCTTCAACGCGAACAACGACAAGCTGCGGGGGCTGCTGTTCGCGATGGCGCCGAAGATCCCGCCGGACCGGAGCTGCCCGTGCAGCACGGCCCTGAAGGGCGCACGGATCGAGTAGGCGGTGCCGAACCTCGGCCCCCTGGAGCTCCTGTTGATCGTCGTCGCGCTGATCGCGCTCGTGGTCTACCTGGCGCGCGGTCGCTAGACGTAGAGAGGCCCCCGGGCGACCCGGGGGCCTCTCTTTCCTTCGAGACGTTCTTACTTCGTGATCTTGAAGACCGGGTTGAAGACCGCGATCGCCGGCGAGTCCTGGCTGAAGATCTCGGCCTTGAACTTCGCCTTGCCCGGCTTCACCGGGTT
>DATADL010000255.1:0-3570 GCA_036258555.1 Actinomycetota bacterium | reverse complement strand
AAGTCGCGCCGGGGCCGAGCTCGAGGTCTAGGTTCTCGTACGCGCGCCAGTTGCGCAGCCGGAGCCGCCGGATCATCGGCCGGCCACCCTTTCGATGCGAGACTCGACGTCGCCGGGCTCGATGCTCCCGTCGAACAGGCCCTGGACGACGGCGTCGATGGAGCGCACCTCGGAGTCGCCGAGCGCGCTGAGAGCGTCCTTCTTCGGCCGGGTCCGCGACCTCTCGCCGAGGCGGCGCTGAGCGTCCATGGCTGCGCGCACGTGGTCGCCCGCGATCTCGGCGACGTCGATGCGGATCCCGCCGTCGCGGTCGAACGCGGGCATCGGGTCCCAGTAGGGGACGAGCTCGTCGAGGTAGCGGGGGAGCGTCTCGCCGACCGGTCCGATCGCCCTCTTGTAGCGCCGGGAGACCAGCGACCCGCTGGGCACGCGGATCCGTGGGGCGGTGTCTTCCGGCTCGACGACGAGGCACGTGAGGTCGCGCCCGACGAGCGCGACCGCCGCCATGTCGGGGAACATCCGGAAGACGTGCTCGAGATCGCCGAGCGCGCTGTCGTCTTCCTCGACCGCGCCGGCGCCGGGCGCGTCGACGAGCCAAACGCGGACCCTGCCCCCGAACGTCCCGATGACGAAACGATCGACGACGGTCACGTCGCCGATCGCGGCGACGAGCCGGTTGTCGTCGCCCGCGAGGCGCGCGCCCGGCGGGAGCAGGTCGCGGAGCTCTTCGAGCAGCCGCTCGCCCTCGGGGGTCGCGGGCTCCGGCGCGGCCGAAGGCTCGCGGGGGCCGCGACCGAACGCGATGCCCTCGGTGAGCTCGAGCGCGTCGAGCAGCTCACTCAGTTCGCCGCGCTCGCCCGCGGTCAGGTGCGAGACGTCCGGCTCGGCCCCACCTACCTCGAGGTGCTCGAGGTACGCGGCGAGCGCGTCCTGGACGCGGTCGCTATCGGCCACCTGCCGCACCTCCTCTCTGTGGACGACTATCTTCGTTCTCCTTCACGTGCCTCTGTAGCCTGATGAACGCCTCCGCCGTGATCTGGCCGACGCGCTGGCCGGTCAGGGGCGGGTCGAGCTCCCTCCCGACCGCGGCTCGGCTCTTGCCGTCGATCCGGACGGCGACGAACACGCGGCGCTGCAGGTCCGTGAGGACCCCGGGTGCGTGGATCGCCTCCTCCCATGCCGCGAGGCGCGTGACGGCGTCGACGTGCTCGCGGCTCCGGAAGTAGTCGACGTCCGCACCGACGGACGCCGGGACCTCCTGCGCAGCCGGGACGTCGATCGACCGGTCGCGCCTCCGCGCCTCCGCCCGGCGCTGGTGGTCGATCGCCTTGTTGCGCGCGACCGTCAGCGCGTGGGGGAGGAAGTCGGCCTTGGTGGCGAACCCCTGCTCGGCCATCGAAGCCCACGCCTCGTCCACGACGTCCCACGGATCCACGCCGGCGATCACGTCGCTGTTGGCGCGCCACGTCCTCAGCACCGAAGCGCGCATGAGCCTGCGGATCCGTCTGTATCCGTCATCGTCTATCCCGTCGGGAAGCCTGGGTTGCCGTGGGTGTGCCTCCACGTGGTGTCTTTATCGCAGGGGCCGCGAAACCGAAAGGGCGGTTCAGAGTCCGCGAACCACGGGCAGGACTTCCTGGGCCAGACGTTCGACCTGCCGCTCGGGCTCGGGGCCGACGGGGGAGAAGTTCATCCCGGTGAAGCCGAGCTCGGTAAAGCTCCTGAGTTGGTCCGCAATCCTCTGGGGAGGTCCTGTCACGGCTTCAGGCCCTTCCGCAGCTCTGTCGTCGACGCGAAAGTCCATGTTGTAGACCAGCGTGATCGTTCGAGGGTCGCGCCCCGCGTCGGCGGCAGCTTCGAAGATCCTGTCGCGCATCCTTGGGATCTCACTGGGGGGCGCCATCGAATGGGTCGGTATCCAACCGTCGGCGACGCGGCCCGTGACCGCCAACGAGCGCTTGCCGAAGGTCCCCAGCCAGATTGGAATCTGATGGTCGGGCTTGGGCTCGATGTTCGCCGCCGCCGTCCGATGATGCCGGCCTTCGAACGTGAACGATCGTGTCGACCACAATCCCTTGACGATGCGTACCGCCTCTTCGAGGCCGCCGATCTTCTCCTTGGGCGAGGGAACGTTCAACCCGAAGGCATGGAACTCGTCGTCTGAGTAGCCACCTCCCAGACCAAGGATCAGCCGGCCACCGGAGAGCCGGTCGAGGGTCTCGGCCATCTTCGCGACCATTGCCGGTGAGCGATAGGGCACGCCGAGGACACGAGTGGCGACCTTGATGCGCGTCGTCTTCGCCGCGATCCACGAAAGCATCGTCCAGGTTTCGAAGCTCGGTTGGGTGCCGCAGGGGTGGTCGTTGGAGGAGACGAAGTCGTACCCGAGAGCTTCGGCCCGCATCGCGTCCGCTACGGGATCCGATCCCCGGCGTGCGGACGTGGCCACGTTGACACCGAACATCAGCTGCTTGACGGGCCCCTGGTCTGTCATCAGATCCGTCCACCGCCGAGGAGTCGGAAGGCGGCATCGATGGCAGGACCGATCAAGATTGCGAACAAGAGTGTGCCCACTCCTGCCGCTCCCCCCAAGGCGACCCCGACGACGAGGACCGAGGCCTCAATCGCCGCACGGGCTGTCCCGGGTGACCGGCGCGACCATTTGGCCACCGCCAGCATCAGGCTGTCGCGCGGCCCCGCTCCGAGCTCCGCTCCAACGTAGAGAGCGGTTCCGAATGCGATTGCGGCGAGGCCCGTGACCGACGCGAGCAGCCTCAGGGGATAGGGACCGGATGCGAGGTCCACGAGGACGCCCGTCGCCAGGATGAGGTCGGTGAAGGCTCCGATCAGGAGAACGTTCGCGAGTGTCCCCGGGCCAGGCTTGACGCCGAGAGCAAGGCTCGCGACGACTACCAGGACCGAGACCCCGACGACGGCTTGCCCGAACGTCAGCGGCGTCAGGCGCCCGAGGGCGTCGTGCAGCACGTCCCACGACGACAGCCCCAGGTTCGCCCGCAGCATGAGCGCGAGACCACCGGCGAAGACCCCGAGCCCCAGAAGGAGGCGGGGCCAGCCGGCTACGGATCGTTCTGCGAAATGCGGTCTGACGATGGCCTCCACGGCTCCCCCGATCATTGACGATGGTCGATGATCGATAGTAATCGATAATCGATGGATGTCAATCATTGACCTTGATCGATAGAAACGCGATAATCGGTCCATGAGGGATGTCGAGCGAATCGCGGAGTCGTGCCGCCGTCCCCTGCTCGAGATGCCGCTCGACGAGCTCCGGGCGGAGCGGATGGCCGACGCCTTCAAGGTCGTGGCCGACTCAGCCCGCTTGCGCATCTTGTCGGTCATAGCGAGCAAAGATCCCGAGGAGAGCTGGGTAGGGGAATTGACCGAGGCCCTGGGCCTCTCGCAGCCGACGGTCTCGCATCACCTGCGCGTGCTGCACGAGGCGGGATTGATCGAACGACAGCCCCGGGGCAACCGGACGTATTACACGCTCGCCTGCGACCAGCTCGACCTGTTGCGCAACTCGCTGGCCCCGCGGAAGACCTTGATCGC
>DATADL010000254.1:0-9645 GCA_036258555.1 Actinomycetota bacterium | reverse complement strand
CGCGCCGGCTCGCGCCCGCGAACAGCGGCGTGCCGTCGCCGAGCACCAGCGGCGCCAGGTGGATGCGGAGCTCGTCCAGGAGCCCCGCGTCGAGGCACTGACCGATCACGTCCCCGCCGCCCATCACGACCACGTCCTTCGCGCCCGCCGCGGCCCGTGCCTGCTCGACCGCAGCTCGCACGCCGCCGGTGACGAACGTGAACCTCGACGCCAGCCGAACCTCTAGCGGGGGCTCGTGGGTCACGACGAAGCACGGGGGAGTCGCGGCGTAGCCGGCGCCGTAGCCCATGTCGTCGCTCCACCCGCCCGGCGCGTCGACGATGTCGAACAGGCGGCGGCCCATCACCACGGCCCCCGTTGCCTCGACTGACTCGCGCAGGACGGCCGCGTCCACCTCGTCGTCGCTCTCGGTCGCCCAGAGGTGGAGGGTGTCGCCGCCGTGTCCCAACCCGAGGTCGGGGCCGGGGTCCGGCCCGGTCACGAACCCGTCGAGCGACATCGTGATGTCCGCTACCACCTTCGGCACGAGCGCCTCCCACGCGATTAGTTCCGCCCCGCCCTGCGGTCATATCGTGGACGGACGGTCCGAGGAAAGGAGCAATCATGCCGAACCCTGTAGTGCACTTCGAGGCGCTGGGTCCCGACGGCCCCGCGCTGATCGACTTCTACGGCAAGGCCTTCGGGTGGAGCGTCAACGCCGACAACCCGATGGGCTACGGCATCGTCGACAACGGCGGCGAAGGGATCAACGGCGGGATCGGCCAGGCGCCGCCCGACGGCAACGGCCACCACCTCACGTGGTACGTGTGGGTCGAGGACATCGACGCGGCCCTCGAGACGATCGAGAACCTCGGCGGCAAGACGATCAACCCGAAGATGACGGTCCCGGGCGGCCCCACCGTCGCGCACTTCGAGGACCCTGCGGGCAACTTCGTAGGGCTCGTCACCGGCGGCCCCGAGGAGATGGGGACGAGCTCCGGCTCCTGACGAAGCGTGGGAGGCGGCCGGTGGGACGCGTCGTCCCGCCGGCGTCGCCCGAAGTGTCCGGTTCGCGCGCCGCTGGTTGACGCGCGCGCGGCGCGTGCTGTTTCATAGGCCGCTCATGGAGCTCACCGGACGTACCACGACAGGTTTTATGGCGGCCGCCGCTGCGGCCACCGCCTGCGGCGCCTCTCTCTAGCGCCGCCGTCGCCCCCGCGCGACCCCCTGTCCGTCCGAGCTACCTACCGAGGAACCCCCTATGAACTTCGTCTCCAGTCTCGTCCCCCGTCTCCCGACCCGCGCCTGGAAAGTGCTCGCCGGCGACGGCGTTGCCGCTGTCGGCACGGGTCTCGTGCTGCCGTTCATGGTGGTGTACCTGCGCGACGTCCGCGGCTTCCACGTACAGACCGCCGCGCTCGTGCTGTCCGTTCTGGCGATAACCGGCGTGGTCTTCGGCGCGCCGCTGGGATCGCTGGTCGACAAGCTCGGGTCCCGCCGCATGCTGATCGCGTCGCTGGTTGCGTGCGCGATCTCCTCCGGCCTGTTCACGCAGGTGCACGAGCCGTGGCAGGCGTTCGGGGCCGCCGTCTTCATGGGGATCGGGTTCGCGGGGCTCTGGCCGGCGACGCACTCCCTGCTGTCGTCGGTCGTGGGGGCCGAGCACCGCTCGAGCGTGTTCTCGGTCCACTACGCCACGCTGAACCTCGGCATCGGGATCGGCGGGATCGCGGGCGGATTGCTCGCAAACGTCTCGAGCCCTCGCACCTTCGAGCTGCTCTACGGGCTCGACGCGCTCTCGTGGCTCGTGTTCGCCGTGGTCCTGCTGAAGATGAACGACATCGGCAACAAGGTCGAGCACTCCGAGGAGGAGCAGGAGATCGCGGCCGGCGGCTACCGTCACGTCCTGCGCGACCGCAACTTCGTGAGGCTCTTCGTCGTGATGACGTTGCTGGTGACGATCGGGTACGCGCAGCTCGAGTCGGGCTTCCCCGCGTACGCGACCGGCGAGGGAGGCATCTCCACCGCGGCGCTGGGCATGTCGTTCGCAGCGAACACGTTCGCGATCGTGCTCGCGCAGCTGGTCGTGCTGAAGCTGATGCGCGGGAAGCGCCGCACGCGCGGGCTCATGGGCATCTGCGTCCTGTGGGCCGTCGCGTGGAGCCTCGTGCTCGTCGTCGGGCAGCTCGGCGGCGGGATGGTCAAGAACATCGGGTTCGCCGCGGTCCTGGTCGTGTTCGGCCTCGGCGAGTGCCTCGTGTCGCCGACGGTTCCCGCGATGCTGAACGACCTGGCGCCCGACTCGTTGCGCGGCCGCTACAACGCGGCGTACTCGTTCACGTTCTCGGCCGGCCACATAGTCGGACCGGCGCTGGCGGGCACGTTCCTGGGGGCCGGGCTCGGCGACGAATGGTTCGCGGTCCTGGCGCTGACGTCGCTGGCGGCGATCGCGCTCGTGCGCAACCTCGAGAAGCACGTGCCGGAGGGGGCGAATCGGGTTACCGAGGAAGCCCCTCCGGCGGGCCCGCCGCGGGACCAGGAGCGCGCGCTGACGCCCGCGTAGGGCGCGCCGGTGGCGCCGTCGCCCGGTGTTAGCGTCCCCGGCGTGAGAAGAGCGCTGGTCGTGGGCAGCGGCGGCCGCGAGCACGCGCTCGCCCGAAGGCTCGCCGAATCGGGCGAGGTCTGCGCCTTCGCCGGCCACAGGAACCCCGGGCTGGACGCGCTCTCCGAAGGCCGCCTTCGCGTCGGCGACGTCCGTGACGGCGATGCGGTAGCCGGCTTCGCGGTCGAGTCGGCCGTCGACCTCGCGGTCGTCAGCGCCGACGACCCGCTCGCCGCGGGCGTCGTGGACGCACTCCGCGCTGCGGGGATGCGCACCGTCGGCCCCGACCGCAACGGCGCGCAGATCGAATGGGACAAGGTCGCGGCGCGGCGACTCGTCGACGAGATCGCGCCCGAGCTCAACCCCGCGCACAGGATCGTGCGGTCGCCCGACGAGGTCGACGGCGCTCTCGACGAGCTCGGCGACCGCCCGGTCGTCGTCAAGCCCGCCGGGCTCACGGGCGGCAAGGGCGTGAAGGTGATGGGACCCCACCTCGCGACGCGGGACGACGCGAAGAGCTACGCGCTGGAGCTCCTCGAGCACGGGCCGGAGCCCCGGATGGTCGTCCTCGAGGAACGCGTCGACGCGATCGAGTTCACCATCCAGGCCTTCTCCGACGGCCGCAGCTGCGTGTTCCCTCCCGCGACCTTCGACTACCCGTACAGGTACGACGGCGACCGCGGCGACGGCACCGGGGGGATGGGCTGCTACACCGCGGGAGCGGGGCCGCTTCCCTTCCAGAGCGAGGCGTCGTACCGGCAGGCATGCGAGTTCATCGCGGAGGCGGTCGAGCGCTGGGATCGGCCGGGCCGGTCTTTCTCGGGCGTCATGAACACGGGGTTCTTCCTGGCAGACGACGGGTTGAAGCTGATCGAGTTCAACGCGCGCTTCGGCGACCCGGAGGCTATGAACGTCCTGGCGCTCCTCCGAACCGACGCGTGGGACGTGATGGATGCGATCGCGGACGGGCGCCTGGCCGAGGTGCAGGTGGAGTTCGACGACACGGCCTCGATCGTGGTCTACCTCGTCGGGCCCGAGTACCCGCGCCGGGGCGAGCCGCGCGAGTTCGACCTCGACGTCGCGGCGGTCGAGCGAGCGGGCTGCTCCGTGAACTTCGGCTCCTGCGAGCGCGTCGGCGAGAACCGGTACCGGACGCTGGGCTCGTCGCGGATCCTCGCGCTGAGCACGACGGCGCCGACGCTGGCGGAAGCGCACGCGCGAGTGGGCGCCGCCATCGAGGAGAGCCTGGGCGACTCGGGTCTGGAGTGGCGGAGGGACATAGGCAACCCGGCTTACGTAGAACGGCAGGTCAGCGCAGCGGGGGTACAAGCCCCGGCCCCCACCGGCCGCACGTAACGCGGAGAACGGCGGCGCCCGGAGGTCCCTCGGATCGTTCGAGCTCGTGTCGTTCGGCGCCCGGTCTCAGGATCCGAACGACGCGAGGAACCCGTCGTAGGGGCCGCCCATGACCGGCTGCGGTGGCGAAACCTCGGGGAAGTCGGGCGAGTGCGTCAGGCCCGCCAGCACTATCGCGGTCGCGTCGACCGCGACGGCGTACACCGAGTCGAACCGCGACCCGGCTACGTACGAGCTCCACTGCAGAGCGCCGCGCGGGCCGAGGACGGCGACGAACGCGTCGGTGCAGTGGATGTCCTCGACCATGCACTCGGTAGACGGTGACTCGGACTGGAAGCCGCGGCGCGTCGGGAAGTCCGCGGAGGGCGTCTCGCCTACAACGACGACCTCACCGTCGCGATGGTCCACTCCCCAGGCGACGTCGTAGTGGTTTCCGCCGAGAAAGGTAGAGAACACCAGCCGGTGCCGGCGGACGTCGAGGCTCGCAGCGAACGCATCTGACGCACCGTTCATCTCGGACTGGAACGCGCGCTTGGTCGGGAAGTCGTCCGACGAGGTGGTTCCCACGAACGCGATCCGGTTGCGGCCCTCCGCGGAGACGTCCCAGATCGCGTCGTGGGCGGCCCCTCCGATCCTGACCGCCGACTTGACCGCGCCCAGCCGGGGGCCGAGAAGGGCGACCACGCCGTCGGTATCGCCGCGCGGGCCCGCCTCCATCGCGCCCGGGCCGGGATAGTCGGTCGAGCTCGTCGAGCTCCCGACGACGACCGTGCTGTGGGCGCCGACGTCTACCGACGGCCACCCTTCGTCGTCGTTGCCGCCGAGGTACGTCCCGCGTGCGAAGCGTCGGGTCCGCGGAGAGAAGCGAACCACGAAGTCGTCGACGCCTCTCGCGGCGCGGCGGCGCCATCCGTTCATCGCCGGCAAGTCGCTCGACCGGGTGCGTCCGGCCACGAAGACGGGGCCCGTCGCGGCGGCGCTCATGTCGGTGATCTGGTCGAGCCGGGACCCGCCGACGTAAGTCGAGAAGTCGACGCCGCGCCCGTCCGGCCGCACCTCGGCGAGCCAGCCATCGGCCCCGCACAGCGAATCCGTTCCGCGGCAGTCATCGTCGGGCGCGTCCAAGGCGGGCGATTCGGTAGGGAAGTCGTCGGACAACGTGTACCCGGCTACGAAGATGCGCCGGTCCGTGACGACGACCGCTTCGGCGCTGTCGAGGTCCGACCCTCCGAGAATCAATACCCACTCGAACTCCGGAGCGCCGGGAGCGACCTTCGCGACGAACGCGTCGGCCGCCCCCCCTGCCGGCGCGCCCACCCGCGTCGTCTCGCCCGCCGCGGGGAAACCGGTGGAGCTCGTCTCGCCCGCGACGTAGACCGACCCGTCGGCGGCCAGGGCGAGCCCGTTGACCAGGTCTCCGGCTTCGCCCCCGACATAGGTGGACGAGAACGTCTCGGGCTGCTCCGCCACGGCCGAGCCGGCGGCGCTCAGGCACAGGGCCACGAGAGCGACGAGACGACGGTCGCGCTTCATCTGACCAGTATTGACGTGTCAGATGAGGCAAGCGTTGCGTGCGAGACGCCGGCACGTTCGCGCGGCGTCTCGCTCCGGGCCGGCTCTCACGTGGGCGGAGCGTCGGGCAGGCGTGTGAACGTGACCTCGCGGAAGACGAGCCGTCCGGAGGCAGCCGGATGCGAGATGTGAGCCCGGATCTTCAGCCTCAGCGCGGCCGTCGTGGCCGGCATCCGGCATGGCAGCGTCAGGTCGACTTCGATCAGGGGTTCGACGGCCGGGAGATCCCTGCTGATGTTCGTCTGCGTGTTGCACTCGGAGTTGGGAACCGGCGTGCCGTTCGACCGCTGGGGCTGGATGGTCAACCGCGCCCAGAAGTCGGCAGGACGGACGACGCTCAGCACGTCGAACTGGACCGTCGCCGTCGCCTGGTACATCTGGTTAACGGACGCGCTGGAGCACTGGATCACGGGGTTCGCATCGCCCGCGTTGTCGGCGGCCGGCAGGATCGCGATCGACTGGCCCCCGGTGTCTATGCTGAATGCGTACTCGCCGCCCGAGAAGTCCCCGGTCCCGTTGAACCAGCCGATGTTCTGGACTCCGTTGGACTCGCCGATCCCGTCGCCGTTGTTGTCGACGAACACTGCCTGCACGAACGTGTCCGCCGGGTCACACCATTCGTGCGTTGCGAACGACGGGCCGGCCGATGCCGTGACCAGGCCCGCGGGAACCAGCAAGACCAGCGCGACGATGGACCACCGTCGCCTTCCACCAGACGAGACGCGCATGCGCTCACACCCCCCACTCGATCGTCCGCCTCGTGAAGTAGCGCGCGGGCGCGGCGCGGGCGTCAATGGTCCGAACGACTCATAGGGCTTTGACACGGAGGGACTACCCCGTCGCGCCGCGCGACGCGCGACGGCTCGCGCGACGCCGGATCCTCTAGCTCGTCTCGCACGTCCGCGCCGTGTCCGCCTGCGAATGGTGACTAGCTAGCTGCCCCCAACCGGACTACGCGGTAAATGGGTCACCCGTGCCATGGCTCGCGCAACCTCTACCGATGTTTCATCGAGTGCTCGACGCAGAGCATCCGTTGGCGGACTAACGGGGGGGAACGTGAAGCGACGCGCGGTCATGGCACTCATGGCTGGGGTTCTGATGCTTGGGGGACTGGCTCAGACTCCGGTGCAGGCAGCACTACCCTCGGCCCCCGTCCACGCCTGGGCGGCGAGCATGCACCAGTTCAAGGATCAATGGCAACTGCTGATCGTCCGGATGGAGGCTTCAGGTGTTCCGGACGTCATCGCTCTCCAGGATGTCGACATATGCGACAAGCCAGGGAGTCAGGGAAACCTCATTGATTTCATGGACCTGATGCGGCTGACGTTCCCGGCCGTGAACTGGGACTTCCGCCACACGCGAGGAGGAAATTGCGGCTCGGGCAGCGCAGTCGTTTGGAACAGCACGCGGTTTGCGCTCGTCGGGAGCAACATGGGCGTCAGCCATAGTTGCAGCTTTGGCGCGCCCGCATTGGTAGCTTTGTCCGAGGTCGTGACCGGTAACAGGCTTGCCGTCGCCTCCGTTCACACCCGGAGGAACTCGGATTGTGCAATCAGCGGCGACCTCGCGAACATCAATTCGGCGCTCGAAAGCCTTTCGCCGACTCGGCACATGAGCCTCATCAGCGGCGACTTCAATACACGACCCGACCAAGACGGCGAGACACTCCAGCATGGTCTCGAGAGCAACCCCGACTGCTGGTACACGGGATTCTCCGCTTTGCACACGAGCGGATGCACCGTGGCGACGGACCGGTACTACGACAGCGTCTGGCTGGAGCCGGCTGGGGGGGCAGGGATCAATCCCGCGGTCACCTCTATCTGCCATCAGTACACCAAGGCATTCTCCTTCGACACGACGATCGAGCCGGAAGAGGCAGGCAACAGCTGCACCGATCTGGACGGCCGGGGCGCGCTCGACCGGAACCGCATCGACTACATCTGGCCCAGCTGGGAGCTCGACAACGGCTCCGTCTGCCGCCCTCCGTTGGCGGAGGCTCAGGCTCTGGTGGACTTCGCCAGCGCGGACATGACCGTGAGCGGGACGGGGGTCAACCGCTACTCCGACCACCGTGCCGTCGAGGCGATCGTCAACTGGCTCCCTCCGACGCCCCCGGTCAACGTCGACGGGGCGTGCACGATCTAGAGAGCCAACGACGTACTGATGGCGCCTGAGGTATGACCTCCCCCTGCACGGGGGAACTACTCGACACGGACAGACGTTGGATAGATGACGATGCGAACCGGTCGGGTAGCGGTGCTTGCTCTTGTTCTTGCTCTCGTTGAGGTCGGGGTCCCTGCGGTTTCCGCCGCACCGGCGCCCCCTCGATGCTTCGGCGCGACCGCGACCATCGTCGGAACCGATGGTGACGACGAGCTCGTCGGAACGCGCGGCGCGGATGTCATCGTGGGTGGCGGCGGCACGGACGTGATCGAGGGCAAGGGCGGCAACGACCGGATCTGCTCCGGGCCCGGTGGTTCTTACGAGCACCCCGAGGGATTGAACGGACATCATTGGGAGGTCGTTAAAGCCGGGCCCGGAAACGACCGCGTCTTCGGCGGTTCCGGCCCAGACCAGCTGCTCGGTGGTCCCGGTAACGACCGGCTCTATCTCGGCAACGGCGGCATCGACTCCCGGTTCGGCGTCGACAACGACGCGGGTGCGGGCAGCGGCGATGACCTCGTCGTGGGGACGGCGGGCTCTGACCACCTCCTCTCGGGGGCTGGAGACGATCGGATCCTTGGTCGAGGTGGACACGACTACTTCGTCGGCGGACCCGGCAGCGACCGTCTCAGCGGCGGTCATGGCCGCGACGAGGTGGACTACTACCGGGCCGATCGTGGCATCGAGGCCGACCTTCGCAAGGGGCGGATCGACAAGGGTGCCCGCGTCGACCGGGTTAACTCGATCGGTGACGTGATGGGGACCGAGCAACCGGACGTCTTGCGCGGGAGCCGGGGCCGGAACAAGTTGGTGGGGTCGAGCGGAGACGACCGGATCTACGGACGCGGCGGCGGCGACTGCCTCGGGGGCGCGAATGGCACCAACGAGCTCTTCGGTGGGCCCGGGTTCGACCACTACGCTTCGTCTTGGTTGGATTGCTTCAAGGATCGCAGAAGTAGTAGCGACGTGACCTACTGGCCGACGACGGCGATCAACGTCGACCTGTTCCAGGGTCGCGCGTGGCGCGTGGGCGAGCTCTCGAATCTCACCTCCATCGAAGGTGCTTACGGCACCTTCGACGCGGACAACCTTCTCGGGGACGACAACGCCAACGAGCTCTACGGCGGTCCGGGTCGTGATCAGATCGACGGTGCAGCTGGGGACGACTTCCTGGACGGAGGCGAAGACACCGACACGCTGACCGGCGGAGCCGGGACGGACGCCTGCGTCAACGGTGAGGCGAACGTCACGTGCGAATAGACGCGGAACACAACCGTTCCCGGCGCGCCCGGAATTCGAACCCCCGACCCTCGGATTAGGAGTCAGCCCGACCTTTGTTTGTCATCGTGTGCCGTTAGCTCGCGTCGCGCGCCTGGCGTACGCGTTGACCTGCGGGTTTGCACCTGCCGTTAGGCGGCGTTGGAATTCGTCGTCTCGCCTTCGGTCGTGTCCCCTGCGCGTACGTTCCGCGCACATCTTCGGGCTCGGCTTCCGGTCGGGGCTTAGGCGCTCCTTGTACCTCTGCCGCGCCTGGTGCCTGCGGTCGTGGCGGTCGCGGGCGTAGTCGCGGTTCGCACACGCCCCGGTCTACAGCACGAACCCGCTACCAGCAGCGCGCGTGAACTGGCGCTCGGCGTGCTCCTCCTCCATCCGGTTGCGGCCTCGTATCTGTTATGGGCGCGGTGCCCGGCCTCCTGATAGACGCTCGGCGGCACGCCCTCGGGCTCGGGCTCACACGTCCCGATGATCTTCAGATGTGACCGCTCTGCTGCCGTTCCGGCTGCTCGTGCCGTCATTTCCGGATGCGCTGGCGGACCTGGAGCCAGAGGAGGCGACCAAAGGCCGCGCCGAGTACCGCCTCGGCGGCCTAGCGGGGCCGTCTTCGGGTGCGCGATCATTCTGCGATGGGGATCACGGGGGGCGGCAGGCTCCGGCGCGTCGCGCTCGTTGGAGTCGTCGCAGTGGCCGCCACG
>DATADL010000253.1:0-5640 GCA_036258555.1 Actinomycetota bacterium | reverse complement strand
CTCGTCGCGACGCCGATCGACCTGCGCAAGGTGTGCGACATCGACAAGCCGGCGCTGCGGGCCACGTACGAGCTGGACGACTCGGCTTCCAAGCCGACTTTGGCCGAGGAGCTCACCGCCCGGCTCGGGCTCTAGGCCCAGAGCTAGACGTCAGCCGCCGAAGCGAAGCGACGACAGCTCGTTCTCGAACGTCTTCACGTTCTCCGTCCATTTCCAGAAGTCCGGCGCCATGGTTATCGTGACCGCCTCTGGGGGTTCCGACGGCAGGCTTTGCGGCTGTTGGCCTCGCAGCGACCGGCAGCGCACCAACCGATCGTTGCCCACAGTGACCTGGAAGCTCCCCTCGCGCGAGTCCGCGTCCGGCGCGTTGAAGAAGTGGACGACTGTACGGGGCTCACCTACGACTACGAACGACGTCATGATGTCTTCGGCGCTCCATCGGTGGAAACCCGTTTGCGGATAGGTCAGGTCGTAGAAATCCGAGATCTGGTTGTTCGCGTCGGCGCGCTCGAAGCGAACGTTCTCGCCCGCACGCAGGCCGGCAAGAGGGGCGAGAATCGCGGACGCCAGCACGCCTCCGGCGACGTTCCCGCCGGGAACGAGGACGCCGCCGAGGGCGGCCACCGGTCCCAAAGCCTGTGCGATACCTCCCGCGTCGAGAGGCAGCCCCCCGGGACCGCCCAGGGGGGAATCTTTCGGCACGGCGACGAGAGCGCGTCCCCGGAAGTCCTGTTCTTCGAACAGCGCCACGATGGTCGGGACTCTTACGACCGGGACCGCCGGCGCTGGTCCGTCACCTGTGAGAGCCACCGTGCACCGGTCGGACGCTCCCGCGCGGGGGATGACGAGCTCGATCTCGTAAGGAGGCGCGCAATCCGGGGGTCGGGGTGCCGGGACGCGAATCGTCACCGTCCGGGGCGTCCAGGACACGATCCCCGCCTGGTGCGCAGATCCGCCGGAGCATCGGATCGACGCGCTTGCGCCGGGGGGCACGAGGTTGAGGAGCATCGGAGGACCGAAGTCTCCCGAGTCCGCCGCGACCGAGACGGTCGCACCCCACGGGTTCTGGGGATCGCCTGCTACGACGGCTCGCATGTGAGGGCACGCCATGCCCTACCTCCCCTCAGTCACGGCACGCTGGCGGCGACGTGCGCGCCTCCTTAGAGCCTCAGGCGTCCTCGGCCCCCCACGACCGGGATCACGACCTGGCTCCGGCGGATCTGGACGTTGATCGCCGCGTGGGTCTCGTCGGGGATCGTCCAGTCGGGGTCGCTCCCGGCGATCACGATCGCGAGGCGGTGCCCCTTGCCGAAGACGTAGTCGTCACCGAAGATCTCCCAGCGGAAGCGGTACTTCTCGCCGGGCACCATCGGCTCGCCCTCGCGCAACGAGTCCCGGTGCCGTGCATCCAGCCACCCGCGCGAGACGATCTCGAGCGGGCCCTCGGTCACGACCTTCTCCGTCACGAGGTAGCAGGCGTCGTCGTCTTCCGTGCTCTGCCCGTGACACGACTCGCGCTGCAGCGTGCGTATGCCCTCGGCCCCGCCCGAGACCCGCTTCGCCTTGCCGTAGTCGACGAGCAGCGCGGTCAGGTTGGTGTCGACCTGGTCGACCGCCGCGCGGATGTCGACCTTGACGGTCCCGCTCACGCGGACCTTCTTGCGGAGCTTCTTCGTGAGGAAGATCAGGCGGTTCTCGCTCGCCTGCATCGGCGACGCGACCATCTGGCTCTCTTCCTGCTCGGGGTCGTCCTGGAACACCATGACGTCCTTCTTGGGACGGCGGAGGCTGAACGTACCGGGCAGCTTCTTGCGAGCGGGAGCGAGGAACAGCCTCACCTTGCGGGCCCGCCGGTCCGGCCACGACCGGTACGTCTTCCAGCGATCTGCGCCCCGCTCGATCGTCGCGATGGGCTCGTCCATGATCCCGTTGTCGATCCCGTGCAGCCAGTAGTCGAACCAGCGGTGCAGCGTCCGCACCCACTCCTTGCGGCGGAAGTCGAAGGGGTCGACGTGACCGGTCTGCGACAACCAGATCTTGCGCGGGACGTCGTGGCGCTGCAACGCCTGCCACCACTGGACGTAGTTGTTCGGCTTGACGTTCCAGTCGTTGAGGCCGTGCACGACGAACACGCTCGCCTCGACCTTGTCCGCGTCCTTCAGGTAGTCGCGCTCGTCCCAGAACTCGTTGTAGTCCGCCTGGGGATCGGCGGCCTTCGCGACGATCTCGCCCCCGCGTGCCGTGCACGTCGAGTTCTCCGTGAACGTGTTCTCGACCCAGTCCCTGCCGCGCTCCTCGTCGTCGCCCGGGGGCTGGTCGATGACGAAGCTGAACAGCCCGGGCGTCGTGTACGCGTTCACGTACTGCGCGCCGTTGTTCAGGTGGTAGTCGTACCAGCGGTCGATCGCGCCGATGGGCACGATGGTCTCGAGCCCCTCTACGCCGGTCGTCGCCGCGCCGTTCGCCACGCTGCCGTCGTAGGACTTGCCGATCATGCCGACGTGTCCCGTCGACCAGTCCGCCACGACCTCCTCGCCGGTCGCCGTGAAAGCCTTCCCGCGCCCGTTGAGCCAGTCGATCGTCGCCTTCGCGGCGAGCTCCTCGGCCTCGCCCCCGAGGACCATGCAGCCCTCCGAGTTGCGCGTTCCCGGCATGTCCTGCAGCACGACCGCGTAGCCGCGCGGGACGAAGTAGTTGTCGTAGTAGAGCGGGAAGACCGTCGGGATCCAGTCGCCGTCCTCCTCGGCCTTGATCTCGGCCTCGTTGCCGCGCCCGTTGCTCTGGTAGTAGGGGCTCTGCTCGTAGATCACGGGGACCTCGAGGTCGTTGCCCTCGGTCGCGGCCGGCCTGATGATGTCGGTCGCCAGCAGGTCGAGCTGCTGGTCGCCGTCGCCGTCGATGCTCGACTGGACGTAGACGGTCTCCCGCACCGCGTCGGCGTAGGAGAACACCGGCTGCGTGACACCGTCGCGGACGACGATCCGTCCCGGCTCCCGGCGCAGGCTCGGCGGGGGAGAGGCCCCGGCGACCCCCGCGAGGGCGGAGAGGGCGACGACTGCGGCGAGCGTGATCCGTCCCTTTTGTCTCATGCGACAGGGGTTCGCCGGAGCCGCCCGCTCACCTCCTGGTGCGGGACCCGGCGACCCGCGCCTCGGCGTCGGCGGCCGGGGGCCGGATCTCGTCGGGCGCGAGGCGCTCGGCGAGCTCGCGGATGAACAGCCCGACGTCGGTGATGATCCCCATCGACTGGAACGAGCCCCGGTCCATCAGCTTCGTGACCGTCGCCTGGTTGATGTCGACGCACACGAGCGGGACCTGTGCGGGCAGGCAGTTGCCGGTGGCGATGCCGTGGAGCATCGTGCCGACCACGATGCAGAAGCCGACGAGCTTCTGGTCGCCGACACCCCAGATGAGGTCCCGCAACCGTCGCTGCACCTCGACCATGTCGGTGACGACATCGGGGAGCGGCCCGTCGTCGCGCACGCTCCCGCCGAACAGGTAGTCGGCGCCGCTCGTCACGAGGTGGTACACGATCCCGTCGTCGAAGACCCCGGCGTCGATCGCCGCCCGGAACGACCCGTGGCGGCGCAGCTCGTTGATCGCGCGGATGTGGTGCTCGTGCCCGTGGTCGGCCGGGATGCCCTGCTCGAGGTAGACGCCGAGCGACGTGCCGAACATGTTCGACTCGATGTCGTGGGCGGCCACGCCGTTCCCGGCGAAGAACGCCTGGACGTACCCCGCCCGGATCAACGCGGCGAGGTCGGGACCGGACCCGGTGTGGACGACGGCGGGACCCGCGACCCACAGGATCCTGCGGCCCCGGCTGCGGACCTCCCGCATCTGCTCGGCGACGCGGTCGACCAGCAGAGCCTTCGGCTTCTCGCTCGACACGTCGGACGACATGAACTCGAACGCCTGCGAGCCGGCGTCGCCGGGTTTGGCCGGCGGATGCACCCGGATGCCGAGCCCGCTCATGACGATCTGCATGCCCTTGCGGACGTCGCTCATCGCGACGGTGCGGACCGAGTCGCCTTCGACGACGAGGCCGCAGTCCATCTCCGGCCGCCGCACCTGGATCCAGCGCCCGTCGATCCTCACATCGGTCAACAGGTTCGTCGTCGAGTAGAAGCCGGGCGGGAACGCGCCGTCGACGTCGGCCTCCGCCAGAGCCGCGTCCTCGATCGTCTCCGGGTTCGCGCCGTGCTGCCGCAGGCGCTCGATGACGTTGCCGAGCCCGTGCTCGTCGGCCGCGGTGATCTCGATGCGCGCGAACGACTCGTCCTCCGCGCGCACGCCCAGCGTCAGCTCGACGATCTCGTACGTCGCGCCGAGGGCGACGATCTCGTCGAGCGTGCGCGGCAGCGCGAGCGAGTCGATGATGTGCCCTTGCAGGACGACGCTCTCAGAGGGCATGTCGCGAACGCTCCTTTATGAACTCGTAGGTCCTCCGGTAGACCTCGTCGCGGTCGCGGTCGAGCGTGATCACGTGGTACGAGTCGTCGACCCACACGAGCTGCTTGTCGTCCGAGGAGACGGAATCGTAGATGAGCGTCGCGGCGCTCGGGTGGGCGGTGTGGTCGTTGTGCGAGTGCATCACGAGGATCGGCGACCGGATGGCGGCGAGGTTCCGCCGCGCCTGCTTGACCCACTGCAGCATCACGTGCGCGGCCGCGGTCGGGAGCCGGTCGTAGCACAGCTCGCGCTGCTCGGGGTCGGCGATGTCGTTGCCCGCGCCCGGGATCGACTGCACGACGCGCCGGATGATCGGCGACAGGAACCGCCGCGGGTCCTTCGTGAGCAGGAACGTGGAGAGCGCGACGATCCCGTCGACCTTCTCGGGGTAGTGCGCCGCGAAGTTGAGGCAGAGCGCGGCGCCGAACGACAGCCCTACGAGGAAGACCTCGTCCTTCTCCGCGGAGAACACGTTGAACGCGTCCTCCACGTGCTGGACCCATTCCTCCGCCTTGCGCGCGTTGAGGTCCTGCCACGCCGTGCCGTGGCCGGGCAGCCGCGGCGCCATCACCGCGATCCCGCGCTCCGCGAGGTAGTCGCCCAGCGGACGCATCGACTGGGGGCTCCCGGTGAACCCGTGCACGAGCAGCGCTCCGACAGGACCCTCCCCGAGCTCGAACTCCTCGGCCCCCTCGAGCACCTTGAACTCCTGCACGGACGGTCCTCCTCCAGACGAAGTAACGGTCGAGCGGATGCGGCGTCCAACGCTACAGCCGCACGGTGTCTTGACTGCAAGGTCAAGATCGGCTCCCTTGACCGGCTCGATAGAGTCGAACTCGGGGCATCGAGAAGAGGGGCTGCCGGAACGCATGTACTGGGTCTTCAAAGCCGTACTCAAGCCGTTGCTGAAGGCTCTCTACCGCATCCGGGTGGAGGGCCTCGAGAACGTGCCGAAGAAGGGCCCCGCGATCCTCGCCGCCAACCACCTCTCGTTCCTCGACTCGTTCTTCATCCCGCTCGTCGTCAAGCGGCGCAAGGTGACGTACCTCGCGAAGGCCGACTACTTCAAGAAGTGGAAGACGGCCTGGTTCTTCAAGAGCGCCGGGCAGATCTCGTGCGAGCGGGGCGGCGGCGACAAGTCGCAGCAGTCCCTCGAGATCGCCCTCGACGTCTTGAAGGAGGGGAAGC
>DATADL010000252.1:0-5891 GCA_036258555.1 Actinomycetota bacterium | reverse complement strand
GAACAGTCGCTGAACGTCGGGCGCAACGGGTGGCTCGCGGCAGGCCTCCCCGAAGAGGTCCCGGCCACGACCATCGACCGCCAGTGCGGATCGTCCCAGCAGGCGGCGCACTTCGCCGCGCAGGGCGTGATCAGCGGCGCCTACGACGTCGCGATCGCGTGCGGCGTCGAGAGCATGACGCGCGTCCCGATGGGCAGCAGCGCGCAGACCGGCGGGTGGCCGTTCTCCGACAAGATGATGGCCCGCTACGAGGGCGGGCTCGTCCCCCAGGGCATCTCGTCCGAGCTGATCGCGGAGCGGTGGGGCCTGCACAGGGAGGACCTCGACGCCTTCGGCGCACGCTCGCACGTGCGCGCCGGCGAGGCGCCCGAAGCCGGGGCGTTCAAGAACGAGATCCTGCCGATCAAGGTCTCGACCGAGGACGGTCAGGTCCTGTTCGACCGCGACGAGGGGATCCGCACGCCGAACATGGAGAAGATCGCGGCGCTTCCTCCGTCCTTCAAGCCCGACGGCGTCACGACCGCCGCCAACTCGTCGCAGATCACCGACGGCGCCGCGGCGCTGCTGATCACGACGCCCGAGAAGGCGCAAGAGCTGGGGCTGCGGCCGCGCGCACGCTTCGTCTCGTTCGCGCTCGCGGGGACCGATCCCATCACGATGCTGACCGGTCCCATCCCGGCCACGCGCAAGGCCCTGGCCAAGGCCGGGCTCTCCCTCGACGACGTCGACCTCGTCGAGATCAACGAGGCGTTCGCCAGCGTCGTGCTCGCGTGGAAGAAGGAGCTCGGGATCGACGACGGGTGGTTCGACGAGCGCGTCAACGTCCACGGCGGAGCGATCGCTCTGGGCCATCCGCTCGGGGCTTCCGGCGCCCGCTTGATGGCGACGCTCGTGAACGCGCTCGAGCAGCGCGGCGCGCGCTACGGCCTCCAGACCATGTGCGAGGGCGGGGGCCTGGCGAACGCCACCGTGATCGAAAGGCTCTAACCTCAGGGCCTCTTGCTCGACATCCAACTCATCCGCGACGACCGCGCTGCGGTCCTCGAGGGCCTCGCGAAGCGCATGGACCGCGCCGAGGCCGAAGCCGCTCTGTCCGACGCGCTGTCGCTCGACGAGCGGCGTCGTGCCCTGATCGCGCAGGTCGACGCCGAGCGTCAGAAACGCAACGAGGAGGCTCAGCGCATCGCGGCCGCGAAGCGGGCCGGGCAGGAGGTGCCGCGCCCGTCGGACCCGGCCGCGTCGAAGAAGGCCCTCGTCGAGATGGAGGGCGAGCTGCGGCGCGTGGAGGGCGAGCTCCACGACGTCATGGCCGGTCTGCCCAACGTGCCTGCGGACGACGTCGTCGCCGGCGGCAAGGAAGCGAACGAGGTCGTGAAGGTGTGGGGGGAGCTGCCGGAGCTCGAGGAGGTCCGCGACCACGTCGAGCTAGCGAGCTCCCTCGGCCTCGTCGACTTCGAGCGCGGCGTGAAGCTCGGCGGATCGGGGTTCTGGCTCTACCGCGGCGCCGGCGCGCGGCTCGAGTGGGCGCTCGTGACGTGGTTCGTACGGCAGCACCTCGACGCCGGCTACCACTTCATGCTCCCGCCGCATCTCCTCCTGGAATCGGCGGGGTTCGCGTCGGGTCAGTTCCCCAAGTTCCGTGACGACGTCTACCACCTCGCGAATCCGGACGGGCGCGAAGGGCAGTTCCTGTTGCCGACGTCGGAGACCGCGATCCTCGGAGCGTTCCAGAACGAGACCGTCGACGCGGCCGAGCTCCCCATGAAGCTGTTCGCGTACACGCCGTGCTACCGGCGCGAGAAGGCAGGGACGCACTCCGACGAGCGCGGGACCGTGCGCGGCCACCAGTTCAACAAGGTCGAGATCTTCCAGCTCGTCGCCGAGGACGGCGCCGCCGCCGCGCACGAGGAGATGGTCCGCCAGGCGGAGCTGCTCGTCGAAGGGCTCGGCCTCCACTACCGCACGTCGTTGCTCGCCGCCGGGGATGCCACTGCCGCGATGCGCAAGACCCTCGACGTAGAGGTGTGGATGCCGAGCACCGGCAAGTACAAGGAGGTCTCGTCGGTCTCGTGGGCCGGCGACTACCAGGCGCGCCGCGCGCGCATCCGCTACAAGGAGAAGGGCGGCAAGCCGCGGTTCGTGCACACGCTCAACGGCTCGGCCCTCGCGACGAGCCGGATCTTCCCCGCGATCCTCGAGCAGTACCAGCAGCCCGACGGGTCCGTCCGCGTCCCGGAGGTCCTCCAGGACGCGGTGGGGGCCGACGTGATCGGGCCGGAGGCCTAGACGGGCCGCAGTGGCGGCCGGCGTCCCCCCTGCACGAGCACCATCTTCTCCCGGCAGTGGGTCGGCGCCCGGTCCGAGGCGGCGACCTCGACCTTCAGCTCGAGACCGCACATCGTGCACACGTACCGGAGCGCCCCGTCGCTCACGTCCTCGACCTCGGGGTCGGGAGGCACCTCACCCGCGCTCCCGAAGTAGCTCAGGCCGACGTAGAGGATCGCCCCCGCCATGCCGAGGCCGATCGCAGCCCTGACGTAGCCGAACTCCTCCCCGAGCAGGGCGACCAGGCCGAGGACGACCAGGACCGGTACGAGCCGAAGCCGCCTCACGGGCGCCGTTCTCCACAGCGGAATCCACAGACGTGGATAAAAGACAACCTTGTGATTCCGGACGTCTGGGGCCGGGTCAGTGCCACTGGGTCGCGACGACGAAAGCGCCCGAGATCATCCCGAGCCCGTACCACAGGATCCACGCCTGGTTCTGTGCGGGGAACAGCCCGATGTAGTTGCAGATGATGACGGCGACGCCGGTCAGCAGCAGCGTGAAGAACAGCGCCCCGACCCACAGCGGCGAGGTCTTCGGCTTCGCCTTCGGCGGCGGCTGCCGGGTGACCCGCTTCGACTTGCTCTTCGGCATAGATCGAGAATGGTAATCGGTTGGCCGATACTTCCTCTATGCAGTGGCTCCGCGTCCTCGGCAAGCTCCTGATCTCCATGGGGATCGGCGTCTTTTTGTTCGTGCTCTGGATCCTCTACGGCACCGGGCTCTACACGGCGCGCCAGCAGAACCAGCTCGCCGAGGAGTTCGACCGCCTGCCGGCGTTCGAGCGCCAGACGCCCGAGGGCGACCCTCTGCCGCCCGGCCCCCCGCCCGGCTACGACCCGGCCCCCGGCGCGCCGGTGTTCCGCATGCGCCTTCCGACGATCGAGGACGAGCCGATGATCGTCGTCGAGGGCGTCGGCGTGGACGAGCTCAAGCTCGGCCCCGGCCACTACCCGTCGTGCCGGCCCGGATTCGAGCGGCCGCTGTGCACGCCCTACGAGGAGGCCTTCCCGGGCGAGCGGGGCCGCGTGATCGTGTCGGGCCACCGCACGACGTACGGCCAACCCTTCTGGGCGCTGAACGAGATGGAGAAGGGCGACCCGATCCACTTCGAGACGCGCTGGGGCGACTTCACGTACCGGGTGACCGGCAAGGAGGTCGTCCCCGCGAACACTCAGGAGATCGTCGTCCCGTCGAAGAAGTACGAGCTCGTGCTGACGACCTGCAACCCGAGGTTCTCGGCCGCCGAGCGGTTGATCGTGTTCGCGGAGCTCGAGACGGAGGTGGCCCGGTGAAGCGGTCGTGGAGGTCGAGGCTGCTGGAGCTGTTGCTGTGGGCCGCCGTCGCCATCGCGACCGCGGCGGTGTTGATCGCGTTGACCGACGAGATCCTGCCGGAGCCGAACTTCTAGTTGTCGATGCGTTCCTCGCGCAGGTCCTCCAGCTCCTCCTGCCGCTCTTCCCTCTGCTCCTGACGCTCGTCGCGCACGTCTTCGAGCTCCCGCAGCTCGTCGCGCCGGTCGAGGCGGGGGCCGAGCTTCCCCGTCACGATCGAGATCGTCACGATCACGATCAGCAGCCCGACGAGCAGGGATCCGATCAGCTGGACGGTGTGCTTGCGCGCGTCGCTCACCTTCAGCCCCCGAAGAAGTAGTCGCCCGCGGACGTCGCCCACGTCAGCGCCAGCAGGCCGAACAGCGACAGCCCGATCAACGGCAGGAACCGTCCCAGCGCGTGCCACCAGCGCACCGCGAGCACCTTGATCGCGAGCACGACGACCACCAGCGTCCCGCCGATCACGTGCAGCGTCGCGCGCCCGGTCTCGCCCCCGGCGGCGTGCTCGACCCCGTCCTCGTAGCCGAAGTACGCGATGCACATGAACGCGACGATCAAGGCGATCAACAGGATCGCGTCGCCGATCGAGCGGTGGGCGAACGACGCGGCCTTCGCCTGGAGGAACGGGAGCTTGAGCTTGCCGTACCCGACCGCCATGAGCAGGACCTGGTAGACCGCGAGCGCGAGGACGACCGTGGCGAGGACGATCTTGACGCCCGAGACGTTGCCGCGGGTGATCTCTTCGACGAAGTCGTCCATGGACGCGCGAGGATAGTGGCGATGAAGCTGCTGCTCGTCGACAACTACGACTCGTTCGTCTACAACCTCGCCCAGGCGTTCGGCGCCCTCGGCGCCGAGCCCGTCGTCGTCCGCAACGACGCTTCCCTCGACGATCTCCTCGCCGAGGCCCCCGACGCCGTCGTCATCTCACCCGGCCCCGGCACGCCCGACGACGCCGGCGTCTCGACGAAGGCGATCGAGGCCTTCGCCGGGCGGGTCCCGGTCCTCGGCGTCTGCCTCGGCCACCAGTGCATCGGCGCGGCATGCGGGGGCCGTGTGGACCGCGCGGCCGTCGGCCCGATGCACGGCAAGGTCTCGCCGATCGAGCACGACGGCGCGGGGGTCTTCGCCGGGCTCCCGTCGCCGTTCGAGGCGACGCGCTACCACTCGCTGGCGATCGCCGACGACGGATGGCCGGACGAGCTCGAGGTCACGGCCCGCTCGACCGACGGCGTGGTGATGGGCGTCCGCCACCGCGAGCTCCCGATCGAAGGCGTCCAGTTCCACCCGGAGTCGATCCTCACCGACCGCGGCCCCCAGCTCCTGGCGAACTTCGTCGCCGCGGCGACCTAGGCGAAGAACGAGAACATCGTCAGGAACGCGAAGACGCTCCCACCGGGCAGCGCGGCTCCGCCGGGCTGGACGTAGAGGATCGCCGTGTCGCCCGGTGAGACCGGCGTGTCCGGTGCCGGCTCCTGGTCGCACACCGTTCCCGGCGGCGCGGCGCACGCGCCGTCCTCCTGAGTCACGCTCAGCCCGAAGTCGTTCTCGAGGAACGCCTCGGCGGTGTCGGCGTCGTCGCCCCTGACGTCCGGCATCGGCTCCTCCTCGGGGCCGAGCGAGACCGTGATCGTCAGGACGTCGCCTTCCTCCATCGGGACGCCCGCGTCGGGGTCCTGGTCGATGACCTCGCCCGCGGGCGCGTCGTCGGGCACCTCGATGGTGTCCGCCACCAGGCCGAGGCCCTCGATCTCCGCGATCGCGTCGTCCTCGGTCTGACCGACCACCGAGGGGGCGGGGATCGACTCCGGTCCGGACGACACGACGAGGTCGACGGCGTCGCCCGGCTCGACCTCGGCCGGGGGCCGCGGGAACTGGTCGATGACGGTGTCCGGCGGTACCTCGTCGCTGGGTTGAGGCGTGATCGATCCGATCGTGAGGTCGGCCTGACGCAGGTCCCGGCGCGCGTCCGGCAGCAACTCACCTCGCACGTCCGGGACCTCGAACGCCTCCGGGCCCGTCGAGACGAAGATGGTGACGGTCGAGCCCTCGTCGGCCTGCTCGCCCCGGTCCGGATCCTGGCGGAACACTTCGCCTTCGGGCTTCTGGCTCGGCCGCTCCTCGACGTCGACCTCGAACCCTCGGTTCTCGAGCCGGTCGACCGCGTCCTCCTCGCTGAGGCCGACGACGTTCGGGACGTTGACCTCCTCGCCGCCGAGGAAGTTGTTCGCC
>DATADL010000251.1:0-5956 GCA_036258555.1 Actinomycetota bacterium | reverse complement strand
CGGTCGCGCTACGAAGACATCGACCTCGTCGTCGTCCGCGAGAACCACGAGGACCTGTACGCCGGCATCGAGTTCGAGCAGGGGTCGCCGGACGCGCGCAAGCTCATCGACTTCATGGCGGACCTCGGCGCGCGGCGAGTGCGCGAGGACTCCGGCATCTCGATCAAGCCGATCTCGGTCACGGGCACCAGGAGGATCGTCAAGGCGGCCTTCGACTACGCGATCAAGCACGGCCGGAAGAAGGTCACCGCCGTGCACAAGGCCAACATCATGAAGTACACGGACGGGCTGTTCCTGAAGACGGCCCGCGAGGTCGGCGAGGAGTACGCGGACTCCGGCGTCGAGTTCGAGGACCGCATCGTCGACAACATGTGCATGCAGCTCGTGCAGAAGCCCGAGCTGTACGACGTGCTCGTGCTCCCGAACCTCTACGGCGACATCGTCTCCGACCTCGGCGCCGGCCTCGTCGGCGGCCTGGGCGTCGCCCCCGGCGGGAACATCGGCGACGAGGCCGCCGTGTTCGAGCCGACGCACGGCTCGGCCCCCAAGTACGCGGGGCAGAACAAGGTCAACCCGATGGCGATGATGCTCTCGGGCGTGCTGATGCTCGACTACCTCGAGGAGACCGAAGCGGCCGACCGTCTGGAGGCCGCGATCGCGGCGGTCATCGAGGAAGGCAAGTCCGTGACCTACGACATGAAGCCCTCTCGCGACGACCCGACGGCCGTCGGCACGTCCGAGGTCGCCGACGCGATCATCGAGAAGCTCAACGCATAAGGAGGCGTAACCAGTGGCTGGGGTGGCGAAGAAGGTAACGGTCGTCGGCGCGGGCAACGTCGGGTCGAACACCGCGCGACGGATCGCCGAGCGCAACCTCGCCGACGAGGTCGTGATGATCGACATCGTCGAGGGGCTCCCCCAGGGGCTCGCGCTCGACATCAACCAGTCCGCGCCCACGGAGAGGTTCGAGACCCTCGTGACCGGCACGAACGACTACGCCGACACCGCGGGCTCGGACGTCGTCGTCGTCACCGCGGGGCTTCCGCGCAAGCCCGGCATGAGCCGCATGGACCTCCTCGACGCCAACAGCGAGATCGTCGGCGGCGTCACCGAGCAGATCGCCGAGCACTCTCCCGACACCGTGATCATCGTCGTCTCCAACCCGCTCGACGAGATGACCTACCTAGCGTCGGTCGTCTCGGGGTTCCCGAAGGAAAGGGTGATGGGGATGGCCGGCGTGCTCGACTCGTCGCGCCTCCGGTTCTTCATCGCCGAGAAGCTGGACGTCGCGCCGACCTCGGTCGAGGCCATCACGCTCGGCTCGCACGGCGACCAGATGGTCGCTCTCCCGCGCCACGCGACGGTCGAGGGCAAGCCGCTTCCGGAGCTGGTCGACGAGCCCACGCTGCAGGACCTGTTCACGAGGACGCGCGACGCAGGCGCGGAGATCGTCGGCTACCTCAAGAAGGGGAGCGCGTTCTACGCGCCGTCCTCGTCGTCGGCCACGATGGTCGAGTCCATACTGCGCGACTCGAACGACGTACACCCGACGTGCGCGTGGGTGTCCGGCGAGTACGGGATCTCCGACACGTACCTCGGCGTGCCGGCGAAGCTCGGTGCCGGCGGTGTCACCGGGATCGTCGAGCTCGAGCTCGACGACGGCGAGCGCGCACAGCTCGAGGAGGCGGCGAACGCGATCCGCGCGAAGTGCGAGGAGCTCGCCGCGCGCCGGAAGTAAGCGCATTCATGGGCGAGTTCAAGTTCGCCATCAGCATGTCCCTCGACGGGTTCGTCGCGGGCCCGAACCAGACCGTCGAGAACCCGCTCGGCGAGGGCGGCGAGCAGCTGCACGAGTGGGCGTACGGCCTCGAGGCGTTCCGGCGCCCACACGGCATGGAGGGCGGGGAGGTCGACGCCAGCAGCGCCGTCCTCGAGGAAGCCGGCGACGCGGGCGCGGCGATCATGGGCCGCGGGATGTTCGGCGGCGGTTCCGGGCCGTGGGGGGCCGACCCCTGGGAGGGGTGGTGGGGAGACGAGCCGCCGTTCCGCTACCCCGTGTTCGTCCTCACGCACCACCCCAGGGATCCGCTCGTCAAGGGCGAGACCACGTTCACGTTCGTCACCGACGGCATCGAGTCCGCGCTCGCTCGCGCCCGCGAGGCCGCCGGAGCGCGTCACGTCAGGCTCGGGGGCGGCGCGAACGTCGCGCAGCAGTACCTGGCAGCCGGCTTGCTGGACGAGGTGCTGATCAGCGTCGTCCCGATCCTGCTCCACGGCGGCACCCGGCTGTTCGAGGACCTGGGAGGTGCCCGCGTCGCCCTGGAGCAGGTGGAGACGATCCCGGCCCCCGGCGTGACCCACGTGCGCTACCGCGTGCGGCGCGGGGAAGACGGGGACGCCGGCGAGCGTTCGGACTGACATGAGCGGATACGAGGTAACCGACGCCACGTTCGAGCAGGACGTCCTCGGGAAGTCCTTCGAGAAGACCGTCGTGGTCGACTTCTGGGCCGAGTGGTGCGGTCCCTGCCGCCAGCTGACGCCGGTGCTCGAACGGCTCGCGGACGAGTCGTCCGAATGGGAGCTGGCGAAGGTCGACGTGGACTCGAACCCCCGGCTCTCGGCGGCGTTCGGCATCCAGAGCATCCCCGCCGTGAAGGCGTTCCGCGACGGCAAGCAGGTCGGCGAGTTCATGGGCGCGCTGCCGGAGTCGCAGGTGCGCAAGTGGCTCGAGCAGCTCGGCCCGTCCGAGGGCGAGCTCGCCCTGGTCGTCGCCGAGGAGGCCGAGGCCGCGGGTCGCGTCGAAGAAGCGCGCGCCGGATACGAGCGAGCGCTCGCGCAGGAGCCGGGCCTGTTCGCCGCGCGCAGCGGCCTGGCGCGCGTCGACCTGACGCTGCGGGCTGCGGCTCTGGACGCCGAGACCCTGAGCACGAAGGCCGCTGCCGGTGACCTCGACGCGGAGCTGGGCCTGGCCGACCTGGACGCCGCGGCCGGGAGGCACGAGCAGGCGTTCGGCCGGCTGATCGAGGCCATCCGGCGCACGTCCGGCGACGAGCGCGAGAAGGTCCGCAGGCATCTGCTGGGTCTGTTCGACACGCTGCCGGCCGACGACCCGCGCGTGCTTTCGTCGCGCCGGGACCTGTCGATGGCGCTGTTCTAGCGCCGCGGGAGGGGAAACGGCGGGGGCCGTGGAAGACCTGCTCCCGAAGGAGCCGGACGGGCTCCCGGACGAAGGGAGGACGGTTTGCGGAAGCGATTCGCGAGCCTCGTGTTGTCCTTGACCGCCGCCGCGGTGCTGCTGCCGGCAACGCCCGCGTCGGCTACCACGTGCGTCATCCTGCCGGAGCCCGAGGTGGGCGACGTGTTGTGCCTTCTCCACGGGACCCCCGGCGTGACGTACGCGTGCGAGAAGGTCATCCGGGTATGCCCGTGACATCGGCTCGAAGGAGGGCCGGCATGCGGAGACGTCTCGCAGGCCTCGTGTTGTGTCTGAGCTCGGCGGCGGTGCTGCTGCCGGCAAGCCCGGCGGCGGCGCGCGGGTGCACCATCGACAACGTCAAGGACCTCGTCCCCTGCGTCACCTTCTACGTGTGCCGGACGGGCATCTGCCCCTGACGTTCGTTGCGGAGGGCCCGCCCCGCGACGAGGGCGGGCCTTTCCGCGTCACGGCTCCCGCCGCAACACCTTCCCGGTCGCGGTCCGCGGGAGCTCCGCGGCCACGGCGAAGTGCCGCGGCACCTTGAACCCGGCAAGCCGTTCGCGCGCCCACGTCCGCACCTCCTCGACATCGAACGCCTCGCCGGGGGCCGGCACCACCAGGGCGCACACCTCCTGGCCCCACTCGGGATGCTCCCGCCCGTACACCGCGCACTCCAGCACCGAGGGGTGCTCGCCCAGCACGGCCTCGACCTCCTGGGGGTAGACGTTCACGCCCCCGCTGATGATCGTGTCGTGGCGCCGGCCCTCGAGGAACAGGTATCCGTCCTCGTCGAGCCGCCCCAGGTCGCCGACGGTGAACGCGTCGCCGTCCCATGCCCCCCTCGTCTTCTTCTCGTCGCCCCAGTACGAGAAGCGCTCGGCGTGGGGATCCCTGACCCACACGATCCCGACCTCCCCCGCGGGCACCGGCTCGCGTCGCTCGTCGCGGATCAGGATCGCGGCTCCCTCGCGCGGCGTCCCGACGCTTCCCGGCTTGCGCAGCCATTCCTCCGGCGAGATCCGCGTCGCGCCGCCCTCGGTCGACCCGTAGAACTCCCACACCGAGCCTTCGGGGAAGAACTCGATCGCGCGGCGCTTCGTCTCGGGCCGGATCGGCGCACCCGCGTGGATCAACATCCGCATGCTCGTCGAGTAGTGCCGCTTCAGCACCTTCGGCTCGAGCGAGAAGATGCGCTCGAGGTGCGTCGGCACGACGAAGGTCGACGTGACGCCGAAGAGCTCGACGGCGGCCAGGGTCTCCCGCGCCTCGAAGCGCGACTGCATCACGACGGTCCCTCCGGCTTCGAGCGTGCGCAGCGAGAACCGGTGTGGCGCCGAGTGCGCTAGCGGCGAGCACACGAGATGGACCTCGTCAGGCGTGAGCCCCCACTGCCCGGCGAAGTCGCGCGATATCTCGGCCGCCGCGGCCTCGGGTGCCGGCTCGACCCACACACCCTTCGGGGCCCCCGTCGTCCCGGACGTGTAGTGCATGGGCCGGCCGAGCGCGTAGTCGGCGATCGGATGCGGGCCGGCCTCGTGCAGGCAGCGCTCGTAGGCGTCGCCGAAGCTCACGACGCGCTCCAGCGACGGCGGCGGCTCGACGGGACGGTCGGTGAACAGCCAGCGCGCGCCCGAGTCCTCCAGGAGGTACGTGGCCTCCGGCGGCGTGAGCAGCGCGTTGATCGGGACGGGGACGATCCCCGCGCGCAGGGCTCCCGTCGTCACCTCGAGCGACTCGACACGGTTCGACGACCAGACCGCGATGCGGTCGCGGGGCCGGACGCCTGCGGCGTGCAGCAGCCCGGCGAGCCGTTGCTGGCGCTCGTCGAGCTCCGCGAACGTCAGCCTGCGGGCGAGCGTGACGAGCGCGGGCGCGTCGGGCGTCGCCCGGGCGTGGCCGCCGATGCCGCCCACGGCGTCATCCGCGTCCGGCGACGAGGCCGCGCGCGAGCGGAGGGCAGTAGTCGGGAGGCTCCCGCTTCCACTCCGTCGAGACCTCCTCTTCCGCCTCCGGCTCGGGCTGGAACGAGAGCCAGCGCGCGATCTCGCCGACGGACCGGTAGTGCCATGCGCCCTGACCCAGCGCGATCAGCGGGAAGAGCCAGAACCCGCCGCGCTGCCCCGTGAAGAAGATGGACGCGACGCCGTAGACGATCGTGAGCAGCGGCACGGCCGCGGCGTTCTGCGCGACCGAGTCGACGATCCGCTGGGGCGTCATGGTTCGGGCCTTGGCGATGCGCTCCTGGGATCGCTTGACCGAGTCGACCGTGAAGGCCCGGAACATCGTGAACGCGGCCGCGGCGAGCGCGAACGCGACGAGCAGGCGATAGGCCCAGCCTGCCTGGCCGCTGTCGAGCGCGCGGTTCCGCTCCATCTGCGCGATCAGGCTGTCGGGAAGCGCCAGGATCACGATGCAGGCGACGACGCCGACGGTGCCGAAGCCGATGAACGGGACCCGCCTCCGGACGAGCAGCTCTTCCACGTCGGTGAGAGTACCGGCCGGGCCGTGGCGCCCTGGCGAATGCGCAGCGTGATGGGTTAGGTACGCTCCGTATGGGGAAGGACCCCTCCATGCCGCTCGCCAAGAAGCGTGTCCTCTACGTCGTGGTCGACGGGCTCGGCACCACGGCGTTCGAGCAGGCCGTCGCCTCGGGCCGGGCCCCCGCGTTCGCCTTCCTGAGGGAGCGCGCCCGCTACGTGCGCGACTCGGTCTCGGTGTTCCCCACGATCACCCCGTGCGCCACCGCGTCCCTCGTCACCG
>DATADL010000250.1:0-72036 GCA_036258555.1 Actinomycetota bacterium | reverse complement strand
CGGCGGCGCCGAACGCGGCGAGCACCGCGCCCGCCTGTACGGCCGCGAGGCAGAGCGCGAGCCGGCGTCGAGGAGTCTGCATGGGTGGCACCACCGTCGTGAGTAGGGCCGCTGCGGCGGCGGGACGAGTCCGGCGGAGTGTACCCGGGCCGGGGCCGTCGAGGCAGAGCACCGACACTTCGCCCACATCGCCGGACTCGTCCCGCCGCCGCAGCGGCCCTACTCACGACGGTGGTGCCACCCATGCAGACTCCTCGACGCCGGCTCGCGCTCTGCCTCGCGGCCGTACAGGCGGGCGCGGTGCTCGCCGCGTTCGGCGCCGCCGCGCCGGCCGCGGCCGCCCTGCCTCCGAGCGAATGGGTCGTGGGCCCTCAGACGCGGGCGGTGATCATCACGCTCGACGGAACGGCGCGGAACAAGGTCATGGACGAGCTCCTGCTGATGCTCGAGCGCAAGAAGGCGAACCTCAGCTTCTTCCTGCCCG
Source organism: Actinomycetota bacterium (assembly GCA_036258555.1). Lineage (GTDB taxonomy): Bacteria > Actinomycetota > CADDZG01 > CADDZG01 > WHSQ01 > JALZEG01. The sequence continues at coordinate 71,552 of DATADL010000250.1, read as the reverse complement.
GCGCCTGGATCGAGCACCACGAGACGCGGGCGCGGTTGATCAAGCGCGGCGGCCACGTCCTCGGCAACCGCGGCTACGGGAAGGCCCCGTTAACGTCGCTCGACGACGGAGCGCTGCGGACGTCGATCTCGAGGGGCGAGGACGCCCTGCGGTCGATCGGCGCGTCCGGCATGCCTTACCTGCGACCCCCGAAGGGGTCGCGCGACCTCCGTGTCTTGCGCGTCGCGGGGTCGATGGGCTACCGCTCGGTGCGCTGGACGCAGCATCCGAAGGGGGGCCTCGCCAAGAAGGTCGCCTACAAGGTCGTGTCGGGCGTGCAGCCGGGCTCGATCGTCTCGCTCGACTTGTGGCGCAAGAGCCACCGGAAGGCCCTGCCGAAGATCATCGACCGTCTGCGCAAGCGGAACTACAACCTCCGTCAGATCGACGCGCTGGCGAAGACGCACGCGGTGAGGTGGGACGTGACGCTGAAGGCCGGGTCGTCGGGCGGCGAGGTCGCGTACCTCCAGAAGACGCTGAACGAGATCTCGTATCCCGCAGGCCGGCGCGACGGCTCGTTCGGCTACCAGACGCAGCAGGCCGTGTACGCGTTCGAGAAGGTGAAGGGGCTCACGCGCGACGGCGTCGTCACTCCGCAGCAGATGACGCAGATCGCGCTGTCGCGGCGACCCGTCGTGCCGTCGAAGGGCAAGCCGAGGAGCTTCGTCGACGTCGACGTCTCGCGGCAGGTCCTGTTCGAGGTCGAGAAGGGCCGCGTGACGCACACGCTTCCGATCTCCAGCGGGAACGAGGAGTACTACACGGTCGACGGGCAGCGATACAAGGCGCATACGCCGCGCGGGAGCTTCACCATCGAGCGCAAGATCGAGGGCGTGCGCGTCAGCCGGCTCGGCAAGCTCTACGACCCGAGCTACTTCGTCGGGGGGTACGCGATCCACGGGAGCCAGTCGGTGCCGGTCTATCCCGCGAGCCACGGATGCGTCCGGATCCCGATGTACGTGCGCAAGGCGTTCTTCCGCCGGACGCCGATCGGCAAGGCCGTGTTCGTACACAACTGACGTCTCGCCGGTCGCGTCCTCCCGCAAGACGGGAGCAACCGACCACGGATCAGGTGCGGATGACCCTGCGCCCCCACGCGATCTGGTCGTGCCACCACGAGCCCGGCGCGATCGAGGCGAGGCTCACGCCCGCGCGCGATCCGGAGGAGTGCACGATCCAGCCGCGGCCCAGGTACATGCCGGCGTGGTACACGGCCGACGCCTTCGACTTGCGTCCCTCCGGCGCGAAGAACACGACGTCGCCCGGCAGCAGCTGCCGGTAGGCGAGGCGCTTCTTCGTCGCCGCGGCCATCTGCGCGGACGACCGCTCCGGGAAGGACCACCCCGCGTAGGGGCGGCCCCCGGGGGCCCAGCCGGGGGCCTTCTTGCGAAGGACGTACCAGACGAAGCCCGAGCAGTCGACGCCGCCGTGTGGCTGCGCGCCGTAGGGGTATCCGGCCGGCGTCTTGCGGACCCACTCGCCTCCCCACACGTACGGGGTCCCCACGAGCGAGAGCGCGTACTCGACGACCTCCCGCCGGACGGGGCCGTAGCTCGACAGCGAGAACCCGGTGAGCGCGTCGGCCCCCCAGGTCGAGGGCGACGTCTTGGCCTTCCACACCGCGTAGACGACGTCGGCGCCCCTCATGGGCTCGCCGGCGGAAGCCTCTCGCCCCTCCTCGGACGTCGGGCGGTCGCGGCGAAGGCCCATCTCCCGGGCGACGATCTCGGACCCGAACCAGCGGTCCACCTCGGGGCGCCACCCGTCGGGCGACTGCACGCGGCGAAGGCGCGCCGCCACCGGCGCCTTGCCCAGCGCCCGGACGAGCGCCGCGGAGACCTCGGCCGCGGTCACGTAGCCCTTGGTGCGCGTGTAGCCGCCTCCGAACGTCTTCGCCATCACCCTCTTGAAGGCCCCGCGCCGCAGCGGCTCGTTCGGGCGGAACGCCGTCGCGTCGATCGACCCGTTGCCCACGAGGTACCTCGCCGCCGGGAGGGCCCAGGCGGGGACGTTCTTCAGGCGGGCGTGCGCGGTCCCCGCGTGGAGCGAGCCGGCGACGCAGAGCAGGACGAGCAGGAGCGGGAGTCTTCTTCTCACCCCCGTCGTATCGGACGAAACCCCCTTACGTCTGAACCCCCGACGCGGGTAACGTGCGCCCCTAGGCGGGGGAGGAACCAGGACTGCCGGGGCGAATCTCCCATCGACCAGCCCTAGACCTGGAGTCGCCGTCATGCGCCGAATCAAGCTCTTCCTGGCCCCAATCCTCCTCGCGAGCCTGCTTCCGCTCACGGGTGCCGCGGAGTCCTCGCCGGTCCGCTGCCCCTCGGTGAAGCCGGCACCGCTGAAGTTCGGGAAGCCGAGCTTCATCGACAAGACGAGGGCGGGCGGCGAGCCGGTCAGCATCATCGCCGACGACGGCTCGATCATCGTGTCGGCGCACGCCGGGACCACGCACGTCTACAAGGACCCGCAGGCGCTTCCCGGCGCGGGTGACTTCGCGGGCAGCTACTACAACCAGACGCTGAACTGGCGCTCGACCGACGGCGGGAAGACGTGGCAGTACGTCGGCCTGGCCGGCGCGCCCGCGGGCCCGCACAGCCCGACCTCGACCGGCTTCTCCGACCCCGACCTGACGAAGGACGCGGCCGGCAACATCTACAACGTCGAGATCAACCTCGCCAACGTCTCGGTCTTCGCCAGCCCCGACGACGGGCAGTCGTGGCCGACGGCGAACCCCGTCGCCGCCTCGGGTGACCGTCCGTGGGTGACGGGGCAGGAGGAGAACGAGGTCTTCCTGTACGTCAACCTGCCGAAGTCGTTGTGGCGGTCGACCGACGGGGGCCTCACGTTCACGCTCGTGGGGACCGAGGGCGACGTCGGCCCGGACAGCAAGATGATCTCGGACCCGCTCAACCCGAAGTCCGGCCTCCTCGGCCCGCTCGACGAGGGCGGCGTCTCGATCTCCAAGGACGACGGGGCGACGTGGACGGACTACCCGGCTGCCCTCGGCGACTCGACGCAGTTCTTCGGTGCGATCGCCGCGGACCGCGCGGGCTGGGTCTACGCGGCGAACGCCGGCGGGTACTCGGGCTCGAACGACACGACCGCCGACGGGAGCGTCACGTTCAACTACTTCAACCGCAAGACCAAGAAGTGGGCCCCGCGTCCGATCGAGATCCCGATCCCGAAGGGCGACGCGCTGTGGCCGTGGATCATCGCCGGCGACGACGGCCGGGTGGCGATCACGTGGTACCAGACGCTCGCCGGCAAGCCCGACGAGTTCCGCGCCTACGTCGCCTACACGATGAACGGCCACGGGTCGCGCGTGAAGTGCTCGGACGGCTCGACGCGCTTCGTCCCGCCGCAGTTCGAGGTGGCCGACGCGACCGGGCGCCCGATCCACCGGGGCAAGATCTGCCTGAGCGGCACGACCTGCAACGCGAACCCCAGCTTCGAGGGCGGCGACCGCCGGCTCGGCGACTTCTTCACGGTCAACTTCGACCACAAGGGCACGCTGTTCATCGTGTCGGGCGACACGACGCTGCCGAGCCCGACCGGGGGGCCGAAGCCCGTGGCGAACCCGATCTTCGTGAAGCAGGTGTCGGGGGACAAGATGCTGCGGAAGCCGGACCGGGTCCGGCCGACGCGCTGCCTCTTCCCGCTGCCGAGCTGCTAGGGGTCGACTGGCCTCTTTCGGCCCTCTTCCCAGGTACGAGCCCACCGGCGTCAAACGAATCTGGGAGATCGCCCGCTCGGGCGTGACAGCCTGGACGCGTGAAGGGGTACGCCGATGAAGAGGTCTGTCGCGAGCCTTGCCGTCGTCGTCGCGCTGGTCGCAGGGCCGGCCGTCCGGCCCGCGGGGGCGGGCTCCAAGACGACGGTGCTGGAGCAGCGCTACGAGGCGCCCGCTGTGGGGGTCATGGTCGGCACCATCCAGTACGTGAACCTCGCGCACGACTGCGAGGACCGGATCGGATGTGTGACCTTCGATCTCGGCGGTCGTTACCGGTGGGCGCAGGTCGAGATCGAGGACGACTCCGGGCTGACGGCCCGGGCCGAGGTGCCCACCGTGCGTTACGGCGAGGTGTGCGGCAAGACGTCGTACCCGCTCAAGGTGGAGGGCCTCCAGGAAGTGTCCTTCATCATGATGCCGGGTGTGTGCGCGGACGAGGAGACGCCGTCCACGCCGACGAGCGGCACGGTCGAGGTGACGCTCGCCCGGTCGCTGGCCGCGCTGGGCGTGAGCAAGTGATCGGCCGTCTGGCGTGATCTCGGCCTCTCGCGTGCGGACGACGGCGGTCGCGCTCGCGCTCGCGGCCGTGGCGGTCCCGGCCCCCATGGATGGCGGCGCGCACCGCGCCGGCGCGCACGTCCACGCATACGCGCGGTTCGATCCCGCGGAGGTGTGGGCGGCGGAGAACGATCCGCTGCAGACGCTCCTCGGGACTCCGCAGGGGGGTCCGGGCATCCGCTACGCATCCGAAGGCCGGGGGACCCCGGCGCGCGCTCGCGGCCGGCTCTACGACACGGGCGTGATGGCTGCCGAGCCCACGCTCGGCATCACCTCGGACGGAACGATCCTGTTCAAGGGCTTGGACGCGGTCGGAACCGGCTCCTACCAGTGGCCCGTGGTCGCGTCGCGCGACGGTGGCAGGACGTGGAGCGACGTCTCGCCGATGGTCGGCGCGGAGCCCGCACATCCCACGGGGCTCGACCCGATCCTCTACGTGGACGAGGACACCGACCGGGTCTTCAACAACGACTTCCTCTACCCTTGCTCCGAGCTCTCGTTCAAGGACGCCGATGCCGAGGAGTGGGAGCAGAGCGTCATATGCGGGCTCGCCGACCACCAGAACATCTTTGCCGGGCCGCCGGCGACGAGCGAGATGGGCGACTACCCCAACGTCGTCTACTACTGCGCGATCGACGGCGGCGCCTTCGCCGACTCCAGCCGGGCGACGGGCTGCGTGAAGTCGCTCGACGGGGGACTGACCTGGGTGCGGACCGGCGCTCCGCCATACGTCTCCGATCCGGGCATCTCCGACCCCGGGTCGTACGGCATCCCGGGGCTGTGCGACGGGACCACCGGCCACGGGTTCGTCGACAGAGAGGGCGTCGTGTACCTGCCGCGGGGCTTGTGCGGTCAGCCCTGGCTCGCTATCTCCCGTGACGAGGGGCTGACGTGGAGTCGCGTCCAGGTGGCCGACAACGGGATGCCGGCGAACGAGGACGGGCTGCAGGAGCACGAGGCGGGGGTGGTCGTCGACGAGCGCGGGACGATCTACTACTTCTACATGGCCCGCGACCGCCTGCCCGTCGTCGTGATCTCGCGCGATGGCGGCGAGACCTGGGGGAGGCCGTTCCGAGTCGGCCCGCCGAACCTGGCCGAGGCGTCTCTCCCCGCCATCGACATCGGCCCCCGCGGCGGCGTGGCGATGGCGTACATCGGGTCGACGGACGCTCCCGGCGGGCCTCAACCCGACGGTGAGGGTCCCGAGTACGTGGACACGACGTGGAACGGGTACATCACGGTGTCGACGAACCTGGATGCGAAGCGACCGGTCCTCACCACGGTCCAGGTGAACGCGGTGGACGACCCGCTGCACATGCATTCCTGCCCGATCCTGAGGTGCGCGCAGCAGTACGACTTCATCGACGTCGTGGTCGCGCCCGACGGAGTGCCCTGGATGGCGGCGGTCGACGCGTGCACCGCGAACGGGGCGTGCCTGTTCAACGGCCGCGGCGTCGTCGGCCGGATGGTCGGCGGCCCCGCGCTCTAGGCGATCTTCTCCAGGGCGTCCGAGCCCTTGTTGTTCGCCAGCAGGTCCAGGACCGCGGCCTCCACCGCGCCCTGGATCGACGGCTCCCCGAAGTCGCGGCCCTCGCCCAGCTGCTCGAGCGCACCGCTGATCGTCCAGCCCGTCTGGTAGCGGTCGAAGACACGCGGGTCTATGTAGGAGGCCCTGCAGACGGCGGGGGTGTTACCCAGGTAGTGCGACACCTCCTGGACCGCCCGCGACATCGCGCGCTTGCGGGCCGTCCGTGACTTCGCGGCCTCACCCGAGACCGCCAGCGCGACCGCCGCCAGCACGGTCGCGCTCCAGGTCCGGAAGTCCTTCGCGGTGAAGTCGCCCCCCGTGATCTCCTTGACGTACTGGTTGATGTCGGCCGACCTCACGTCGCACCAGACGCCGTCGTTGCGATAGGCGAGCAGCTCCGGCCCCCCGGCCCTCCGCCGCTTCAGCGCCTTCACGACGGCGAGCACCTCCGGGTCGACGAGGGACTGGATCCTCTGCTTCCCGCTCTTCGCGACGTAGTCGAACGTGATGACGTCGCCGGAGACCGTCACGTGCCGCTTCTGCATCGTCGCGAGACCGTAGGTCTCGTTCTGCTCGGCGTAGCCTTCGGTCCCGATCCTGAAGAAGCCGCGGTCGAGCAGCCTCACCGCGCAGGCGAGCACGCGCTCCTTCGGGAATCCCTCGCGCATCAGGTCCCTCGAGCAGCGCCGGCGCATGACGGGCAGTGCCTCGGCGAACTCGAGCATGTGCTCGAACTTCTCGGCGTCCCTCCTCCTGCGCCAGTCCTCGTGGTACATGTACTGCTTCCGGCCCGCCGCGTCGGTCCCCACCGCCTGGATATGGCCGTTCGGGAGCGGGCAGATCCAGACGTCCGTCCACGCCGGAGGGATCACGAGGGTCCGGATGCGCGACAGGGTTTCGGGATCGGTTATCCGGTTCCCGTCCTCGTCGAGGTACTCGAAGCCCTTGCCCCGGCGGCGTCGCGTGAGGCCCGGGCCCGAGCAGTCTGCTCTTCTCAGGCGCGGCATGCCCGAATGCTTCCCGGTAAGGTCGTCCCCCAACCAACCCCACCGTCCCCAGACTGGAGGCACCCGATGTCCCAAGCCCGCGCGGGCGAGGCTCCCGACCGGAACCTGGCGCTGGAGCTCGTGCGCGTGACCGAGGCCGCGGCACTGGCGGCGGCCCGCTGGATGGGGCGCGGGGACAAGGAGGCAGCGGACCAGGCCGCCGTCGACGCGATGCGGCTGCTCATGGACACGGTCCCGATGGACGGCGTCGTCGTGATCGGCGAGGGCGAGAAGGACAACGCGCCGATGCTCTACAACGGCGAGCGGATCGGCAACGGCGAGCCCCCCGTCGTGGACATCGCCGTCGACCCCATCGACGGGACGACGTTGACGTCGAAGGGGATGAACGGCGCGCTGGCGGTCGTCGCGCTCGCCGAGCGCGGGACGATGTTCGACCCCGGGCCGTGCGTCTACATGGAGAAGATCGCCGCCGGCGAGGAGGCCGCGGACGTCGTGGACATCGAGGCGCCGGTGGCCGAGAACGTCAAGCGCGTCGCGAAGGCGAAGCGGTCGGACGTCTCCGACGTGACGGTGACGATCCTCGACCGCTCCCGCCACGAGCAGCTCGTGAAGGAGGTGCGCGAGGCCGGCGCGCGCATCCGGTTCATCACCGACGGCGATGTCGCGGGGGCGATATCCGCGGCACGCTCGGGTACGTCGGTCGACCTCCTCATGGGCACCGGGGGCACGCCCGAGGGCGTCATCGCGGCGTGCGCGATCAAGTGCCTAGGTGGCGTGATCCAGGGACGGCTGTGGCCCCGCAACGAGCAGGAGCGGGATGCGGCGGTCGAGGCGGGGTACGACCTGGACCGCGTGCTGACGACCGACGACCTCGTCTCGGGCGAGGACGTCTTCTTCGCGGCCACGGGCGTCACGGACGGCGACCTGATCAACGGCGTCCGCTACCGGGAGGGCGCCGCGATCACGCAGTCGATCGTCATGCGCTCGCGCTCGGGAACGGTGCGTCTGATCGACGCGCTCCACCGCATGGAGAAGCTCAAGAAGTTCTCCGCCGCCTACTGACGCTCTAGTTGGCCCGCCGCTTCGCAGCCGCCCGGCGGCTGGCGCTCGACGTATCGCTGCTGCGCGAGTCCGTCCCGTACCGCGCGCTGTGGATCGGGCAGATGGTGTCCCTGCTCGGTTCTCAGATCCGCTACGTCGCCGTTCCGTACCAGGTCTTCCAGATCACGGGGTCCGTGCTGGCGGTCGGCATGATCGGCCTGGCAGAGGTGGTGCCGCTGATCGCGTTCTCGATCCTCGGCGGCGCCTGGGCGGACCGAACCGATCGCCGCGCTCTGATCGCCCGGACGCAGCTCGCGATGATGGCGACGTCGCTCGCGCTCGCGGCGGTGACGTTCGCCGGTAGCCCGTCGCTGGCCGCGATCTACGCGCTCACCGCGGTTGCATCGACGTTCGACGCGATCGACCGGCCCGCACGCTCGGCGATGATCCCGTCGCTGGTCGCGCCCGGACAGATGGCGGCCGCCATGGCGCTGCGCCAGGTGGTGTTCCAGGTGACGATGATCGTGGGCCCGCTCGTCGCCGGCGTGCTGATCGCCGGAGCCGGGATCGGATGGGCCTACGTCGTCGACGCGTGCACGTTCGTCGGGGCCCTCGTCGCGCTGCGTTGGGTCCCGCCGGCGCCGCCGGAGGGGGCCGTGGCGCAGGGCGCGCTCGACGCCGTGAAGGAGGGCCTGCGGTTCTCGTTCCGGACACCGTTCATCCTGTCCATCTTCGTGATCGATCTCGTGGCGATGATCTTCGGGATGCCGCGCGCGGTCTTCCCCGCCCTCGCCGAGCGGACGTTCGACGGGGGCGCAGGGACCCTGAGCCTCCTGTACGCGTCGGTCTCCGCCGGCGCGCTCGCCGGCGCCCTGACGTCCGGGTGGGTGACGCGGGTCCGCTCCCAGGGCATGGCCGTGTTGGTTGCCGTGACGATCTGGGGAGCCGCGATCACGCTGGCCGGTCTGACGTTGTTCTCGCTGGCGCTCACGATGACGTTCCTCGCGGTCGCGGGCGCGGCCGACGTCGCGAGCGCGGTCTTCCGCGGCACGATGTTGCAGGAGAACACGCCCGACGCCCTGCGCGGCCGGGTCACCGCCGTGAACCTGATGGTCGTCGCGGGAGGGCCTCGGCTCGGCGACGTCGAGGCCGGGATCGCCGCGTCGCTCGTGGGCGCGCCTGCATCCGTCGTCCTCGGAGGGGCTGCGTGTCTGCTGGGAACCGGCGCCGTGGCCGCCGCGTTCCCCCAGCTACGACGCTACCGGCAGGGAGAGCCTCACTCCTCGCACTGAGGAGGAGCAAGACCCGCTTCCTTCGCCGTCTCGCAGAACTCCTCGGAGACGTCACCCTGCTGGTTCATCAGCTCCTGCTGTCGCTGCTGTATCTGCTCGCGCCTCTCCGCGGCGTCGCGCGCCGAGCCGACGGCGAAGAACGCGATCGTCCCGGCGACCCCGACGAACACGACGATGGCCGCGACCTTGAGCCCGGTGTAGTTCTTCGCGCGGACGAGCGCGCCCGTCGTCAGGTTCTCGACCTCGTTCGCCCGTATGGCGCCGCGGCGCCATCGTCCGGTCACGCGCACAGAATCGCCGTTCGTCAGGCTGCCCTCGAACGAGATCCCGCGCATCTCGACCTGGACCGGGCCGCGGCGGACCCCGTTCTGGTCGGTGCCCTCGAGCCGGAACGTCCAGATGCTCCGCGAGCCCTCGTTCATCCACTCCGTGCGTTGCTGGACGGAGCTCACCTCACCCGTGATCGTGACGTCACCCGACGCCGGGTGAGGACGTAGCGTCTGGTCGTTGGTCGCCACAGCGGACCGAGCATGCGGCACCCGAGGGCAAAAGTAAAGACGCGCAGCGAGGCCTAACCCGAGCGTGCCTCGTCCCGGACCAGGCCGTCCTGCCCGTGGACGAGCAGCTTCACGCCGTTCTTGCGCGCGAGCTCGCGCCCCGCGGCGATCGCTTCCTCCTGCTTGTCATAGTAGCCCTCGGGCTCGGTGGCGGACTCGTCCTTGAGCGCCCAGCCCTCGAAGTCGTCGGGCACGACGTGGAGGTCCTTCCCCTGGCGGAGGGGCTCGTCGCGGGCGGTCGGCTCGGTCCCCAGCTTGTCTTCGATCCGCTTGAGCGCGGCCTGGATGCCGTCGTCCGAGTCGCGCGACTTGGCGCTGCCCTTGTGGATGAGGACCGCCGCCATCACCGTGAACGAGAAGAGCTGCAGGAACTCGGACTGCCAGTTCTCGAGCGTCGCCCGCGAGAACTGCGCGACGAAGTCGCCGACCTCCGGCTTCTCGCCGTGCGACCTCTGCTCGTCCGTGAAGCTCTGCCACTCGGCGACGCCGTGAGCCGCCCAGCTGACGAAGAAGAGAAGGCAGAACCCGAGGCTGAGCCCGAAGTTCTTCCACAGCCGCATGCGCGTCTTCTTCTCGTTCTGGATGCTCTTGATCAGCGTCCCGACGAGATAAGCCGTGACACCCACGATCACCGTGAGCACGAGAGTCATGAGCACCGCGCCTGCCATCCGTCCTCCGTTTCGTCCTCGTGCCGCCGGGCCTCTGAGGCTATCCAGCGTCGTCCCCGGAAAGCCGGATTACGACCGGAGGTCTGCGCCCGGCCGCGGCGAACATGATCCGTATGCGGCGGACTCGGGGGATGGCGCTGGTCGCCTCGTTGCTGCTGGTCGCGGGGGCGGCCGGTCCCGCCGCGGGGACGGTCGACGAACCGCGCCGCTACCTCGTCGACGACGTGAGCGCGTGGTGGGAGATCCCGCAGCGCCGCGAGGGCCGTTACCGGGTCTTCATGATAGACGCCGCCCGGTACGAGGACCTCGAGTCCGGCGAGGTGCTCTACTTCGCCACCGCCGACCGGATGGACTGCCGGCGCGAGGGCGACGGGCTGACGTGCAGCAGCGACATGGGGCCCTACGAGCACGCTCGCGGCAAGCCGTCGAGGTTCGAGTTCGCCCACGACCTCTCGAGCGCGTCGGTGGCGTTCGGAGCCCGCGGCGTCGAGCACAGCGCGGACTGGACCGCGTACGACGCAGTCGAGCGCCCGTTCGAGTTCCTACCCGGGACCTATCACCGAACCGAAGGCTGCGACGCCCGCGAGGGCGAGGGACGCGGCGTCTACCGGCGGATGAGCGCGGAGGGGACGGTGTTCGGCCGCGACCTCCCCGTCGACGCGAACGGCGGCATAGTCGCGGCCGTCAGGTTCGTGCTCGAGACCGAGTGCGACCCCAGGGAGTGGTGGCGTGCCGCTACGCGGCCGGATCAGTGGTTGCGCAGGGCCGAGATCAGCTCGTCCTTGTCCATGTCGGCGCGGCCCTCGATGCCGACCTCTTTCGCCTTCTCGTAGAGGTCCTCCTTGGACCAGTCCTCGTAGCTGCCGGACTCGCCACCGCGCCGCGCCACCTCGGACTTCCCTTCGTTCGCCGACGCGTTCGCGATGCGGGCGGCCTTCTCCTTCGACATGCCCTCGTCGCGGAGCGCCTCGTACTGCTCGTCGTTCTTGACCGACGGTCCGTGGTCCTTCGCCATCTCCTGCCTCCTCTCGATCGTGTATCGCTCTCCCGTCAGGCGGGGGCCGAAGCCAGGTTCCGCTCGCACCTCCGTCTCGTCTCGCCGTTGACGCAGGTGTCGCGGCCGCGACCTCCGTCCATCGTGTCGTCCCCCCGCTCTCCCTCGTGGAAGTAGTCCCGCAGCGTGTCGTCGCCGTCGCCGCCGAAGAACCGGTCGGCGCCGTCGTCGTCGACGACCTCGTCGTCGCCGCGGCCCCCGTATAGGACGTCGCGGCCGCGATCGCCGTAGACGTGGTCGCGCCCGCCCCGGGCGCGGACGACGTCACTGCCGAGCCCGGGCGCGAGGACGTTCCGGCCGCGGCCCCCGTAGATGCGGTCGTCCCGCGACGTTCCGCGGACCGACTCGATCTGCCGTAGCCGATCACGCCCCAACCCGCGCGCGGTCCCGCCGGCGAGGTCGACCGTCACCGGGCCGAACGGTCCGTGGAACGAGACCGTGTCGCTCCCTTCCCCGCCCCCGACGAGATCGTTGCCCGGTCCTCCCGAGACGTTGTCCGGCCCGCCTCTCCCCCTCACGACGTCGTGGCCGTTCCCCCCGGACAGGGTGTTGGGCTCCACGGTCCCGCGGATCACGTCGTCGTGAGGCCCGCCCACGGCGTGCTCGACGTCGTCCAGGACGTCGCGTCCCTCGCCTCGGACGGTCTGTGCTTCGAGGTCGACGGTGACACCGCGCGGCGCTTCGGGGTGGACCACGACGTCGTCGTCCCCGTCGCCGCCGCGCCTCCCGCCGTCGATCACGTCGTCACCTCGCCCCCCCGCGAGCCTGTCGGGGTCGTTGCCGCCTTTGATCGTGTCGTCGCCGTCCCCGCCGTCCAGCGCGTCGATCCCGTCGGGGTCGCGCAGGAGGTCGTCGCCGGCGTTGCCCGCCGCAACGTCGTGGCCGTACCCGCCGTCGATGCGATCCGCGCCCGGACCGCCGGACACGTCGTCGCCCGTGTTCTCCTCGTCGGGGTCCTCGTCGCCGCCGCAGATCGCATCGTCGCCGCCGCGTCCCTCGACGACGTCGTCGCCGCCGAGCCCGTGGATGACGTCGTCGCCCTCCGTCCCGGTGAGCACGTCGTCGCCGGGCGTGCCCGCGATCGTGGGTGCAGCACCGAAGCAGCGGACGTCCTCCTGCGCGACGGCAGTTCGGAGATCAGCCGTGACCACCAGGAGGACGAAGGCCAGCGCGCCGCGAGACCACATGCTCCTTCCTTTCCCACGGGCACCCAGGGCCACCCTCCGGCGTTTTTCGCGGCCCCCCACCGGGTACGGCTGCGGCATGGCTCCCAGGGCGATCTGGAAGGGTTCCATCACGTTCGGCCTGATAACGATCCCGGTCGGGCTCTACTCGGCCGTCGGCAGGGAGGAGGAGAAGTTCGACTTCCACCTCCTCCACGAGAAAGACGGCGCGCGCATCCACTACGAGCGGAAGTGCGACAAGGGTCACAAGGACATCGACTGGGACGAGATCGTCAAGGGCTACGAGTACAAGAAGGGGAAGTGGGTCACGATCACCGACGACGACCTCGAGGCCCTCGAGCTCGAGTCGCTGCGGACGATCGACGTCGTTACGTTCGCGCCGAGCGAGCAGATCGACCCGATCTTCTTCGACAAGAGCTACTACATGGTCCCCGACGAGCAGGCCGTGAAGGCGTACCGGCTCATCGTCGACGCGCTCGAGGACGAGCACCTCGTCGGCGTCTGCAAGGTCGCGTTGCGCGAGCGCGAGCACCTCGCGGCGATGCGCGTGAAGGACGGGACGCTCGTGCTGCAGACCATGCACTGGCCCGAGGAGATCCGCGACGCGAAGTTCGACCAGCTCCGCAAGAGGCCGAAAGTCGACGACCGCGAGCGCAAGATGGCGCGCCAGCTCATCCAGCACCTCTCGTCGGACTTCGACCCGAAGGAGTTCAAGGACGAGTACCACAAGGCCCTCAAGAAGCTGATCGACAAGAAGATCAAGGGTGACGAGATCGTCGTCCCGCCGGAGCCGGAGCCGACGGGCCAGGTCGTCGACCTGATGGAGGCCCTGCGAGCGTCGGTGGACGCCGCTCGTCAGGGCAAGAAGCCGACCCTGCCGAAGAAAGCCGCCGGCGCGAAGGCCTCGTCCGGCGACGAGGACCTGTCGGGCCTGTCGAAGCAGGAGCTGCTGGACCGAGCGAAGGAGCTCGAGATCGCGGGCCGGTCGAAGATGGGCAAGGACCAGCTGGTGAAGGCGATCCGCAAGGCGAGCTAGCCGCCGCTCGCACCGTTTCTCCGGTCGAGAGCTCCCGGAATACGGGAGTAATCGACCAAAGAACCGGCCGGAACCCCTGGCGGGCCCCGGGAGTCTCGACTACGGGCACTGAGTCGAGCGAGGCGGGACCGGGAATGGTGCGAGCAGCTCGCGGCAGGAGGGGCGGCGCGGTCGTAGCGGGCGTGCTGCTGTGCTCCTTGGCGGACGTCGCAGGTGCGGCTCCCGCCGTCCCAGCACACGACCGGCCGTCGTTCGGGTCACCGGGAGTCGTGCGGAGCATCGAGAAGCTCCCGCACGGGCCGGCCTTCCTCGAGCAGGTGGACGAGATGCGCGGCCGGGACGCGTGCGAGTGTGACTCGGCCTACCCGGTCGGCGACGTCGACGGCGACGGGACCGACGACGTCCTCCACGCTCGGTACACGACCAGCCCTGCCTACGCGACCGAGCTCGCGATCCTGGACGGCAGAACCGGTGAACCGCTCTTCCGTGCGCCCGTCGAGGTCCCCGGGTGGGCTTACGCGACCGGCGCCGACCTCGGCCCGCACGGCGCGGGCATCTTCTACCTGTCGTCGTCGTTCGCGGGGTGGCCCGAGGACAGTCTCACGATCGGCGCGATCGACCGGCGGGGGATCTCCCTGTGGCGGCGGAGATGGGATCGGGTGACCCACTGGGTCCCGAACGCGTCGGCCGCCCTGGGCGTCCATTCCGTCGAGGTCTTCGAGGAGGGCGGCGGTCCCACCGACCTCGTCGTCGCGACGACGAAGAGCGCCTATTCCCTGAAGACCTCGTCGGTCGTCGCGCTGGAACGGATCTCCGGGGTTACGGGAGCGACGGTCGAGCTCGGGACCTACGTCACCGACGGCGTGGACGAGGTCGCGGTCGATGCCGTGCGCGGGGTCTCGGGACCGCGAGCGATCGACTTCGTGGTCCAGACCTCCACCTACGCGGCGGACGACGTGACGATGGAGCTCCGGCACGACGTCTCCTCCGACCCGGCGTGGAGCATCCCCCTGCGGCCGCCCTGGGGCTTCCTGCACGTCCCGGACTCGGCCGACGTCGTCGGCGACGAGCGCGCGGAGTTGCTGGTGCAGCAGGCCCGGCCCCTCCGGCTCGCGGCCCTGGACGGGGCGACGGGGGAGACCTCGTGGTCGGCCGGGGGCTACGCCGACGCCATCGTCCCGGGGGAGCGCGGGGCGGACGTCCTGATGGGCGACACGACCGTGCACCGCGACGGGACGATCGTGCACGACGTGCTGCGCACGGGCGCCCGTTCGGGGTGGTCGTGGGAGCGGTCCTTCGCGTACTCCGGGCGCTTCCACCACTCACCCTGGGGGTGGGGATGGAGCTATTCGGTGGGAGATGCGACCGGCGACGGCGCCGCCGACGTCCGCGTGGACGTCGAGCTCCTCGACGACGACGGCGACAGCTTGTGGATCCGTGGCAGCCGTCAGCACCTCGTGGACGGCAGGACGGGAGACGTCGTCCGCGCGGGGTCGACGTACTTCCCCCTCGAAGGCTCGTTCACCGGCGCGACCAGCGACGCGGTCGAGTTCCACAGAAGGGCCCGGGGGCTCAGTGTGTCGGGTCTCGACGGCGGCTCCGGGGACGTGCTGTGGACGACGCGGCTCCCGGTCGACCCGCGCTCCAAGCCGTGCACGTGGGGTGTCGAGGTCGTCCGGACCGAGACCGGGCCCGACCTCCTGTTCCTCGACCTCCCGGGTGGGGCCGGAGACGTCGAGCTGGTCCTGGACGGCGCTTCCGGCGAGCTCCTCTGGAGCAGCTGAGGGCCCGCCGGGATCTTCCGGCCTTCGACTGAGCTCGGCCCGCCTGAGCCGGCTAGCGCTGGTCCTTCGCCCAGGCCCCCAGCAGGCCCCGGTAGTGCGGCACGAAGTGGTCGTGCTCGTGCTCGGGGAACGTCGCGCGGACCGTGTCGACCAGCAGCGTGTCGAACTCGGGGCTCTCGAAGTACTCCAGGACGACCTCGTCGACGTGCGGCAGGTGCTCGGCGCAGAACTCGTGGTACGCCGCCGTCTCGAAGTACTCGTCGGCCAGCCGGCCGTACTCGTCGATCTTCTCCTCGTACGTCAGGTCCGTCCGGTCCGCGACGTCGAAGAACGGCCGGGGGTCGAGGTCGACGCGCATGCGCCGTCCCGTGACCGTGCAGTACACCGCCCACTTCACCAGGGCCTTGATCGCCCACGGGAAGTAGTAGTGCAGGCTGATTATCGAGATGTCGGGGCACGCGTTCGCGTAGTCGATGGGGAAGACGTCCCGTCCCTTCACGAGCGTCTCGCACGAGTTGAACTCCCACCGGAAGAACGAGTTCACGATGCGTCCGATGTTCACGACCTCCCGGCCCACGTCCGGGGAGAGGAACCCGTGCGACACCTGGTAGCGGTCGTGCATCGGGCGCGACGGCTCGAAGCGCATCACCATCGTCTCGGCTCCGATCGACAGGGACCGCGAGAAGACGTCGAAGTCCTCGATCGCCTGCTGGAGGTGCATGAGCCTCTCGCCCGACTGGTCGTACCAGTGGTGGAGCTCGATGTCGTCGGCGATGCGGGTCACGCCGACCCACGCGCCGCCGTCGAACGGCTTCATGAACAGCGGGTACCCGACCTTGTCGGCGACCTCCGACAGGTCGAACGGCTGGTTGTAGCGCTCGGCGGTGTAGGGGAAGCGCGGGTTCTCCGGCGGTTTCTTCGTCGGGATCATCCACGTCTCGGGGACCTTGAGGCCGAGCCGGATCATGGCGCAGTACGCGGCGTGCTTCTCCATCGACTGGAACGTGAAGGGGTTGTTCATCAGGTAGACGTCGTTCATCAACGCGACCTTCTTCAGCCACTCGCGCGGGACGTAGTACCAGTGGGCGAGCCGGTCGATGACGAGCGAGTGGCGGGGGACGGCGCGGAGGTCGAACGGCTCGATCGTCACGCGCTCGGTCTCGAACGTGTAGGTCTCGCCCTTGAACTCGATCTTGGGCGCGAGCCGCCGCATGATGCCCTCGAACGCGCCGGGCCAGTCCTCCTCGGTTCCCAACAACAACCCGATGAGATGTGTGGTCACGACCGCCCCTTTCGTTCTAACGGGATCGCAAGCGATCCCGTCCCATGCGGAATCTTCCTCGTCCGACGTCGCCGCCTCCGGCGACGGCCGTCAACAGAATCTCGGAACGTGATGGGCTATCTGCCTCCTCCAGGATGGCCAGTCGTGGGGAACGTCGTGGCCCCACAGGTCGAGCTCGTGCCTTATCCCCTTGCTCTCGAGCACGGCGGCGAACTGCTTCGTGCTCTGCAGCGCGTTCGTCGTGTCCTCCCACTGACCCTGCCCGCACACGAGCAGCAGGCTGACGCGGTCCCGCAGCCACTCGAGGTGGTCCCCGTCCATGTTCGAGACGTAGTCCATCGGGTTGTTGAAGTAGAACGCGTCGCCGCGGTGGCCGTGGCCGACGCGCGAGACGTCGTAGACGCCGCTGAGGCAGATCGCGAGCGGGAACAGGTCCGCCCGCTTGAGGGCGAAGTTCGCGGCGTGGTACGCGCCGAAGCTGCAGCCGGTCGTCATGATCTCGACGGCGCCACCGCAGTCGAGGTGGACGAACGGCACGACGTGGTTCACGATCCAGTCCTCGTAGCCGCCGTGGCGCTCCGCCCGCTCCTCCAGGGAGAGGTGGGGGACGTCCCAGCTTCCGGCGTCGAAGCTGTCGACGCAGTAGACCTTGAGACGGCCCGCCTCGATCAACGACCCGAGCGCGCCGATCATCCCGTTGTTCTCGTAGTCCCAGGAGCGCCCCTGCTGCGACGGGAACACGAGCAACGGACGGCCCCAGTCCCCGTACGCGATGACGTCGCCGTGCCCCCCGATGGCGGGGGCCGGGAGCGAGACGTGGTCGCGCCTCATCCCCACACCTTCGTGAGCAGGTTCGTGAGGTGCGGGTCGAACGTGTCGCGCCAGCCCACCCAGTTGTGCCCGTCGCGGTTCTCGAAGAGGTAGACGTCGTAGCCCTGCGCCTCGAGCGCGTCGCGGACCGCCCGGTTGTTCGCCAGGTTCTCCTCGACGGTCCCGCACGTCATCGTCACCGGGATCGGGTGCGCCCAGTCGTCGGCCGTCAGGACGCCCCCGACGAAACGGGAGATGCGGCGGAACCGGGGGAACCCCGCCTCGTGCCGGTCGAAGCGCTGTCGGAAGAAGCTGCCTGACTGGAGGTACAGACCTCCGAACGTGGCCGGCGCGCGCCGGTGCTGCACGAGCATCGCGAGTGCCCCGAGGCTCGCCCCCATGCCGATGCGCGCGCTGCGTCCGTGCCGTGTGGGCGCGAGCCGGTCGAGCGCCGGCAGGATCTCGTGCGCCATCGCGCGCGAGTACGCGGCCGACGCGGAGTACGTGTTGTCGCGGTCGACCGGCCCGACGAGCCCGGCCCGCATCCGCGGCAGCCTTTGCCGCGTCACCATCACGGAGAGATACCGCGTCAACGCGGAGTAGCTCGCGAACTCGGGGCCGTCGTGGGCGACGAGCAACGGCAGCGGCTCCTCCGGGTCGGTGTCGGGAGGGGACCAGACGAGGGCGGGGACGCGGTCGCGCAGGATCCTGCTCGGTATCAGCGCTGGTGTCTCCGTTCCCGGCGGCGCCTCCTCGTCGAGCCACGCCGGCGGCGCGTAACCCGGGAGCTCGAGCACGGACTTGTCGCCGAACGGGCCCGGGGCGGTCAGCGGGTTCCCCGGATCGGTGATCACCTCGTATCGCCCGTCGGGGTGCTGGAGCTCCAGCTGGTACTCCATCCGGTCGGCCCTCGGCCGGAGGAACGCCGCCTTCCACACGTCGGCGTTGGCGTCGCGCTGGAACTCGGGCCCGTTGCGCGGCCTCCTGATCTCCTGGAGCAGCCGCACGCCCTGCAGGGCGCGGTCGGGGTCGGGGAGCGAGAAGACCACGACGTCTTCGAGGACCTCCGGACCCGCCACGGCGACGGCGCTCACCGGCGCGGCTCCCACGAGAAGAACCGGTTCGCCAGCGCCAGGCCCGCGATGCCCCACGCCGCCACGACGAGGAGGCTCGTCCAGTCGAAGACGTACTCGACGCCGAGCTCGTCCGGGACGAACGAGGCCGCCATCGCGTCCGCGTAGTGACGGACGGGGAACACCTTCGAGAACGTCTCCAGCCATTCCGGCGCCTGGTTCACCGGGATGAAGATGTTCGAGATGAACAGAAGCGGCAGGATCGACGCGTTGACGACCGCGGGCGCCGCCTGCGCCGTCGGGATCACCGCGGTGAGGGCCAGCCCGAGCGCGGAGAAAGCGGCCGCGCCGACGACGATCGTGAGCGCGAACAGCGGGAGGTCGCCGGTCGGCGCGTCGACGCCGTAGAACGCGGCCCCCGCGAGGGTCACGACCCCGACGAGGAGCAGCGCGATCACGCTCGCGTGGATCACGCGTGCGAGTAGGTAGGCCGAGGACGGCAGCGGGGTTCCCCGGACCCTCTTGAGGATGCCGAGGTCGCGCGCCGTCGCGACGGAGATGGCGATGTTCGTGTAGCACGCGGTGATCACGGAGAACGCCGCGATCGCGGGGACGTAGAACGTCGAGCCGCTGATCGTCCGGCCCCGTCCGATCGGGATGTCGTCGCCGCCGAAGATCAGGTTGAAGATCACCAGGAACATCAGCGGGAACACGAACGTGAAGAACGCGGCGGGCGGGTTCCTCCAGAAGCTCCGGTTCTCGAAGCCGACCTGTCTGAACGTGAGCGCCGCGGTGCTCACGACGCGCTCGTGAGATCGAGGTACACGTCTTCGAGCGAGGGCCGCGACACGGTGATGCCCTGCAGCTCGATGCCCTCTGCCAGCGCCCAGCCCGTGAGCTCGTTCAAGGTCCGCATCGGCTCCGTCGTGCCGATCTCGACGAGCTCCCCGTCGACCGTCGCGGACGCGAGGGACTCCGGCAGGGACCGCCCGTCCGGCAGCGCGAAGCTGATCCGCGTCGTCGCGAGGTCGTGGGTGGCCAGGGTCGAGGGCGGTCCCTCGGCGATGATCTCGCCTCCGACGATGATCGCGACCCGGTCGGCGAGGAACTGCGCCTCGTCCATGTAGTGGGTCGTGAGGAAGATCGTCTTACCGGCCCCCGCGAGGTCCTTCACGATCTTCCACGCCCCGCGCCGCGCCGACGGGTCGAACCCGGTCGTGGGCTCGTCGAGGAACAACAGCTCCGGGTCGCCTGCGAGCCCGATGGCGACGTCGAGGCGTCGCTGCTGGCCGCCGGAGAGCTTGCTCACGCGCTCGTCCCGTTTCTCCGACAGCCCTACGAGCTCGACGATCTCGTCGACCGGGCGCGGGCTCGGGTAGTAGCCGCGGAACAGGTCGACGACCTCCGCGACGGTCAGGTAGGGCTCGACGCCGGTCTCCTGGAGGACGATCCCGATGCGCTCCTTGAACGCGCGCTCGCCGCGGCCCGGATCGTGACCGAGGACCGACACCTCGCCACCCGAGCGTTTCCGGTGGCCCTCGAGGATCTCCACCGTCGTCGTCTTGCCCGCCCCGTTCGGGCCGAGAAGGGCGAAGATCTCGCCCCGCTCGACGCGGAGGTCGATCCCCTTCACGGCGGCGACGTCGCCGTAGGACTTGGTGAGGTTGCGTACCTCTATGGCGGGCTCGGGCATCGTGGCCGAGCATAAGCTGGGGCAATGAGCGGCTTCCTCCAGGATCCGCCGCGTCTCCCGGACGCGTGGCGCTCCGACGCGACGCTGCGCGAGGCGCTGTTGTGGCGACTCGGTGACGACGCGTTCGGGGCGGCCGAGGCCGACCTCGCCGCGATGGGCGCGTGGGCGGTCCGAGACGAGACCCTCGAGCTCGCGCTGCGGGCCGAGCAGGAGCCGCCCGTCCACGTTCCCTACTCCGCATGGGGCGAGCGCGTCGACGAGATACGCGTCTCCGACGCGTATCTGTCACTCGGTGCGGACGGGGTGCGCGCCGGCGTGACTGCCCTTCCGTACGAGGACGGCCCCTACGGTCCCGCCGCCCGCCTGGTCTGGGGCGCGCTGGTCGCGCTGTGGGGACCGTCTTCGGCGCTCTACAGCTGTCCGGTCGCGATGACGGATGCGGCCGCGCGCACGCTGCTCGTGCACGGCGGCCCTTCCGAGGTCCCCGTCGTCGAGCGCCTGGTGTCGCGCGACCCGGGCCGGGCCTGGACGAGCGGACAGTGGATGACCGAGACCACCGGGGGATCCGACGTCGGCCGCACCGAGACCGTCGCGCGCCGCGACGGCGACGGGACGTGGCGCCTGTACGGCACGAAGTGGTTCACGAGCGCGACCACGTCGGAGATCGCGCTGACGCTCGCGCGTCCCGAGGGCGCGCCCGACGGGTCGCGCGGCCTGTCGCTCTTCCGCGTGCACCGCCGCGGAGACGACGGCCGGCCGAACGGGATCGTCGTCCGGCGTCTGAAGGACAAGCTCGGCACGCGCGCGCTGCCCACGGCGGAGCTCGAGCTGGAGGGCGCCGTCGCCTGGCCCGTCGGAGAGCCGGACGGGGGGGGCCTCCGCCGGATCGCGACGATGCTGAACCTCACCCGCATCCACAACGCCCTCCACGCCGCCGGTGCGCTGGCGCGTGGGCTCGCGTGGGCACGCGCGTTCGCGGAGGTGCGGGAGGTCGGCGGGCGGCCGCTGGCGGCGCTGCCCGCGCACCGATCGACGCTCGCTGACCTCGCGGTCGACCACGCGGCGGCGCTGGCCCTCGTCCTCAAGTGCTGCGAGCTCACCGGCCGCGTCGAGCACGGCACCGCGACCTCGGACGAGGAGCGCATGCTGCGCGGGCTCACGCCGGTGACGAAGCTCGCCACGGCGCGCTGGGCCGTCGCCGGCGTGACCGAGGCCATGGAGTGCCTGGGCGGCGTGGGGTACTGCGAGGACTCGGGCCTGCCCGCGCTCGTCCGCAACACGCACGTGATGCCGATCTGGGAGGGCACCACGAACGTCCTCGCGCTGGACCTGCGCCGTGCCATCGCGCGCTCGGCGGCCCTCGACGCGCTGATCGCCGACGTCACCGAGGGCGCCGGACCGCTGTCCGACCACCCCGGGGTGGGCGAGCCCGCCCGGGCCGTCGCGACCGCTGCGGCGCGGATCGCCTCGCTCGCGCCCGAGGTGGGCGAGGAGGGCGCGCGGGAGCTCGCCCTGGCCGTGGGAAGGACCGTCGCGTGCGCCGAGCTGTGCAAGCAGGGGGCGTGGGCGTTCGAGCGCGGGAGCACGCGCACTGCGGCAGCCGCCGCCCGGCTCGCACAACGCGGCCTCGGCCCGGGCGCGACCCCGGCGGGTCCGCAGCTCGACCTCGCGGAGTGGGGCGAGGCCCCGGCCCCGGCGCAGAGCTCCGACGTCGCCGGCTAGCGACCCAAACTTTCGCCCGCACTTCCTCAATTCCGGGCGTGATCGACCCGATGGGTAGGAAGAGGTCACCGGTGCAACCGCGCCGTCGACGCAGAGGAGACGGATCATCAACAGTCCCGAGATGGGCCTTCGGCAAGACGGCCCCGAGCAGTCGGGTGTCCGCGGCAACGCGGAGCTCGCGGCCGAGGTCGACCGGCTCCACATGGCCGAGAGCGAGCTGCGCCTGACGCAGGACGCCGTCGTGGAGAGGCTCTCGATCGCGGCCGAGTTCCGCGACGACGAGACGGCGCGGCACGTCCAGAGGATGAGCCGCTACACCGCGCTGCTGGCCCGCCGGGCGGGAGCGACCCCCGATCGCGCGGAGCAGGTCCGGATCGCCGCCGTCATGCACGACGTGGGCAAGATCGGGATCCCCGACAGCATCCTCCTCAAGCCGGGCAAGCTCACGCCGGAGGAGCGCCGGATCATGGAGCAGCACAGCGAGATCGGCTACCGCATCCTGTCGGGCTCGCGCTCGCAGCTGCTCACGCTTGCGGCGCAGATCGCGTGGACGCACCACGAGCGCGTCGACGGCAACGGGTATCCGCGACGCCTCGCCGGCGAGGACATCCCGGTCGAGGGCCGGATGGCCGCGATCGCGGACGTGTTCGACGCCCTCACCTCGAACAAGGTCTACAAGAAGGCCTCTCCGCTGCCGCAGGCGATCGAGATCATGCGAGAGGGCCGCGGGGCGCATTTCGACGCCGAGCTGCTCGACCTGTTCCTCGACTCCATGGACGAGGTGGTCCTCGTCAAGGAGCGCTACGCGGACCGCTAGCTCCTCCGCTCTGTAGATTGGGCCCATGCGCGTCGTGCTGGGCTCCGACATGAAGACCCCCCTCACCGACGCGGTCGCGCGCGAGCTCGAGGAGCGCGGCCACGACGTCGCCCTGGTAGGTCCCCCCGCCGGGCAGGACATCGAGTGGGCCGAGGTCGGGCAGAAAGTGGGGACGGCCGTCGCCGGGGGCGAGGCCGACACGGGCGTGCTGTTCTGCTGGACCGGCACGGGCGCGTCGATCGCCGCGAACAAGGTCCCGGGCGTGAGGGCCGCGCTCTGCACCGACGCCTCGACCGCCGAGGGAGCGCGCCGCTACAACGACGCGAACGTGCTCGTGATGGGGCTGCGCCTGACGTCACCCGAGGTGGCGAAGGAGATGCTCGACGCGTGGTTCTCGGCAGAGCCCGACCCGGCCGAGGCCGGCAACGTCGCGAGGCTCGAGCGCACCTAGCGTCGATGGACATCCGGCGGACGGACCTCGACGGGCTGGAGACCTTCTGGGCCGAGGGAGACGGTCCCGCTCGGGCATGGCTCGTTTTCCGCGTGGGCGCGCTCGACGAGACCCTGCTGACCCGCGGCATCTCGCGTCTGGCCGCCGGCGTCGCGCTCGAAGGCGTCGACGACGGCAGCGCCGCGTACGGCTCCTTCGCGGGCGTCCCCACGACGACCTTCGAGCTGGACGGCACGCGGGACGAGGTGATCTCGGTCCTGCGGCACGTGTGGGGTCGTCTGGCTTCGCCTCGCGCGGCGTCGCTCGAACCCACGCGCGAGCGCGAGATCAGGTACTCCGGCTGGCGCGTCCCGGACGGCATCGACCAGCTCCTCGCCCTGCGGTTCGGCCCCCGGGGCGCGGGCCTCGCAGGACAGCCCGAGCTCGGGCTGCACCATGTCGACTGGGAGGCCGTCGGCGCGTGGACCGAACGCTTCTTCGTCCCCCGGAACGCCGCGCTCGCGCTCGTGAACGTGTCGCCCGACGACGTGCGCCTGCCCTCGCGAAGTCAGGGCGAGTGGCAGCCTCCCCCCGGACCGGGCACGGCGAGGGTGCCGCTGCCCGCCTGGTCCGAGGACCGCGCCGGAGACGCGGCCGCAGCGTCGATCCTCCCCGGCACCGGTGCCGCGGACGCCTTCGCCTCGGCCGCCGCGGAGCGGTTGAGGCGACGCCTCGGCGCCGGATACGAGGTGGGCGTCGCAGCCGTTCGGCTGTGGCCCGGGCTCGACCACGTCGCGATCCACTGCACGTTCCCGGGAGGGTCGGGCGAGGACGTCCCCGACGCGTACGTCGCCGTCGTCGAAGACCTCGCCTCCGACGGTCCGACCGCCGGCGAGATCGCCGCGCGCCACGAACGGTTGCGCGAGTGGCGCGCCTCGCCGGAGTCGGTGTACTCGCGGTTGGAGTGGGCGCCGCAGCGACACGTCCTCGACCCGTCGGGGGCGACCCCCGACGCGCTCGACGAGACCGACCCACCCGCTCCAGAGGCCGCTGCAGAGGCCGCGCGCGAGTTTGCGTCGACCTCGCTCTACCTGCTGCCTCCCGGGGCCGGGATGCCCTCGGAGTACCACCACCTGCCGCGCTCGTCGCCGGGCGCGATCGAAGGCAACGCCTATGCCCGCGCGGACGGAGATGCCTCCGCGTCGCTCGTCGTGGGCGAGGAGGGCGTCTCGATGACCCGCGGGGCCCGGCGGGTGACGATCCGGTTCGACGCGTGCGAGGCGGCCGCGTCGTGGCCCGACGGGACCGTCGACCTCTACGGCTCCGACGGGTTCGGCGCGCAGATCCGGCCGCACGAATGGGTGGACGGCGCCTCGGCGCTCGAGGCCGTCCGCACGCGCCTGACCGGCCGGACCGTCACGATGAGGCGGCCTCGGGCCGCTTCCTGAGCCCGTGGCACCATTGCGCCATGGCCGACACGGGACCCGCCCGCTCCACGGGTGACGGCGCGGCGCGGGCCGGCGCGAGCGACGAGCAGTCCTGGCCCCCGGGCCTCCGGGGCGACGTCGCGAGGCTGTTCTCGTCGCACGGCGTCCACGAGATCGGCGACGGCTCGAAGACCGCCGCGGGTGCCAGGCTGCTCGCCCCCATCGGCATCGACGACCTCCAGCGGCTCCACGAGCTGCGTAGCCGGGTCGCCGAGGAGGACGCGGCACCGTCCGACGCGCCGAGGTGATCGCAGGGGCGGCGGCCACGGTGGAGGAGCCGCGGCTCGGACGCGCTACGGCGCTGATGACGCTGGGCACGGTCCTGTCGCGCGTCACCGGGGTCGCGCGGATAGGTCTCCTCACGTGGACGCTCGGCGTGGCCGAGACGCGCATGACCGACACCTACAACCTGGCGAACTCCACGCCGAACGTCCTCTACGAGCTCGTCCTCGGCGGCGTCATCACCGCGGTCTTCGTCCCGATCTTCGTCGAGATCCTCGACGGACGGAAAGAGGGCGAGCGCGACGTCAGCGGGATCGTGAACGTCTGCCTCGTGGGGCTGACCGTCATCGCGCTGCTCGGCATCCTCGCGGCCCCCCTGATCGCGCGCTTCTACTCGACCAGCCTCTCGGGGGCCGAGGCAGAGGCGCAGCAGCGCGCGATCACGACCTTGTTGCGCTTCTTCCTCCCGCAGATCCCGCTGTACGGCCTCTACTTCCTCGGGAGCGCGTTCATGAACGTCCGCAGGAAGTTCGTGCTCCCGATGTTCACGCCGATCGTCAACAACCTCGTGCTGATCGCGGTGCTCGTGGCGTTCGCCGTGCTCTACGGGAAGGTCGACCTCGAGCACGTGACGACGGCCCAGCTCGCGCTGCTCGGGATCGGCACGACCGCGAGCGTCGCGCCGATGGGCCTTCTGCTCCTGCCGTCGTTGCGCCGCCTCGGCTACCGCTGGGAGTGGAGGTTCGACCGCGAGCTGTGGCGCCGGGTCGCGAGGCTGTCCGGCTACGCGGTCGGCTTCGTCGCGGCGAACCAGATCGGCTTCCTCGCCGTCCAGAAGATCGCCAACGAGACGCAGGGCGCGTTCACCGCCTACACCGCGGCGTTCACGTTCTTCCTGCTCCCCGTCGGTCTCTTCGTGTGGTCGTTGACGACCGCGCTGGCGCCGTCGTTGAGCCGGACGGCGCTGCAGCCGGGGCGGGAGGGGATGGACGACGTGCTGTCGCTCGCGCTGAGGTCGACGCTGTTCCTGATCGTCCCCTGTGCGGCGGGCTTCCTCGTGCTCGCCCGGCCGGTGGTCGAGGTGCTGCTGCAGCACGGCGTCGTGACGGCGCGTTCGACCGACCTCGTGGTCAGCATCCTGTCGTTCCTCGTCCTCGGCCTGGTGCAGTTCGCACTGTTCCAGGTGCTGATGCGCGCGTCGTACGCGATGGAGGACGCCCGTTCACCGTTCCTCGTGAACGCGGTCGTGATCGCCGTCAACATCGCGGTGAACCTCGCGATGTTCTCGTGGATCGGCCCCGAGGGGCTGGCTGCCGGACACGCGCTCGCGTACACGGTCGCGGTCGTGCTGCAGGGCCGGGTCGTCGCGCGCGAGCTGCCGGGGTTGGACCTCCGGCGGATCGGACGCAGCGCGCTGAAGGCGTCCGCGGCCGCGGCGGGGATGGCGGCCGTCGTGTTCGCGCTCGCCCGCCTGGCAGAAGACCTCTCGGACGCGGCGTCGGTCGTCGCGGTGGGCGGCCTCGTCGCCGTGGGGGCCGCGTCGTATCTCTGGTTCGCGTCGCTTCTGCGGGTGGAGGAGATGCAGTTCGTGAGGAGCCTGGTAGGGGACCGCTTCGCGCGCTCGAAGGCCTAACCCCACTCCTCGTCGGCGTAGAAGGATGCCGCCACCTCCGCGACGCCGCGCCGGACCCGCTCCACCTCGCCGGGCGTCAGGCGCTTCGTCCACGTCCTCTTCGCCGCGCGGCTGTCGCGGTTGATCGCGCGCCGGCGCCACGCCGGGACCTCCTTGACGTTCGACTCCTGCGTCGACCGCTCGACCTCGCGCGCCACCCTCGCGTCCCAGCGCAGGCCGAGGCGCGCGTAGAGGTCGCGGAACCCGTCCACGGGATAGTCGGCGAGGTCGTCATATCTCACGAAGTGCCAGTCGGGGTGGCGATCGCGGTAGCCGCGGACGACGTCGTACATCGCGTTCCACATCACGATCCCCTCGCCGACGAGGTCGACCTCGCCCTCGTATCCGCGGAACGACTCCGCCCACGCCCCGAGCAGGTCGCGCATCAGCAGGTCCTGGGCGAGCCAGTTCCGTTCGTAGTCGAAGCCCCAGCTCAATTTCTTGATGCTGCTCACGAATGCGGCGGGGTGACGGATCATCACGACCACGTCGGCCCCGAACCGCCGCGCGAGCCACTCGGCCGAGAACAGCGCCATGGGGTCCTTCACGAGCGTCCGGCGGCGCCCCAGCCGGTACGCGACGCTCCGCGCCGCCTCGGGTACCTGCTGCGCGAGCCCTCTAGCGCTGCGTGCGCGCAGGAGCGACCCGAAGGGGTATCGCAGCGCGAGGAGATCCTCGACCGCGCGCTCGTAGGGGGCCGCGTTCTCCTCGGTGAGGTACATGAACCAGTAGGGGAGGCGCTCGGGGAACCATCCCGGCGACCGGTTGGGGTTGAACGGCTCGTGCACGTAGCCGGCCTCACGCGACGCGCACAGCATCCGTCCGACCCACGTGGTCCCCGATCGGTGGGACCCCGTGACGAGAATCGGCCGGCTCACGCCGGAGAGGTTAGCTAAGGGAGCGCCCGTGCGACGAACTGCCGGCAGGTGAGTTGCCCGCGATAGACGTCGAGCGCGCGCTCGAGCAGCCGTGGGAGCCGCGGTGGGCGGCGCCCGAGGTCGCCGCGGGCGAGCGCGTCGAGCATGCCGCCGGTCGACGCGGGATCGTGCAGGGCGCGGCAGCGCGGCGAGGCCGGCGCCGCCCGCGACAACGTGCGCTCGAAGCCGCTGAGCGGAACGACCGGCGTGACGTCCGCCCCGGCGCTGGGCGAGACCGACGGCGACGGGGAGACCGACGCCGACGGCGACGGCGAGGGTGAGGGGGCCGGGCTCGGCGGCGTGTGCGGCACCGGCACGGGCTCCTCCACGTCCGGGCCCGGCAGAACGAGCAGGGCGGATCCCACCGCACGCTCCGGCACGTCCGAAGGACGGTTGACGAGCTCGCCCTCGACCCACATGGCGGTCGAGCCTCCTCCGTCGAGGTTGAGGGCCCAGGTCGCGCCGAGGTACCGCATCAGCTTCGCGAACTGGACGGGCGTCATCCCCACGGACTTCTCCTGGCGCCCGTCGACCGTCACCAGGAGGATCCTGCCGCTCTCCGTGACGCCGACGCCGGTGCGCGGGTTGCGATCGCAGAAGTACGAGGTATCGCAGTCCTCGGCGGTGATCACGCCGTCCTCCAGCAGGGTGGGGTTCCCGCCGATCGTGTCGAGGACGCCCGGCCACCCCGCCGACCACGTCAGGCTGATCGTCTCGCCGACCGCGAGCGACCGCTCCATCGCGGCCGCCTGTCGCGACCCCTGGGGAGCCGACAAGACGATCCCGCCGCGGCGCGCCATCCGGCGCTCGGAGCAACGGAAGGTCTCGACGAGCAGGTCCTGCTGGACGCCGGTCCCGTCCTCGTTCCACTCGACGGCTGCCGGCGCGGCGAGACGGACGGAGCACGCGTCCTCGGGCGGCCGGAACAGCGAGCCTCCCTCCGGCGTGTACACGGAGTACCCGCTCGGCTCGACCTGTTGCTCGTTCCAGTCGCGGATCCGCCACAGCGCGCCGGAGTCGTGCTGGAGCGCCGTGATCGACACGCTCGGATGACCGACGTACGCGCTCTGCTCGTCGTGCGAGACGGCGAAGTTGCGTCCCCAGATCAACGACGACGTGATCAGCTCGCCGTCGGTCGCGAAGAGGTTGACGGGACGGCCGGCGCCGGGATCCGACGGCACCAACGTGTAGTCGCCGTTGATCGCCGCGATCGCGCCCTTCCGTTCCGCCATCGAGCTGGTGGTCTCGTGACCCGGGATCTTGTCGTTGGCGAGGACGGTGTCGAGCGACAGCTCGCGCGACGCGTCGACGCGCAACGCGCGGATCCTGTTGGGCCCCCTGCGGTCGTGCACGCGCAGGAGGGTGAGCCCCGGGGCGATCCGCTCCTTACGGATCCTGTATCGCTCGCGCGAGGCCGCTCCGGTCCCGCCTCCGGGCGGGAGCACGACGAGGCCCGCGACCGCGGCGGAGAGCGCGACGAACGCAACCTTCTTGCTTGCTACCCCTCGAAGCCACAGCACCGTCGAGAGAGTAGCAAGACTGCAGCGGAAGGCCGCAACCGGTGCGATCAATCCGCGATTTGCCGCGCGCGCCGTGATACCGTCGTGCGCCGACGGGCGCCGGATCGTTGCGCCCCGTCCCGTGGCGCGGGGCCGCCGACGCGCCCCCCGGTGCCCCCGATCCGAACCCCGAGGAGGAATCGTTGACGAGGAACGCGAAGCGCGCTGCGGCCATAGGCGGCAGCGTCCTCGTGCTGGCGGGCGGCATCTTCTACGTGCTGACGAACCGCGACGTCATCGCGGACGTGCCCGTCCTCAACGAGCTGGCGCCGGACCCGGAATGCCCGCTCACGTCTCGGGATCCCGCGACCGAGTCCCGGGTCGAGCGTCCCGCGGTCGCGGTCAAGATCGAGAACAATCCGGTCGCCTACCCGCTGTCGGGCCTAGAGGACGCCGAGATCGTCTACGAGGAGCCCGTCGAGGGCGGCCTGACGCGGTTCATGGCGATCTACCACTGCACCGACTCGGCCCAGGCCGGACCGGTGCGCAGCGCGCGCATCGTGGACCCGCCGATCATGTCGCCGTACACGCGGATCCTCGGCGCCGCCGGCGGGAACGACGTCGTGCTCGACGCGCTCCGCGACGCGGAGGTCGTGCTGATCGACGAGACGGGCGCCGGCGACGCGATGACGCGCGTGGACCGCCCCGGGATCACTTCCGAGCACACGCTCTACGCGGACACCGCGTCGATCCGCAAGCTCGGACGCAGGCAGTTCGAGGACCCCCCTCCGGACGACCTCTTCGAGTTCGGCGACCTTCCCGGCGTCGGCCGCCGCGCCCGGTCGGTGACGCTGACGTTCAGCGCCGGTGCGGTCGTCACGTACGAGTGGACGGGCGAACGCTGGGCGAGGAGCGACGGCGAGGCCCCGCTCGTCAACGAGTCCGGCGAGCAGATCGAGGTCGACAACGTGATCATCGAGGAGCACACGGTGAACCACTCGGCCGAGCTCGGCGACGTGCTCGGCACCCCGTCCCCCGAGATCGAGGACGTCACGGGGTCGGGCCGGGCGTTCCTCTTCCGTGACGGCAGGGTGTTCGCGGGCAAGTGGACTCGTGAGAGCGTGGACGAGCCCGTGCGCTTCGAGACGAGCAAGGGCGACGCGTTCGTGCTGCACGCGGGGACGACGTGGATCGAGCTCCTGCCCGACAAGCAGGGCGACGTGAAGGGATCGTTCTCGATCTCGAAGTAGGCGCTAGCCGCCGCCCTCGAACTGCGCCGCGGTCTCGTCTCTTCCCGGGGGCGACAGCACGTCCCGCGCCATCTCGGTGGCGTACGGGACACCCGAGCCCGCGATCGCGGCTGCCGCGGCCTCGAAGTCGTACTCCGTCCTCCGCAGCGTGATCCCGGACGCGTCGAGCAGGCACCAGTAGGCGCCGGGCCTGCCCTCGTAGGGCATCCCCACGCTGCCGGCGTTCACGACACGGATCCCGCCGCACGTCCGGTCGAACTGCATGTGCGTGTGGCCGCAGACGACGACGGGCGCGTCGACGCCGGCCGTCGCCTCCCCGAGCCGTTCCTCCGGGGTCAGGAACGTCAGGCTCTCCTCGTCGCTCCGCGGCGAGCCGTGACAGAAGAGCACGTCGCCGAGCCCGTCGACCCGCACGGTCGCGTGCGCGGGCTGCGCGCCGAGCGCCGCGCGCTGCCGCTCGTCCAGCCGCGCCGCGCACCAGCGCGTTATCTCGCTCACCCAGTCGTCGCCGTCGGCGACCGGCGCCGCCATCTCGCGGTCGCCGTTCCCGCGGACGTAGGCCGCGGGGAGGCCGGGGTCGAACGCGCGCTCGACGGTCTCGTGCGGGAACGCGCCCCACGCGAGGTCGCCCCCGAAGACCACGAGGTCGACGCCTTCTGAGCGCGCCTCCGCGAGCACCGCGTCGAGCGCGAAGACGTTGCCGTGCAGGTCGTACAGCGCCGCTAGCCGGCGTGCCCGTGCCGGCTCAGGCGATGCCGCGCACACGCGCGACTCCGTCGAGGAGACCACTGACGGCGCGCGCTCCGGCCGCGGCCCCCTCCTCGGCCTCGCGCAGGTCGTCCTCGGACTCGCTCAGCTCCGCGATCGCGGCCGCGAGCTCGCCCGCGTGCTCGACGTCGAGCTCGCCGTGCAGCTCGAAGTAGTCGAGGCCCGCGCCGCCGACGCCGTACCGCTCGCGCAGCCCGGCGATCTTCGTGGCGGACACGCCGGGGGTCTGCGACTCGTACCCGTAGATCATCCCGAGCGCGAACAGCGGCGACCGCTCGCGCGCCGCGGTCTCGAACGCCGCGATGCACGCGAGCGTCTCCTGCTCCGCGGGCGTGTCGCGAACCGTTCTCTCGTCCGCGCCCACCGCCGCGGCGAAGCGCAGCCACAGCCCGGGGTGGTCGCCGTCGCGCTCGTCGGCGAGGTTCTCGGCGACGCTCGTGCGCGCCCGCGACTCCGGCAGACGCCCCGCGAGCGCCTCGAGGTAGCCCGGGAACGCCTCGACCTGGTTGAAGTACTGCGCGGAGTAGAAGCGGAGGTCGTCGAGCGTCAGCGTCCCGTCCGCCCAGGCCCGGTAGAAGGGGTGGTCGAGGAGCCGGTCGTCCGCCGTGCGGCGGTCGAGGCGTGCTGCGATCTCCGAAGTGGCGTGCATGGCTCCTCCCAGGTCGTCCCGCGATGCTTCTCACGTCGTCCCGTCCCGAAAAACGGGAGGGATCGACGGGAGAAGAGGGCTGCGCGGGGATTGTAGCCGTGGCCTCCCGAGTCGTGACATCGTTACGGCGTGGCGGTGATCGAGGTGCGAGGGCTGAAGAAGGACTACCGGCGCCTGCGCGGCGGCACGACGCGGGCACTCGACGGCCTCGACCTCGAGGTCGAAGCAGGTGGCGTCTTCGGGTTCCTCGGTCCGAACGGCTCCGGCAAGACGACGACGTTCCGGTGCCTGCTCGGGCTCGCCCGGCCGACCTCGGGGACGTGCCGGATCCTCGGCGCCGACTCGCAGAGGGACCTGCACCGGGTCGTCGCCCGCGTGGGGTCGATCGTCGAGACCCCGGCGCTGTTCCCGACGTTCTCGGGACGGAGGAACCTCGAGCTCCTGGCGGCGCTCCACGACCTCCCCGACACGCGGGTCGAGGAGGTCCTCGAGAGCGTGGGACTGGCCGACCGCGCGCGGCACGCGGTCAAGACGTATTCGCTGGGCATGCGCCAGCGGCTGGCGCTCGCCGGCGCTCTCCTGAAGGACCCCGAGCTGCTGCTCCTGGACGAGCCCGCGAACGGTCTGGACCCGGCGGGCATCAGGGAGGTTCGCGAGCTGCTGCGCTCGCTCGCGCGGGAGGGCCGGACGGTCGTGGTCTCGAGCCACATCCTCAGCGAGGTCCAGCTCATGTGCGACCGGGTCGCGATCGTGTCGCGCGGCAGGCTCGTCGCCCAGGGAGACGTCGACGACCTGCTGAGGCGCGCCCAGGGGAGCGGTGTCCTCGTGAGGCTCGACGATCCCGCCCGGGGGGCCGAGGTCCTGCGGGCGGCCGGGATGGAGACCACGGAGTCTGACGGCGCGCTCCGCGTCGCGATCCCGCCGCGCGAGGCCGCGGGCGTCGCCCGGACGCTCGCCGGCAGTGGGCTCTACCCGTACGAGCTCCGGCCGGACGAGGTCGACCTCGAGACCGTGTTCCTCGAGCTGACCGGGGAGCAGGCGCCGTGACCAGGCTGTTCGGGTCGGAGATGACGCGGCTGGCGTCGCGGCGGCTCTTCCGCTGGCTCCTGATCCTGTTCATCGGGGGCCTCGTGCTGATCGGCGTGCTGATCTACGTCAACGACGACGGCGCGTTCACGCGGGCCGAGATGAGCGACGCCATGTTGGGCCTCGCCTTCCCGTTGCTCATGTTCGGCTGGCTCGTCGGCGCCAGCGCCATCGGTGCGGAGTGGGGCCACAGGACCGTCTCGGCGCTCCTGACCTGGGAGCCCCGCCGGTCGAGGGTCCTCGTGGCCAAGGCCGCCGCGGCCTCCGTCTGCACGGTCCTGTGGGTCGTCGCGCTCCAGATCGTGTTCACGGCCGTCCTGCTTCCGACCGCGACGGGAGAGAGCGCTTTCGGCCCCACCCCCGCCTTCTCGTGGGGGGAGTACGCCGAGCTGGGGGGCCGGATCGTCCTGGTCGCCGTCGTGGCCTCGCTCCTGGGGTTCGGCCTCGCGACCATCGGCAAGAACACGGGGGCCGCGCTGGGGGGCGGGATGGCTTACCTGCTGATCGTCGAGTCGCTCGTGCGGGCGTACAAGCCCTCGTGGTCCGACTGGCTCCTCAGCACGAACATGGTCCGGGTGATCGAGGGCTCGGCGGACGCGACGTTGCAGAGCCGTACGACGACCGAGGCGGCCGTGCTGCTGGGCGCGTACGCGGCGGGGATGTTCCTGCTGGCGCTGTGGTTCTTCCGGCGCCGCGAGATGGTCTGAGCCGAGGGCCGCCCGGAATACGTATTTCTTTCCAGGCCCGCGGCCGGTAACAAGGTCCCGAGAGGGTCGACTACGTGAGCGAGGTGTCTGCGGTGAGGTTTTCAGGATCGACGAGAGCGGCGGCGTTCGCCGTCGCGGTAGCGGGCTTCGTCGGGTCTATGACCGGTGTCGCCTGGGCCCCCAAGAACCTCTCGATCCACGTGATCGAGGCCGACTGCCAGGTGGGCTCCGGCAGCGGGGACTTCCTGGGATCCGTCACCCTCACGGGGTTCGCGCTCGACGGCAGCCAGCTCACGGGCACGGCGACGGTCGCCGGGACCTGCACGATCGGCAGCGCGAAGACGGTCGTCCCCGAGGGCACGCGCACGAGCGTCCCGGTATCGATCCAGGAGCTGTCCTGCGACGAGCTCCGTCTCACGTTCGGGGCGGACGTCTCGATCGCGGCCCCCGCCATGACGATCGACACCGGCGGCATGCAGCTCTCCGTGTTCCCCGGCACCCGGGGCGCGGAGGCGAGGTTCTGCGCCGCCGAGCGCCTTGCGGCGACTCGCTCCGTGACCGAGATGCTCACGCCGCTAAGCCAGCTGTTCTTCCAGTAGGACGGCCGGCATGGACCGGCGCATCGTCATCGAGAACCGCGACGCGCTCGTCTACATGCTCGTCGAGGCCGCCGAGATCGAGCACGCGATCTGCTGTCAGTACCTGTTCGCGGCGTTCGGGCTGAAGCAGTCCGTCGACGAAGGGGTGACCGAGCGCCAGCTGCGCGCGATCGAGGGATGGCGCGCCACGATCCTCGAGATCGCGGCGCAGGAGATGCTGCACTTCGCCCTCGTCAACAACCTCCTGGCTGCGGTCGGCGCGGCGCCCCGGGTCGGGCGTCCGAACCTCCCCGTCCAGGGCCGGCACTACCCGCCCGGGGTCCAGTTCGCGCTGCTGCCGTTCGGCGAGCCGGCGCTGCGGCACTTCCTGTTCCTCGAGCGGCCCGAGGGCATCACGCTCGTCGACGCGGAGGGGTTCGAGTCGTTGCGCGAGGCCGAGCCCGTCCTGGACCCCGAGGACATCGTCCCGCGTCCGCAGGACTTCAGCACCGTGGGCGAGCTCTATCGCTCGATCGAAGAGGGGTTCGAACGGCTCGTCGACCGGTACGGCGAGGAGTGGGTCTTCATCGGAGACGAGTGGTCACAGGCGACGCCCGAGACCTTCCAGTGGCCCGAGCTCGTCGCGGTGACCGACCTGAAGACGGCGAGGCAGGCGATCGACGTCGTCGTCGAGCAGGGCGAGGGGCCGAGGGGCCACTGGAGGGACGCGCACTACGGGCGCCTCCTCGTCATCCTCGGCGAGTACCTGACGATGAAGCGGGAGGACCCCGCCTTCGACCCGTCGCGTCCGGTCATAGCCGCGCACTGCCGCCCGCCGGTGGACACCGACACGTTCGAGCTGATCACGGATCCGCTGACGGCCAGGGTCATGGACGCGTTCAACGTCTCCTACGAGGTCCTCCTCTATTCGCTCGCGCGGTACTTCGCGCACGGGCACGAGACGCGCGAGCAGCTGGACACGCTCGCGGACGTGGCGGTCGGCCTGATGATCCAGGTCATCCGGCCTCTGGGGATGGCTCTGACCGAGCTACCCGTGGGCGAGGATTCTCCCGGGAAGACCGCGGGACCCGCGTTCGAGCTCTTCCACGCCAGCGGCTACCTCCTGCCGCACACCTGGCAGGCCTGGGTGCTGTTGCACGAGCGCCTGGCCGAGCTCGAGGCGTTCCTGGTCAAGACCGCCCGGGAGCCCGGGGCGCCGGACGTCCTCGTCCAGGTGGCCGCGGCGGTGGACCGGCTCGAGGAGAAGCTGGTGGCGAAGATGGAGCGGTTGCGCGACCGTGACATAGGAGCTTCGGCCAGGTCGCGCTAGGAGGCACGCATGTTCGGCATATGGGGGATCGGGATCATCGCGGCGGCCGTGGGCGGAGGCGTATGGCTCGTGCGCTGGCTTCTCAAGTGGCGGGACCCGTCCTGGGACTCGCGCGAGGGTCAATCGAAGTCGAAGCTCTGGTCGAAGAACAGCGGCGGAGGCGCCCCCGGCTAGCCCGTTACCCGCGCTTGACGGCCCCCAGCGCGGCCGCGAGCGGCAGCACCGACCGGGGCGAGTAGGCAGCGGTCCACAGCCCTCCGTGCGCGGCTCCGTCCACGAAGAGGTCGTAGGGATGGTCCAGCCGCGTCTCCGGACGTCCCGCGGCCCCCGGCGCGCGGAGATCGTGTACGAGCAGGGCCGCCATCAGCGCGCGGCTCGTCTCGGGCTCGAACACCTCGACGTCGAACGCGTGCGCGCCGCGGTACGCGGCCGCGAGCACCTTGTTCTTGAGGACCGATCGCGTGCGCGTCGCCGGGGCGACGTTCGCCGACACGAGCGTGCCTTCCTCGCGCGCCGTGACCGCGCGCCAGCGCTGCAGCATCTTCGCCAGCGCGTAGTTCGGGCCCTGTTGCGGGACGAGCGCGTCTGCGAGCCCCCACGTGCGCCCGCCTTCGCCCTCGACCGTTGCGGGGTAGTTCGCGGCGTACAGCTTCTTTCGCGTCACCGCCCGTGCCGCGTGACCGAACGGCGAGGTTCGGCGCCGGCGCGAACGTTCGACGACCGCGGCGGGAACGGCGAACACGTCGGTAGGCGTAGCGAGGAACGCGAGCGAGACGTCGGCCTCCGCTCGCTGCAGCGCGACCGTCAGCGCGTCGAGCGCGCCGGCGAGCTTGAGGAACGTAGAGCCGTCGGCGTACGCGTAGCTGCCGACGACGAGAGGGCCGTCGAACGTCCCGAGCCACGCGGATATCGCGGGGGTCTCCGACAGGAGGTCGGCACCCGCCCTCCCGTTGCGCTCGGGGAACCGCACGGTCCCCGCGCCCCCGGTCGCGAAGCCGAGGATCCTCTCCCATACCGCGGGACGGTCGAGGTCTACCGCCACGACGTCGGCCCCCCACCGGCACAGCGACTCGAGCGGCCCCATCTCCGCCGCCGCGCCCAAGAGCACGAACTTCGTCCCGGAAAGGTCGAGCCACTCCGCGTGCGCGATCACCTCGCCCACCGCTGCCGCGCAGGACTCCTCGATCACCCCGGCGGTGGCCCACGCGTCGAGCTGCCGGCGGAGCGCGTCGCCCCGCAGCACCTCGCCGCGGTACGGGACGGCCACGTCCCGCTCGGCGGTCCCCTTGCCCGAGACGACCCCCGTCTCGAACCGCTCTCCGCGCCCGGGCTCGACGGCCTCGAGAAGCGCGGTCTCGGCGTCGCCGTGGCGGAACACGAGGTTCCGGTGGACTGCGCCGAGGCCTTCTCCCGCGATCCGCAGAGCGTCCTTGCCCGACCGCGCCCCCGCCTCGACGAGCTGCCGCACCGGCCTCAGGTACGTCTTGCGCCAGTCCTTCTGCCGTTCGATCGAGGCCGCCAGCGACGCGTCGACCGATCCGGCCGCCTCGGCGAACACGGTCTTGCCGACGGCCTGCGAGCTCCGCCTGCCCTCGTGCGCACGGAAGTCGACGCCGGCGGACCGACCCTCGTTGGTCTCCGTGGTCCTCACCCCTCCCACTGGTCTCGCGAGCAGACGAGCATCGCAACGCGCCCTGCAGCGGTCAAACGCGAAAAGATCCGCCGGGGGAGCGGCGGGGCCGGGAAGGAGACCGGCTACCGGCCTAGAAAGCCCCTTCGGTCGAGCTCGCAGGCAAGGACGAAAGGACACGGTCATGAAGAGGAACCGCATGCGCGTCGCGACGCTCCTGGTGGGTCTCGTCGCGGCCCTCACGATCACGGCCTCGCCCGCCTCCGCGAACTGCCACGGCAAGTTCGCCGAGACGTGTCAGGAGGTCATGAACCAGTGGTGCTACCTCACCGGGAAGTGCCTCTAGCAGACGGTCGTGCAGAAGGCGCAGGGGATGTCCCCTGCGCCTTCTTCTTTGCCTGAAGTGCCCAGGTCGGTTTGAGGAGTTCCTGCCCCCGATTCGGTGACGACGTCCGATAGATCGTCGCAGCCCCCTCGCCGAAGGTGAGACGACACGTCCCCTGAGGCACAGGAGGTAACCGATGGCTGCGACACACGACCTCGACCCGAGGTTCGATCCGCACGACTCCGAGGTCGAGGCGAACGTCCTCGGCGCGTGGTTCGCGCGCCTCGGCGCGCTCGCGCTCTTGATCGGCGCGGGGTTCGGGTTCAAGTACGGCGTGGACGAAGGGATCATCGGCCCGGGCCTGCGGGTCCTCCTCGGCATCGCCGCGGGGCTCGCGCTCGTGACCTGGGGTGAGTGGTCGCAGGCGCGCGGATGGCCGCGCCTCGCGCAAGCGGTCAGCGGGGGAGGGGTCGCCCTCCTGTATCTCACCATCTGGAGCGCCTTCCAGCTCTACGAGCTGATCAGCGGCCTCGAAGCGTTCGCCGCGCTCACGGCCGTCGCGGCCGGCGGCGGATATCTCGCGCTCAGATACGACTCCCGCGCGCTCGCCGTCCTCTCGACCGTCGGAGGGTTCGGCAACGCGCTGCTGATCGGTGAGGGCTTCGAACGTCCCTCTGCGCTCTTCGGGTACGTCCTCGTGCTCGACTGCGTCGTCCTGGGTCTCGCCTACGTGCGCGGGTGGCGCCTCCTCGACCACGTGGCGTTCGTCGCGACGTGGGGGTTCCTCCTGCTGGGAGGCGCGGCGTCGTCGATGCTCGCGGACCTTTCCGGCGAGGAGCCGCAGACGGGCCTGGTGCTCGCCTACGCCACCGTCTACTTCTCCGTGTTCTCCGCTCTCGCGGTCGCGCGCCGGGTGGGCTCGAACGAGCGGTCGGCGGCGTCGGAGCTCTTCCTGTTGCTCGCCAACTGCGGGATCTACGTGCTCACGGCGATGGCGTTGCTGACCGAGGAGGGCACGATCCCGTGGGCGAGCTCGGACGAGCTACGCGGTCCGGTGATCCTCGTCGCCGCCGGCGTAAACCTCGTCGCGGGGCTGATCGTCCGCGGCCGCAACGCCGACGATCCCGTCGCGGGGGCCGCGCTGGCGTCGGCGGCGATGCTCGCCGCCGTGTGGGTCCCCGTGCAGATCGACCCGTTCGCGGTGCCCGCCGCGTGGGCGGCGCTCGCGGCCTGCATGATCGTCGTAGCGGATCGCACGACGCTCACGGCGGCGCGGCTCCCGGCCTACGTCCTGCTCGGCCTCTCGCTCGTCTACCTCGTCGGGCTCTTCTCCGACCCGGGGTTCTACGACCCGGAGCGGATCCTGCTCTCGCGTGAGTCGGCCGCGTTCGCCGTCCACGTCGCGTCGTTGTACGTCGCCTCGTACGGCCTGCGGAACGTCTCCGAGGACGAGCGCCTGCTCGGGGGAGCGGCCGCGGTGGTCGCGTCGACGATGACGCTGCTGTGGCTAAGCCTCGAGGCCGTCGCGTACTTCGGCCCCGGCGCCGGCGCACGCGCGTCCCAGTCGCTGCACTTCACGCTGAACGGCATCTGGGGCGTCTACGCGGCGGTGCTGCTCGCGGTCGGCATCGCCGCGCGCATAGCGGGCGCGCGCTTCCTCGCCCTCGGGGTCTTCGGCGTGACGGCCGGCAAGCTCCTGCTGCACGACGTCTGGATGCTCGACACCCTGTACCGGACGATCGTGTTCATCGGGCTCGGGGGCATCTTCCTCGCGTGCTCCGTGATGTACCACCGGTTCAGGGACCTGATCGTCGAGGACAGGTCGCCTGCGTAGCGCAGTCGCGCTTCGCCCGCAAGACGGGCCCCCGCTCCGGCGGGGGCCCGTTCGCGGGACGCGGGGGACAAGCGGGTCGCCTCGGCGGGACGCGGGAACAGAGCGGGTCGCCTCGGCGGGACGCGGGAACAGAGCGGGTCGGTAGGGTGTCGTCGTGGACCTGTCGCCCCGCGCCTCCGCGTTCTTCGAGTCGTACCTCTCCGCCTTCGAGCGGATGGACCCCGGCGACGTCGCGGGGCACTTCAGCTTCCCCCTGCACATGACGAGCGACGGCGAGCCGGTCGGCCTGTCGTCGATCGCCGGACCGGACGAGTGGCGCGAGGAGATCGCGCGGCTGGTCTCCTTCTACGGGGACGTCGGCGTCACGACGGCGCAGATGCTCGCCGCGCGCTCGATCGAGGTCTCGCCGCGGGTCGAGCACGCGGTCGTCCACTGGCAGCTGCGGGACGCGAGCGGGGCCGACGTCTACGACTTCCACGCGGTCTACACGCTCGCCGAGATCGAGGGCGCGACGCGCATAGTCGCGCTCGCGCACGACGAGCTCCCGAGGGCGCTCGCATACGCCAGCGGGTCAGCGCGGGCGTAGGTCGACGCGCCGCAGGAGCTGCGCGTTGACCGCCACCACGATGGTCGACGCCGACATCAGCACCGCCGCGACCGCGGGTGACAGCGCCACGCCGGCCCACGCGAGCGCGCCTGCCGCGACCGGGATCGCGAACGCGTTGTAGCCGGTCGCCCAGACGAGGTTCTGCACCATCTTCCGGAACGAAGCCTGCGACAGCTCGATCACGCCCGTCACCGCCCGGGGGTCGTCGGACGCGAGCACGACGCCCGCGGACTCCACCGCCACGTCGGTGCCCGCGCCGATCGCGATCCCGACGTCGGCCCGCGCGAGCGCGGGCGCGTCGTTGACGCCGTCGCCGACCATCGCCACGCGGTGGCCCCGCGCCTGCAGCTCGGCGACCTTGGAGTCCTTGTCTTCGGGCAGCACCTCCGCGAAGACCTCGTCGATGCCGAGCTCCTCGGCGACTGCCGCGGCAACCTCGTGCGCGTCGCCGGTGATCATCGCGACCTTCAACCCGCGGTCGTGCAGGCTGCGGACCGCTGCGCGCGACTCCTCGCGGACGGCGTCCTCGAGCGCGAAGGCGCCCCCGACGCCGGTTCCGTCGAGCAGGAACAGCACCGAGGCGCCGCGCGCCTTCCACGCGGCGACGTCCTCGCGCAGGGGAGCGGGGATCTCGGCCCCCCTCTCCGCCAGCAGCTTCGGCCCTCCGACCGCGAGCGTCCGGCCGTCGACGACTGCTTCGACGCCCCGTCCGGTCATCGACCGGAACGACGCGGCGCGTGGGAGGGGCCCGCGGGCGTCGGCCGCGCTCACGAGCGCACGGGCCAGGGGGTGCTCGCTGTCGGACTCGACCGCGCCTGCGAGCGCCAGCGCGCGGTCCGGGTCGGACGCGGCGACCCCCGTGACCGTGTGCCGCGCCGCGGTGAGCGTCCCGGTCTTGTCGAAGAGGACCACGTCGACAGTGCGCATGCGCTCGAGCGCGAGCCGGTCCTTGACGAGGATGCCTGCGCGGGCCGAGAGAGCGGTCGAGATCGAGACGACGAGGGGGATGGCGAGGCCGAGGGCGTGCGGGCACGCGATCACGAGGACGGTCACGGTCCGCTCGACCGCGTCGCGTGCCTCGCCGAGGAGCGACCACGCGACGAACGTGAGGACGCCGGCCGAAGCCGCCGCGTAGAAGAGGACCGCGGCGGCGCGGTCGGCGAGCACCTGGGCCCGCGAGCGGGACGTCTGAGCGTCGCGCACCAGACGCTGGATCCCGGCGAGCGCCGTCTCGTCGCCGACTGCGTCGACGCGGACGCGCAGGGCGGAGTCGGTGGCGACGGTCCCGGCGGTGACGCGGTCTCCGGGACCCTTCGCGACCGGCCTCGACTCGCCCGTGAGCATCGACTCGTCGACGTCCGCGGCTCCCTCGGCGACGGTCCCGTCGGCCGGGACGCGCGCTCCGGAGCGCACGAGGACGACGTCGCCCCGCTGCAGCTCGTCCACGCGGACCGTCTCGATCCCGTCCGGCGTCACCCGCTCGGCGTCGTCCGGGAGCAGCTCGGCCAGCGCGGCGAGCGCGTTGCTCGCCTGCCCGATCGCCTTCATCTCCTGCCAGTGGCCGAGCAACATGACGGCGATCAGCGCCGCGAGCTCCCACCAGAAGTCGAGGTCGAAGGCGCCCAGCTCGGTGGCGACGCTCGCGGCGAACGCCACGGTCACGGCGACCCCGATCAGGAGCATCATCCCGGGTCTGCGCGACCGCACCTCGTGCACGGCCCCGGCGAGGAACGGCGAGCCGCCGTACAGGAAGATGACCGTGCCGAGGACGGCTGGGATCCAGCTGCTTCCCGGGACCTCCGGCGCCTCGTAGCCGAGGAGCTCCTGGAACATGTCGCTGAACAGCACGACGGGGACCGCCAGGACGAGCGTGATCCAGAAGCGGTCCCGGAAGGCGGCCGGGTCGTGGTGCGCGTGGGCCCCCTCTGGGCTCTCTCCGTGGCCGGCGTGGTGGCCCCCGTGCCCGGTCACGGGGTGCTGCGCATGCTCCGCATGTGCGGCGTGTGCTTCGTGGTCGTGCTCGAGCTGGGCGGCCATCGCGATCTCCTCTCGGCGGGCTTGACCAACCATACCCCCCTAGGGTATATAGGTGTCAAGCCCCCGCCACGAAAGGAGCTCGCCGATGAGGGGTTACTACGCCGACAAGGACGACGTGCTCGCTCGTCTGAGGAGGATCGAGGGGCAGGTGCGCGGGCTCCAGCGGATGGTCGCCGAGGACGAGTACTGCATCGACATACTCACGCAGATCACGGCGGCGTCGAATGCGCTGAAGAAGGTCGCCGTCGGATTGCTCGACCAGCACATCAGGCACTGCGTGACGCAAGGGACCGAGGAAGGCAAGGACATGGTCCGCGAGGCCACCGCCGCGATCGAGCGGCTCGTGAAGTCATAGGAGGGGACATGACGACCCTACGGGTGCCGGACGCCACGTGCGGCCACTGCAAGCAGACCGTCGAACGCGCCGTGGGGAACGTCGGCGGCGTGAAGGAGGCGGCGCTCGACCTCGAGTCGAAGACGCTCGTCGTCCGACACGACGGCACGACCTCGGGCGAAGAGCTGCTGCGCGCCGTTGCGGGCGCCGGCTACTCGCCGGAGCTCGTCGAAGCCTGACGCCGCCGGCGTACTACCTCGGGGTCAGCCGGACGACCTCGCCGCGCGGCTCGGGCCCGGACGCGACCGGCGCCCACACCGATCCGAACCCGGCCGCGATGTAAGACGTCGGCGCGTCGACGTCGACGAACGTCCGGCCGTCGGTCGCAGGCTCGACCCTGGCGATGCGCGTCTCGTTCAGCTCGCCCACCCAGACGTCTTCGCCGAGGACCTCGATCTCCCAGGGGAGACGGAACTCCGCCACGGGCTGCACGTCGCGGACGCGGCCCGTGCGCGGGTTGACGAGGACGAGGCGGCGCTCGTGGACGCGCGACATCCACAGCCCGCCGTCCGCGACCGCGATGTCGCCGATGACGGGGTTCACGGGGCCGCGCGTATACGTCGACCCGAGCGGCATCTTGTCGACGATCTCGTTCGAGCGCGGGTCGATCCTCCACAGCGACGCGGTGACGTAGAACGTCGGGCTGGGGCCGGTGCCGGCGACGTGCCGGCCGTGCTCCCGCAGGGCCCATATCGAGCCGTCGAAGGCGACGACCTTGCCCGCGTGCGTGTTCGTCCGGCCGAGCCTGAAGCGCGCGACCGTCTTGCCGGAGCGCGGGTCCATCCGCACCAACCACACCTTGCGCCTGGTGCTCTCCGTGAGCCAGAGCGATCCGCGCGCTGCCTGGAGCTCACTCGAGCTGCGCCGCCGGCGCACGTCCGACGCGATCTCGCCCGTGGCGGGATCGAGCTCGACGTACCGGTGCCGTCCGGCCGAGATCCACAGCGAGCCGCGTACGGTGACGAGGTCCCACGCGCTCCGGAGGCCGAGCTCGGCGAGGTCGATCTCTCCCACGACCTCGTTCGTCGCGGGGTCGATCTCGGCGATCGCCTCTCCCCACCGGTCGAGCACCCACATGCGACCCGCGGCGGCGACGGCGACGCTCGGGAGCTCGCCGTACTCGATACGGTCCTGGGCGATCTCGCCTTGCGGCTGGAGGGCCGTTGCCTGCGGACCCCACAGGCCTCCGAACGCGGACGACAGCACGATCCCTACGACCCAACGCCGCATGGCGACCCCCCACTCGGTCCGACGACGAGACGCCAGTCTCGCGCCCTTGCGGGAGAACGCCGGCGCGGGTCGCGGCGTCTGATGGGCGTGCGACGGATT
Source organism: Actinomycetota bacterium (assembly GCA_036258555.1). Classification (GTDB taxonomy): domain Bacteria; phylum Actinomycetota; class CADDZG01; order CADDZG01; family WHSQ01; genus JALZEG01. Next base: position 27,923 of record DATADL010000250.1, on the reverse strand, counting down.
GCGATGCTCGCCGCGGGGGCCCTTCTCCTGGCCGGCTGCTCGCCGGGCAGAGGAGCCGACGTGACCCGGGCGCGGGCGACGGCCTCCCCGGACGCGATGGCGTCGGCTGCGCCGGAGGAGACCCCTGCCCCCACACCGGAGCCGCGGCGGGGCTGGCGGGAGCCGCACTACGTGCCGGTCCGCGTGGCGGTCGAGCGGCTCGCGCGCCGCATCGACTTCCCGGTGGTCCTCCCGCGCGACCGGCTCGCGGGGATCAGGAGCTACCGCGGATGGCTCGCGGACCCGCGCCATCTCGACTGGCGACGCCGGGGCGGTCGGATGGTCGGATCGCTCAGGCTCGTCAGCCGGCGCAACGACCTGTGGATCTACTACGGGTACGCGTCGCCGGACGGATGCGGGGGCCGCGACACCGCGGTCCCGACGAAGGTGCTGGGGGAGCCCGCGCTCCTGTGGACCTACGATCGCTCCAGCCTGCTCGTGTGGCCGGTAAGGCCGCACGGACACACGGGCACGTACGGTCTCTCCGGGTCGTTCGAGGGCTTCAAGCTCCTGCGCCTCGCCCGGGCGATGGAGCTGGCGCTCCGCGAGGCGCCGCCGCGCGACTCCGGCTGCTAGCCGCGGAAGGTCCCCGGCCCTCCAGCGCCGAAGACATCCGGGGTGAAGACCTCGCGAGTCGCCGCACCCACGCTGTGCCTCGCTCTCGTCGGCGGAGCGCTGGGCGCGCCGGGGGCCGCGAAGGCCGCCGCACGCCCCCGCACGCCGCAGGCCGTCGTGGCGCTCATCGACACGGGGATCAACCCCTACAGCCCCGCGTTCCGCGACACGTCCCCGCTGGCGCGGCGGCACCCGTCGACCTACCTCCCGGGGTTCCCCGAGGACGCCGAGGCGCTGAAGCTCACGCTCGGGGCGCCGTACGACGAGGCGTTCGAGCGCGACGAGGCGGTGTGGCGGGCGGTGAAGCCCGGCAAGCTGTACTGGATCCCGGGGACCCGGATCGCCGGCGCGATCTCGTTCGGCGACGGCGGCACGAGCTGCGAGTCGCCCATCCAGGTGCCGCCGGCGGCCGCCTACCTCCAGGAGGACTGCGCCGAGCACAACATCCTGGACGACCACGGGCACGGCACGATGACCGCCTCGCGTGCGGCAGGGTCGCCGAGCTCGCTCGCTCCGACGGCGCGGATCGTCGCCATCGAGGGGCTGGGTGCTCGCAGCGTCGAGTGGGCCGCCGAGCAAGGGTGGATCGACGTCCAGTCCAACTCGTGGATCAACCTCGTCCCGCCGCCGGTCCCGGGCGCGACCACCGAGGCCTTCTCCGCCGCCGCGGCCAAGATGCTGACGCTCGCGGCCTCGGGCAACGGGACGGCGTATCTCGCCGGAGCGGCCCCCACGCCGACTTACCTCCTCTCGACGGCGCCGCCGGGCGTGGTGCTCGTCGGCGGCCACGACAACGGGAAGGCGACGTTGTGGTCGGGGTCGCCGCCGCACGTCGTCGCCGACGCGTACGCGGGCATGACCGCGATCGCGCGGTCGGTCGAAGAGATGAGGCCCGACCCGATCGCGTGCTGCACGAGCGCGGCGTCTCCGTATGCGGCGGGAGGCGCGGCCGCGCTCGTGGCCGAGGCGCGGCGGCTGCTGCGATCGGACTTCACCGGGGTGCGCGACGGCCTCGTCGCGTGCGGGCGCGAGGGGGTCGTGGCCAAGGGCCCGCTCGCCGACGGTGCGTTCACGCTCGAGGAGCTGAGAGACGTCTTCCTCCACACCGCGGAGGGCCTACCGTCGGAGGGCCGCGACGACGGTGACGTCCATTGGGCAGGGGAGCCGCGGCCCCCGGACTACGTGGAGTACGGCCCCGGCGGCAACCCGTTCTGCGTGGGCTGCACGACGACGCCGGTCGCCTGGAAGACGATGCCCGCCGCCGCCGACGCGTACTCGGTGCTCGGGTACGGCGGGATCAACGAGCACTCGGTCGCGGCGGGATACGAGGTGCTGCGGGGTGAGGCGGAGATGCCGGAGCGCCCGCTCGCCGACGCGCAGTACGAGGCCGACCAGCAGCTGCGCGGCGTGGTCTTCGGCGCGAACGAGCTCGCCGAGCCGGCGCCCGCCGGCGACTGCCCCTGAGAGCTAGAAGACGAAGCGCTCCGACCTGTCCTGCGGGGACACGCGACCGTCGCCGCCGCAGGTGGTCTCGTAGTCGTCGACCAGCATGTAGATCGTCTTGTTCTTGTCGCTGCCCGACGCCTTCTTGAACGTCCAGTCGAGCGCCGCCACGTCGAGGGTGCTCACGCAGTGGAGGTGGACGCCCTCGCCGCCGATCGGGTCCGCGTAGAACCCGTTCATGACGTCGTGCTCGGGGTGCTTCTGGGACGAGGTCGGCTCGACGCCGCCCTGGCTGCCGACGTGGCCGAGCCCGAGGCAGTGGCCGAACTCCTGGCCCATGACGTTGAACATGTCGGCGTAGGTGAAGCTCCGCGTGAACATGCGCGAGTTGTTCACGATGCACGGCTTGCTGTAATAGGCGAACCCGAGGACGGGCCCCTTGTTCTCGTCGGTCACGACGAGGATGTCGGGGTTCTGCAGGACCTCCGGCGGCACGTCGTCGCGGCCGAGGACGTAGGTCGGGAACTTCAGCTTCTTCCGGAGGAGCGCCGACCCGAACTTCCTCACGCCGTTGCGCCACTCCTCGATCGAGTCCTCCATCGCACGGATGTAGCTGTTCTCGAACGGGGTGACCTCCTCGGGGTTCCCGCCGGCGAGGGGGCCGTAGGCGTTGTAGAGCTGGCCGTGCTCGGGCGGGACGACGAGGACCGTGAGCTTGGTCTTGTCCCAGAAGTCCCTCGTCGGGATCTCGTAGATGCCGTCGTCGTGGTCGGCGAGGGCGGTGCCGGGGAGCCCGGCGAGGGCGACACAGGCGAGGGCGAGGACGGCGCAGAGTCTCTTCATGGGACGGGTGGTTAGGCGGCGGGGGCCGCGGTCCTGCAACGCGGGCCCGACGGCGACCGTCGTCGTTTCTTGACAGGCCGCAGCGACTAACGCGATAGTCCGCTAATACCCGTTAGTCAGGTCGAGAGGAGCAAGGGAACGCGTGCTGCGCGTGACGTGGGAGTGGCTGGGCCAGGGACCCGCCCTGGACCTGGCCGACACCGTCACGATCGTCGACGGTGAGGAGCACGACCTCCTCGCGCCGGAAGGGGAGTACGCGCGCTGGGCCCGGCTCGAGGCGGAGCTCCTCCCGGAGGGGTCCTTCGCGGTCCTGTGCAAGGGCCGCAGAGAGCTCATGGATCTCCGCGCCGTAGTGAGGGAGGTCCTCGGGACCGTCGCCGCGGGGGAGAGGCCCCCCCGCCGGCTCCTCGCCGAGCTCAACCGGGTGAGCCGCGGCGCGCCCGAGTGGCTCGAGATCGATCCGGCGGAGGCGGCGTTGCGCCCGGTCACGACGGCCGGAGGTCTCGAGAGGGTCCTCGCGCGCTATGCGCGTTCGGCCATGGAGCTCGTCGCGGACGAGTCGGAGAGGTTGCGCCGCTGCCCGGCGCCGTCGTGCGGGATGTTCTACCTGAGCACCCGGCCGTCACAGAGATGGTGCTCGACGCAGTGCGGGACCCGGGCGCGCGTCGCGCGCCACTACGCCGGACGGCGCCGGAAGACTGCGCCGTGAAGGTCCCCGACTCGGGCGTCCTCGCCGGCGACGACGGCGTCACGCGCTGCTGGTGGTGCGGCACCGACCCGCTGTACGTCCGGTACCACGACCGCGAGTGGGGCAGGCCACTTCGGGACGACCGCAGGCTCTTCGAGAAGCTCTGCCTCGAGGGGTTCCAGTCCGGCCTCAGCTGGTTGACGATCCTTCGCAAGAGGGAGGGCTTCCGCCGCGCCTTCGCCTCGTTCGACTTCGCCAGGGTCGCGCGCTTCAACGTCCGCAGCGTCGACCGCCTTCTCGGCGACGCGTCGATCGTCCGCCACCGCGGCAAGATCGAGTCGACGATCAACAACGCGCGGCGGTGTCTCGAGCTGGTCGAGGAGTTCGGCAGCCTCGCCGCCTACGTGTGGTCGTACGAGCCAGACGCGGCCGCGCGACCTTCCCGGCTCGACTGGCCCACGCTCGCGGCGAACCCGACGAGCGCGGAGTCGACCGCGATGAGCAAAGACCTCAAGCGCCGCGGGTGGTCGTTCGTCGGGCCCACGACCGTGTACGCGTTCATGGAGGCGATGGGCCTCGTGAACGACCACCTCGACGCGTGCGACCTGCGCGACGAGGTCGAGGCCGAGCGCCGCGCCTTCGAGCGCCCTTCTAGAAGCTGAAGAAGGGGTCGCGTTCGCCCGTCTCGGAGAGCTTCTTGAGGCGCGGGAGGATCTGCGCCCACGAGTACGCGATGAACGGGAAGGACTCGTCGGTCGTGGCCCAGCCGTCGTGCGCGAACAGCACGCTCGTGCCCCCGTCCCGGTCGGTCTCGACGTCGAACCGCACGTCGGTCCCCACCCATTCCGGCGGGCCGGCGAGGCAGCGCCAGGCGACGCGTTCGCCCGGCACGTCCTCGGTGACGTCGAAGTCGAACGTCATCGGGGCGTCGGGGAACGCGACCTTCATCGTCGAGCCGACTCCCGCAGGACCTTCGGTGTGGTTGCTCCACCACCCGGTGACGCCGTCGGCAGTGGCCACCGCCTCGTAGATCGCCTTCGGTTCGGCCTCGACGGGCATGCGCAGCAGGATCGTTGGCACGAGAGCCTCCATTCGATTAAGGTGAGACTTAAATATCACGAGCGGAGAGTGACGTCAAAGGTGGATCCCCTGCAGGTCGTGGCCGAGCCCCGGCGGCGCGCCATACTCCGCCTCGTGTGGGACCGAGAGCTTCCCGCGGGCGACATCGCGAGCCGCTTCGACGTCAGCTTCCCGGCGGTATCGCAGCACCTCGCCGTCCTGCGGGACGCGGGCTTCGTCTCGGTCCGGCGCGAGGGCAGGACGCGCCTCTACAGGGCCGACCCCGACGCCCTCGGCCCCCTGCGTACGGTGCTCGAGAAGATGTGGACCGGTTCGCTCGACAGGCTCGCGCAGCTGGCCGAGGAGGAGACGAGGCGATGACCGTCGGCGAGGACCTCGTCGTCGAGCGACGCGTAGGGGCCCCGCCCGCGACCGTGTTCTCGTACTTCGCCGACGCCGAGCGATGGATGCGGTGGCAGGGGACAGACGCCGAGATCGAGCTCGTCGAGGGCGGGACGTGGCGTGTCAACGTCACCGGCGACGGCTTCGCGTCGGGCCGTGTCGTAGAGGTCGTCGAGAACCGCCGGGTGGCGTTCACGTGGGGATGGGAGGAGGGGCCGCCGGTCGCGCCCGGCTCCACGACGGTGGTGATCGAGCTCTTCCCGGACGGGGACGGGACGCTCGTCCGTCTCACGCACAAGGGGCTGCCCGACGAGCAGGTCGAGGTCCACCGCTACGGGTGGGAGCACTACGCCTCGCGTCTCGCAGCGGTTGCGGACGGACGCGATCCCGGGCCGAACGCCCCGGGTGGGTGACGATGGACGTCGACGTCCTCACCGAGGTCGTGATCGAGCGCCCGCGCGCCGGCGTCGCGGCCTACGCCTCCGATCCCGACAACGCGACCGCGTGGTACCGGAACATCCGGAGCGTCGAGTGGCGGTCGCCGAAGCCGTTGGGGGTCGGGACACGGGTCGCGTTCGTGGCCCGTTTTCTGGGCCGCACGATCGCGTACACCTACGAGGTGAAGGAGTGGGTCCCGGGCGAGCGCTTCGTGATGGCGACCTCGGAGGGTCCGTTCCCGATGGAGACGACGTATGCGTGGTCGGACGAGCCGTCGGGCGGCACGCGGATGACGCTGCGCAACCGGGGCCGGCCCTCGGGATTCGGCAGCGTGGCCGCCCCGCTGATGGCGCGGGCCATGCGCCGCGCGAACGAGGTCGACCTGAAGTCGCTGAAGAAGATCCTCGAGACCCGGAATCCCCCTCAGTCGTAGGAGATGAACTCCAGCAGGCTTCCGTCGGGGTCGCGGAAGTACACGCTCGTCCCGGTCCCGCCGGCGCCGAAGCGCTCGACCGGGCCCGTCTCGACCTCGACGCCGTGCTCCCGCAGGTGCGCGGCTGCGCCCTCGATCGGACCCGCCCACACGAAGCAGAGGTCGCTGTTGCCCGGGGCGACCGGGATGCGTGCGACGTTCGAGCCGACGTCGATGCCGGGCCCGTGGAGGTTCAGCTGCTGCTCGCCGAAGCGGTATGCCCACTGCCCGCCGGGCGTCTCGACGACCTCGGCCCCGACGACGTCGCGGTAGAACGCGTTCGAGCGCTCCCAGTCGGAGACGTGGACGACACAGTGGTCGAATCTGATCTGCGGGGGCACGGATACCTCCTCGTGGACCGGCGGTGGGCGGCGCGGCGCATCCGAGTGTGACAGCAGAGCTGGGTGCTAGCCTCCGAGCAGTCCCTGAGGTCTTCCCCGCGGCCCCCGAGCGCGTCGTTCAGGCCGGCCGCCATGCTGTCTGGAGGCGAGAGGCATGAACGTCGAAACGACGACGGCCCACGAGGTCGTGGCAGAGTCCGATCCCGCCGTCGCCGACCTGCTGCGCGGCGAGATCACCCGGCAGTCCGAGACCATCTGCCTCATCGCCTCCGAGAACCACGTCTCGCGCGCGGTCCTCGACGCGTATTCCTCCGTCCTAACGAACAAGTACTCCGAGGGATACGCGCGCAAGCGCTACTACGAGGGCCAGCAGGTCGTGGACGAGGTCGAGACGCTCGCGGTCGAGCGCGCGAAGAGCCTCTTCGGCGTCGACCACGCGAACGTCCAGCCGTACTCCGGGTCTCCCGCGAACCTCGCGATCTACCTCGCGTTCCTCGAGCCGGGCGACGCCGTGATGGGGATGTCGCTTCCGATGGGGGGACATCTGACGCACGGCTGGAACGTGTCGGTGACCGGCAAGTGGTTCCGCTCCGTCGCGTACGACGTCCGGAAGGACACCGGCCGCGCCGACCTCGACCAGGTGCGCGACCTCGCGAAGAGGGAACGCCCGAAGGTCATCTTCTGCGGGGGCACGGCGATACCGAGGCAGATCGACTTCGCGGGCTTCGCCGAGGTCGCCTCGGAGGTCGACGCCGTCCTCGTCGCCGACATCGCGCACGTGGCCGGACTCGTCGCCGGAGGCGCCCACCCCACGCCGGTCGGACACGCCGACGTCGTCTCGACTACCACCCACAAGACCCTGCGCGGCCCCCGGGGGGCGATGTTGATGTGCCGGGAGGAGCACGCGCGGGCGATCGACCGTGCGGTCTTCCCGGGGCTGCAGGGCGGACCGCACAACCACACGACCGCGGCGATCGCGGTTGCGCTGCACGAGGCGGCCCAGCCCGATTTCCGCGCCTACGCGCACCAGATCGTGCGCAACGCGCAAACGCTCGCCGAGGGGCTGGTCCAGCGCGGCTACGACCTCGTGTCGGGGGGCACCGACAACCATCTGATCCTGGTCGACCTCACGAACAAGGGCGTCCCCGGAAAGCCGGTCGCGCAGGCACTCGACCGCGCGCGCCTCACGACCAACTACAACACCGTCCCCTTCGACCCGCGCAAGCCGTTCGACCCGTCCGGTCTCCGGCTGGGAACGGCGGCCGCGACCACGCGCGGGATGAAAGAGGCCGAGATGGAGTCGATCGCGGCGTGGATCGACCGCGTCGTCCAGGCCGTCGAGCGAGACGACGAGCAGACGATCTCGAGCGTCGGCGGCGAGGTCCTCGAGCTCACGCGCGGCTTCCCACTCCCGCATCTCTGAGCCCCGCCGCGCCCTTGCGCCGCGTTTTGAAGGTTCGGGGGCGCTCGCGTAAAGTCACCCGTTAACACGGGTGACGGAAGGGGACGGGGGATGGCGTATCTCGGCTGGCCGCGCATGCACTTCTTCGGCAGCTTCCAGGCGGACATGTCGACCGTGAACAACGACCCGTCCCACTTCGACGTGGCGAGATACGTGCCGTCGTGGCACCGGCCCGGCGCCGGCGCGACGAACGGCTGGTGGAACCCGCAGGGGACGGGCGCGTGGAGGTTCTTCGACTGCGCGGTCACCAGCGTCTGCTACGCCGACGGGTCCTACTGCGACGACCCCCAATCGGACCCCCTGGTCGGAGCGGGCTTCGCGGCTGCCGACGACCAGGTGTCGGCAAAGCTCGTGGACCTCGACCCCGAGCAGCAGATGGTCTCCCAGATCTGGGGACTCGAGGTCGTCGTCGGCTCGGCCGCCGCCGGGAACGGGTTCTCGGGCGCCTTCGAGCCGGCGGCCTTCGGTGACATCTGGACCCGCTTCCCCGCGGGGCAGCCCGACTCGTTCTTCAGCGCCACGTACCAGTCGGTGCTGCAGTCGGTGCAGTGGCCGGCGACGATCTCGTCGCGCTTCCTCGACGCCCTCGGGCGGCCGGACACGCTGAGCATCAAGTTCACCGTCGACGGCTTCGACGACGACCGGACCTCGTCCACGTTCACGCTCGGGAGGGTCTCCGGCGCGATCGGCCCGTACGTCGACGGCGAGCCCCACCACTTCGTCGCCGGCAGGCGTCTGCGGCCCCGTCCGAAGACGCCCTTCAACTTCGCGATTGCGACCATCGCCGACGGCGTCCTGTTCGTCGACCTCGCCAACAGCCTCCCGACGACCGGACCGGGCGGGAGCCAGGCGGACGTCGGCCTGCTCGAGGTCGCGCTGCTCCCGACGGACGGTCCCCCCGTTCCGATCGGGACCGTCGACTACCTGCGCCGCAGCTGGTATCAGGACGCGGGCATCCAGGCGTTCCGCCTGACGGCGGAACAGCTGCAGATCGCGACGACGACGCGTCTCGCGGTCGTGTCGGGCGGGAAGCCCGTCCTCGAAGAGGACGCGCTCGGGTCCTGGGTGCAGGCCGACGACTTCGTCTTCCGGCTCGACCCGGGCGCGCCGCAGACCACGACGCTGTACGCCCGCGCGTTCGGCGCGCCCGCGTCCGGTCAGGTGATCGACCTCGTCGTGGACAACTCCGCGATGGAGGGACAGGTCCAGCAGGGGGCAGTGCCGGGACCCGAGGTCGGCAAGCCCGCGGGCGCCGTCGCCTTCCCCCCGAGCGTGACGACGGGGCCGGACGGGACGGCGGAGGTCGAGCTTGTCGGGGCGGACCCCGGGAACCCGCGCAAGTACATCGACGGCCAGGTGTACGGCGTGCGTTACGACTGGCGGGGCGCGGACCTGAGCGCCTTCGCGCCCGAGACCACGAACGTCCTCAGCGTGCTGTTGTGGAGCGGCTTCGCCACCGGTGGTGCACCTACGTGGATCGACCACGTCGAGCCGGTCTTCTACCAGTACGCACGGCTGTACCCCGTGATGGCGCGTGTGCTCGACCTGACGAGCTACGAGAGCTGCCTCGAGCACCTGCTGTCCTTGCAGGTCGTGTTCGGCCTTCCCGCGACCCATCCCAACTACATGCCGGTCACGCGCGACCTCTCGACCGCGAAGCGGACCGCGATCCAGCAGTGGCTCGCCAACCCGATCTACATGCGGATCGACACGGTCGACGACCTGAAGCGCGCGCTGCAGCACGCGATCGAGCTCGAGCACGCGACGATCCCGACGTACCTCACGTCGCTGTTCTCGATCAAGGACGGGCACAACCGCCGCGTCGCCCGCATCATCCAGGGCGTCGTCGTGGAGGAGATGCTCCACATGGCCCTCGCGTGCAACCTCTTGAACGCGATCGGCGGGAGCCCCTCGATCGGCCACCGCGACTTCGTCCCCTCGTACCCGGGGCGGCTGCCGGGCGGGCTCCGTCCCCACCTCACCGTCTCGCTGAAGAAGGCGTCGATCGAGCACATCCGCGACGTCTTCATGGCGATCGAGGAGCCGGACGAGACGATCGACCCGCTCGAGCACCACCGGCTCACGATCGGCTGGTTCTACGACGAGATCCGCAGAGGGTTCGAGCGCCTTGCGGGACGAGGCGACCTGTTCGTCGCCCAGTCGCCCCAGCTGACGAAGTGGAGGGGGCCGGGCGAGATCGTCGTCGTCCACGACCTCGAGACGGCGTTCCAGGCGATCGACGAGATCGTCGAGCAGGGCGAGGGCAGCTCTGCTACGGATCCGGACGACACGGAGGGAGAGCTCGCGCACTACTACAAGTTCGAGGAGATCGTCCGCGGACGCGAGCTCGTCGTGAAGCCGGGGGGCTACGACTTCAGCGGGGCGCCGATCCACTTCGACCCCGACGGCGTGTGGCCCATGGCCGACAACCCGTCGACGGCCGCGCTCGTCGAGGGCTCCTACGTCTACAACCTGGCGCAGCGTTTCAACGCCATGTACTGGGACCTGCTGGCGAGCCTCCACGACGCGTTCAACACCGACCCGGACACGAAGCTGACCGCGGCCATCGAGCTGATGTTCTCTCTCGAGGTAGCCGCAAAGGGGCTGATGCAGACGCCGCTCGCGCCGGGGTCGGACGCGACGGCCGGACCTTCCTTCGAGCGTCCGCCGGCCCTGGCCGCTCCGTCGCCACCCCCGTCGAGCCCGGCCCTGCGGCGCAAGCCGCTAGAGCACAAGGGCCTGCCCGTCCCCGCTCTCTAGGCCCCGAAGAAGGGAGAACGATGGATCCGATCCGGACGCGGGAGCAGCTCGTCGACGCTCTCATGGACGCAGGCGACGTCGAGCACCAGCTGATGGTCCAGTACCTGTACGCCGGGTTCTCTCTGCGGCGCGATCCCATGCCCGGAAAGTGCACGCCCGCCCAGTACGAGCACGTCCGGCGCTGGTCCTCGACGCTGTTCATGATCGCCCGCCAAGAGATGGAGCACCTCTCGTTCGTCAACGAGATGCTCACCGCGATCGGCGCCCCGCCTCACTTCAACCGCGAGAACATCGGCAAGGAGGGCCTGCAGTCGCCGTACTTCAGCGCGGCGACCCTCGCTCGGGAGGCGAGCGAGGGCGACCTCGTGCCGATCTCGCTGCGGTACGCCTTCAACCGTTTCTCGGTGAGAACGGTCGCACGATTCGTATGCGGCGAGAGCCCTCCGTACGCGGACCTCCCGCACGGCGTCGATCCGTTCTGGTGCTTCGACTGCCCCGATGCGGCCGGCTTCCGCCTGGAGCAAGAGGACGAGCCGAAGACGTTGCCGGCGCGGCTGCACGCCGACCGGAACGAGCACATGGAGATCGCCGCGGGGAACGTGCAGGAGCTCTACGAGGCGATCGCCGACGCGTTCCGCACGCTCGACGGCATCTTCGTGACCGACCCGGCCGAGGTCGAGATCCCGGTCGAGTACAACGTCTTCGTCTTCCCGGTGACGGACCGCGCTTCGGCCCTCGCCGCGGTGGACCTGATCCTGAAGCAGGGCGAGGGTCTCGGCGATCCCTGGAACCTCGACAGCCACTTCCGCCGCTTCATGGAGATCTACTACGAGTATCAGCGGCTCCTGACCGCCGATCGCGGATTCGACCCTGCGTACAAGCTGATGACGAACCCGCTCTCCGGCGACATCCGCGACGGATTCGTACGCGAGCTCTTCGACACCGCGAACGACGCGTACGTGGTGCTGCTGCTAATGCTCGCAGGCCTGTACGCGCGTGCGGTCCCCGCGTCCCAGGACCGTTACCCGCACTTCGCGACGGCGCTCAGCCAGATGGCGTTCGCCCCGGCGATGACGATGATCATCCGGCCGCTGAACGAGGTCCTCGTCGAGCTGCCGATCGACCGGGGGAGCGAATACAGCGTCGGCTCCAGCTACTTCATCCCGGAAGGTGACCAGGCGCTGCTGGCGAACCCGCTCGACGCCAAGCTGGGCGACATCCGGACCATGCTCACGCGCTGGGAGGAGCTGACGGCGCGCATCGCGCGGCTCGTCGCCGCCGCTCCGGACCCCCAGACGCGCTCGTCGCTCGAGTACATCCGGCAGACGAGCCATCGCATCGGGCTCAACCTGCGCCAGATCTACCAGGCCGGCGCCTATCCGAAGTTCGTGTCGACTTGAGGGGGCCGCGATGACCGCACCTGCCAAGTTGCTGACCGCACGCTTCCAGGGCTACTTCATGTGCCGCATCGCGGTCGACCCGGATCCGACGAACGAGCCCCGCGGCCGCAGCGGGTACACGATGGCGCTGCCGAGCGAGGACCCACTCGACCAGGTGATCCGTCTGCAGCCCGACGACTACGTGCGGAAGAACCTGCGCGCGCCCGCAGACAAGATCGGGATATCCGTCGGCGTGGACGTCACGTCCGTCACGTTCGACGGGAAGCCGTGGACGGGGTCGCCGAACCTGCTCGGCGCGCACGTCCGGCTCCTCGGGCGCGGCGACGTCTTCTCGGGGCCCGTGTTCGTCAGCCGCAACAACGTCATCGGCTCGGACGACACCATGGCGTTCGTGATCGCGCCGTTCGAGCTCGCGCTCGACAAGCAGACCGCGGACGGGGGGTCGCTGCTGTCGCTGCGGGCCGTGGACTACGTGAACCCCGCGAAGCCGGACCAGCAGCTGTGGGAGATCGCGGACCCGGCGACCTACGCGCGGCGTCTTCCGGTGTCGTTCGACGGGAGCTCGCTCGAGGCGATGCAGGCGATATCGGTCTTCGACGGCTACGCGTACTTCCGCGGCCGGCGCGCGTTCCTCCAGGACGAGATCGCGCGGCTGCAGGCCGAGAGGGCCAAAGGCCGTGACGTCGAGCAGGCGATCCAGGAGGCGACGTCGCGCCTCTACCAGCTCGAGTTCTGGGGCGACCGGGTGATCAACAAGCTCGGCTTCCGCCTCGCGTGGGAGTTCGACGTCAACGGGCCTCAGAGCGTCGAGGGTGACCTCGGGGGCGAGGCTGCGGTCGACCAGCCCTGGCACGTGCGGTTCTGGTTCGGAGGCTGGGACGGGGACCTCATGGTCGGCTACATGCGCGGGGACCTGTCGATCCCGTTCGAGCCGGGCTAGGCCCGGACGCGGGCTCTTCTCTCGACGACGACCCACGCGACGGCGACGACCGCCAGCAGCGAGAGGAAGATTGCGGCCGTGTTGCCGAAGCTCGCCGCGACGGACCCTGCAAGCGCATAGACGACGACCTCGGGGAGCGAGCCCGCGACGGCGGCCGCGAGCGCCGCGCCCCAGGGCATGCGCGCCGCGCCCGCGAGGACCATCACCGTCTCCGCGACCAGGGGCACCGGGCGAGACGCGACGATCCCGAGGACGCCCCAGCGGTCCAGGAGCTCTTGCGAACGCAGACGCTCGCCGGCGCCCACGTACCGGTCGACGGCCGGGCCCCCGCGCCGTCCGAGGGCGAACCCGACGGCGGCGGCCGCGATCCTGCCGGCGAGGCTGAGGGCCGCGCCCGCGACGGCTCCGTAGAGCGCTCCGTGCAGGACCATGACCACGCTCGACGGGACGGGCAGCAAGGCGTCGACCGCGAGGAGCGAGACGCCGATCGCTCCGGCGGCCCACCCGCCGCCGTCCATCGCCGACCGCGGGTCGGTCAGGAGCGAGACCCCGGCCGCCTCGACGGCGACGAAGACGACCGTGAACGCCGCGAACGTGACGCCTGCTACCGCCCAGTACCGCCTCATCGCACTGGTGTACCGCGGAACCCGCGCTCGGATCCGCACCCGACTCGCGAGAGAGCGTCTGGGCGATGCCGTATTTTCCGGCGATGACGTTGTTCGCCGAGGTCGTCGCCGCGTCCGACGAGCTCGCGCGGACTGCGTCGCGTTCCCGGAAGGTCGCGACCCTCGCGGATCTCCTGCGGAGGCTCGACGCGGACGAGGTCCCGATCGCGGTCGGCTTCCTGTCCGGCGTGCCGCGACAGGGACGCGTCGGCGTGGGCTACGCGCTCGCCTACGGGATCGACGCACCGCCCGCCTCCGCGGCGTCGCTCGCGGTCCACGACGTCGACCGCGCGATCACGGCGGTGCAGGAAGCGACCGGCGCAGGCTCCGCAGGGCTTCGCCGGCAGATCGTCGAGGACCTGTTCGGTCGCGCGACCGAGGCGGAGTCCGGCTTCCTGAGGCGGCTGTTCACCGGCGAGCTCCGACAGGGGGCCCTCACCGGATTGATGCTCGAGGGGATCGCGTCGGCGGCGGGGGTGGCGGCCGACGTCGTCCGGCGGGCGTCGATGCTCTCGGGCGACGTCCCGCGCACGGCCGCGGTCGCGCTCACGGAGGGCGAGGCGGGGCTCCGCGCCGTCGGGTTCGAGATCTTCCGTCCGATCCTGCCCATGCTCGCCTCGTCCGCCGCCGGCGTGGGCGAGGCCGTTGCCGGCTTCGAACGCGCGTCGGTCGAGTGGAAGCTCGACGGCATCCGCATCCAGATCCATCGTCGCGACGAAGACGTCCGCATCTACACGCGCAACCTGAACGACATCACTCACGCGCTGGGGGGCATAGCCGACGCCGTGAGGCGGCTTCCCGTCAGCCAGGTCGTCCTGGACGGAGAGGCGCTGTGGATGGACGTGGGGGGACCCGCGCCGTTCCAGGAGACGATGTCCCGCATCGACGCCGACGCGCCCCCGGAGGGGGTCGTGACGTTCGTCTTCGACCTCCTCCACGTCGACGGCGAGGACCTGCTCGACACGCCGCTCGCGGACCGCGCGGCGAGGCTCGACGCGCTCGCACCGGAGCTCAGGATCCCGTCGGTGCTCACGTCCGATCCGGGCGAGGCCCAGCGCGTGCTCGACGACGCGCTGCAGGCGGGGCACGAGGGCGTCGTGGTGAAGGACGCCGCCTCGCCGTACGCCGCAGGTCGTCGCGGCAAGGCGTGGCGGAAGGTGAAGCCCGTGCAGACTTACGACCTCGTCGTGCTCGGTGCGGAGTGGGGGCACGGCCGCCGGCAGGGATGGCTCTCCAACCTTCACCTCGGTGCACGGGTGCCCGGCACGGACGAGTTCGCGATGGTGGGGAAGTGCTTCAAGGGCCTCACCGACGACCTCCTCAGGTGGCAGACGAACGCATTGCTCGAGCGCGAGGTGGGGCGCGAGGGGATCGCGGTCCTGGTTCGGCCCGAGCTGGTCGTCGAGATCGCGCTGGACGGCGTCCACACCTCGACGCGGTACCCCGGCGGGATCGCGCTCCGCTTCGCGCGGGTGAAGCGGTACCGGCCGGACAAGCGGGCCGACGAAGCGGACACGCTCGACGATCTCCGCCGTCTCCTGCCGGCGAGCGCGAGGGGCTGACGAGGGCCGTGGCGCGCGAGAGCGAGGTAGTGGTCATCGGGGGCCGCGAGGTAAGGATCACCAGCCCCGACAAGGTGTTCTTTCCGGAGCGCGGGGACACGAAGCTCGACCTCGTCCGGCACTACCTGCGTTTCGCCGATCCGCTGATGCGCACGATGGGGGGCCGTCCCCTGTTGCTGCAGCGCTTCCCGAACGGCGCGACCGGGTCGTCGTTCTTCCAGAAGCGCATCCCCGAGTCCGCACCGGAATGGTTGCAGACGACGATCGTCAGCACCCCGAACGGGACGCAGTCGCGTGCCCTCGTCGCCGCCGATCTCGCGCACGTCGCGTGGGCGGTCAACCTCGGCTGCCTCGGGTTCCACGTGTGGCCGTACCTCGCGGCCGAGCCGGAGGTCGCGGACGAGCTCCGGCTGGACCTCGATCCACAGCCCGGCACGGACTTCACGCACGTACGCGCGGCGGCACACGAGCTGCGGGGTCTCCTCGACGAGCTCGGCGTCGTCGGCTACCCGAAGACGACGGGGAACAAGGGGATGCACGTGTACGTCCGGCTGGAGCCGCGCTGGGACTCGTACCAGGTCCGTGCCGCGGCGGTCGCCGTCGCCCGCGAGCTCGAGCGGCGGCGTCCCGACGTCGTCACGGCGCAGTGGTGGAAGGAGGACCGCGGCGAGCGGGTGTTCGTCGACTTCAACCAGAACGCGCCTCACAAGACCGTGTTCGGGGCCTGGTGCGTGAGGGCGCGCCCGGGAGCCCAGGTGTCGACGCCGCTCCGGTGGGAGGACGTAGACGAGGTCCATCCCGACGAGCTGACGATCGCGTCGCTGCCCGAGCGGCTGCCGGACGGCGAGGACCCGTGGCTGGACATGAACGAGCGCCCGCAATCGCTGGAGCCGTTCCTCGAGATGCACGAGCGTGACCGGGCGAACGGCCTCATGGACGCGCCGTGGCCGCCCGTCTACCCGAAGCAGCCGGACGAGCCGCCGCGCGTCTCCAGGAGCCGGGCGAAGAAGAGCTGAACTGCCGTCGGTTTGCCCCCGGTCGTCTAGCACTGCGGAGCGTTCCTGGACGACCCGGCTGACCGAGTGTTACGAAGGGCCGGGCTGAGCCCGGGGCACGAGTCGCTGCGGGCCGCGTGGGGAGGGGGACGACGGTGAGGACGCTGTTCGAGGGTCCAGAACGGCTGACGCGAGACGACGCGATCAAGACGTATCGCTATCTCCGTATCGGGATGGTCGGTGCGGTCTTCTTCCTCGCGGCCGCGGTCGCGATCGAGCACGACAAGGTCGGGTGCTGGCAGACGTCGATCAGCGCCTACTACTACACGCCCGCGCGCGCGATATTCGTCGGCGCGCTGATCGCCATCGGCCTGGCGTTGATCGTCATAAAGGGCCGCACCTCGTTCGAGGACGTGTGCCTCAACATCGCGGGCATGCTCGCCCCCGTCGTCGCCATCGTCCCGATCACCGGCGTCGGCAAGTGCTGGTCGATCCCGCCGAACCCGCTGCCGATACAGAACGGGAAGCTCGCGGACTGGGTCATCGCGAACGTGGAGAACAACTTCGACGCGCTTCTTCTTGCCGGCGCCTTCGGGCTCGCGATCGCGGCCGTCGTCGCGCTCTTCGTGAATCGAGGGGTCCGCGGGACGATCCAGACGGTCGACACGGGAACTCTGGTGTCGCTTGCCTTCACCGCCGCAGCGCTGGCGTTCGGGTGGTGGCTGATCGAGACCTGGAGCGGGTTCTACAAGCAGGTCCACGGTCTGGCGGCGCTCTTCATGTTCGTCTTCCTCACGGGCGCCGTGATCGCGAAGGCACTCTCCAATCGCGACGGCGAATCGCGCACGTACTTCGTGCTCTACGCGGTGCTCGCGTTCCTCATGCCGGTCGGCGGGATCGCGATAACCGTCCTCGGGATCGGCGGCGACCACGAGACGTTCGTCGTCGAGGCCTACGAGATCGTGCTGTTCGCTGTCTTCTGGCTGATCCAGACGTGGGAGAACTGGGACGAAGGATCACCCGCGCCGGCGGCATCCGAGCCGGCACTTCTCGGACGATCCCCGGCATAGTTCACGGCCCGCCCTTACGCGGCGACTACAGACTCGCGGGGCTTTCCTTTGTCAGCCACTCGTACGTGGAGACGCCCTGGACCGCGACGGCGGCTGCGTGTCCCGGGAGGTCAACCTCGTTCCCGGCGAACGATCGTTCCGCTCGCTTGGGTCCCTCCCGCCGCGGTGAGGCCGGACCGAGATCAGCCGCCTCCTCCCTGAGGGCGCTCTGCGCCGCCGGCCGTCACACGAAAGCGCATCGGTGGAAGCTTCGCCGCTCCGCGTTCGCCGTAACCGATCGCGACGAGCGGATAGGCGCCCGGCGCGACCGCGGGGACGTCGAAATCGATCGCGAACCTGCACTCGCCCCGGAGACGCGTCCGCCCGACCATGAGGGCCCTCCCGTCGCGTGCCGCTTGTGGTTCGGGAGACGAGGATCCAAACGAGACGGCAGTGGTGTAACGACTCGGGACGAGGTTCCACCACAGCTCGACCTTCTTCCCTGCCGGACCGCGATAGCGGCCGGACTTGCCGTACAAGGGCAACGGACCGGACACCGTCGCCTCGGACCCGGCAGGTCCCTCGGCAGGAGTCACCGCCGGCGCGTACGCGCCTCGCGGCGCGCGGCACCGGATCCCGGAGCGCGGAGCCGGTTCGGCCCGAAAGCGGACCTCTTCCAGGAAGTCGCTGCCCTCGAGTCGTATGACGTAGCAGCCCGGGGCGCGGATCAGGATGTCTCCCGCCACGAAGCGCCACCCCCTTCCGCCTTCGTCGGCGGGGATGTCCAGCACGACGGTCGGCTCGCCGGGGAAACGACCGTTGTGCCATCGCACGATCTCGCGCCCGTCCCGGCGCCGGCCGTTGACCGACATGCCCAGGCGGTAGTCCGGCGAGATCCCGATCAGGACCTTGTTGTAGTACCAGCCGCGGTGCTCGCGCGCGTCGCGTGCGTAGTACACGACGCCGCCCGTTCCGAGACCCACGTAGGCGGGCCCCGGCCCCCGTGGGAAAGCCATCGCCCGGACGTGAGGTTTCCGGTGGGGGACGCGCTCGTCGCTGCAACGCGGTTCCGGTTCGCGGACGAAGGGAGACGGCTCTCGCGAGCCTCTCGAAATCGACCGGCGGTCCGGCTCGCAGCCGCTTCCGACGATCGCGACCAACACCGCAAGCCCGGTGGCCACTCGGTGGAGGGACGTCATCATTCGTTTAGACGCTCGTTCGGAGACGCCGGTTCACCCCGCCCGCATCTACGCAGGGTGGGACAGCAGGAGCGCGCCGTCCCAGACCGGGGGGTCGTCACGGATCGCCGAGAGCAGCGCCAGTGCGATCCCGGTCGATCCGGCGAGAAGGCCCGGATGGTCGATCCAGCGCGCGTCGGCGTCCCGGCCCGCCCGGTAGGTCCGGAACCCACCGACTCCGGTGCCGGGGGCTCTCATGTCCAGCGTCCTGTCGAACCACTTGCGAGCGGCGTCGGCGAGCTCCTCGTCCTCGAGCTCGACCGCGAGACGGTTGAGGATGTGGGCGAGGCCTGCAGATCCGTGGCAGAGGCACGCGTCCCGAACGCCGCACCGCTGTTCCGGGCGTCGGGCGACGCCGAGAGCGATCCTGTGGGCCTCGGCGCGCCAGGTCCGTTCGCCCGTGGCCGACGCCGCTAGCGCGAGAGCCGCGGCGACGCCCGGATCGCCGTAGCACCACGCGGTCCGGCCGGGGTCGGCGCGGCCGTCCGGTCCGATCACGGCAGGGAACACCGAATCCTCGGCGTCGCGGGTCTCGCGTGCGAGCAGCCACGAGACGGCTTCGTCGAGGAGCTCCCGGGCCCCGGCGACCGCTACGCCGTTCCTGACGACGCCGGCCGTCAGCGCGATCACTCCGGCGCACCCGTGGGCCATCCCCAGGTTGAAGTAACCCTTGCGGAAGACCTCACGCGTCCCCGCCGGCAACTCCTCGGCCGCGACGAACCACGAGACGCCGTCGGGGGCGCCGCGGCCGCGGAGACGGAGCAGCTCGACGATTCGCTGCAAGCCCGCGACGGCGGCGGGACGCGGGAGTCTCTGGAGCAGGTACACGCCGAGCCCGACGAGACCGCTGATCAGGTCGAAGCCTCGGACGTCCCCGCTCTCGAGCAACGCGACCAGGGCCTCGTCGATCGCCTCGTTCGGGTCCTCGCGAGAACGGAACAACGCCCGGTCCAGGACGTCCGCGACCCATGCGACGCCCGAGAAACCCATGAACAACGAAGGACCCATCGGCACCGTCGCGAGGCCGTCGATCGCCTCGCCGAGAAGGGCCGCGCACCGCGCTTCGGTGTCTCGGTCGTCGTCGAGCAAGGCTTTGGAACCGAGCAAGAGCGCGTAGCCCGCGCGTCCCCGCGCCAAGGACAGCTCGTCTATCCGTTGCTGAACATCGTCGACGTCGTCGCGATCGCTTGCGCGAGGTGGTTGCTCCAGCGCGGCGAGGATGCCGGTCACGGCGTCGTCCGCTCTGGCCGCGGCCCGCCCTTCGAGCAGCGGTCTCCACGTTGTCGTCACCGGGTCACGATGACACGACGCCGCGACACGAGGGATAAGGCGAGCGGTCGAGCCGCCCGCCTTACCCGACGGCTCTCAGACCGAGAAGCAACAGGTCCGTTCGGAGTACTCGCAGATGATGCCGGTGTTCTCGCACCCGGTCGGCGGCGGGAGCACCTCCCTGTATCCGCCGGCGGCGCGTTTCAGCTCGCGCTCGTTCAGGTCGCGCAGCGTCTCCTTGACCAGCGTGAGCTTCTTGATCTCGTTCCCCACTTCCACCTCCTCGCGTCCCCTAGATCGAGTTACTGACACATGTGGGTGGGTGGGCTGGTGCTGACCCACGGGGGTGGGTCGCACACGGTGCGAACAGCCGTCTCGATCGTCGCCGGCTCGCACGTGATCGTGGCGCCTCCTCCGCCGACAACCGCGTCGAGATCGACGTCCTGCAGCGCGCGCAGAGTCTCTTTGTGCAACGAGAGTTTGCCGCGCCCCCCACGAGCCGCCATGGGCACCTCCCGAGTCGCCCGTTATCCCCGGTTTGCCCGGAGTGTACTCCGCGGTCGGCGGCCGCGCCCGGCCGCTCCGATCGGCGTTGTGGGAGACCACTCTCGCGGACTTCTTGCAGACGGGCCGAGCGGTGAGCTCACGTCGACCACGTAGGTAATCTCTGCGACGTTCACAACCGACCTCGGATCAAGGCTGAGGATTGCGTGAGACCATACGTCGCGGGTGCCCTGGCGATCCTCTCGATGGCCGTAGCCGCCGTATACGCGTCGAGCAACGAGGAGGCGGGGCGTAGACGGCGGCAGGGCGTCGCCGTGCCGCCGGTTCACGCCGATGCCGGCTCGTCGCCGAAGTGCGACGTCCCCCCACGGATTCTCGGAAGGGTTATGCGTGGGTACTTCGCGGGGCGCTCCGGCGACGTAGTGATGGTGGAGGATGCGCCGAACCAGCTCGGCACCATCCATTCCACGCCGTGGGGTTTCACGCAGCGCATTCCGCTGGTCCTATTCGGCCCGGGACACATCCGAGCGGGAGTCCGTTCCTCTCGTTCGGTCACGATCGCCGACATCGCTCCGACCTACGCACGGCTTCTCCGGTTCCACCGGTTCCCAGAGCGCGATGGCCGCGTGCTGGACGAGGCCTTGGTCGAAGGGACCGATTCCGCTCCGCGCCTGATCGTGACGGTGGTCTGGGACGGAGCGGGGACCAACGTCCTCCGGCGATGGTCTCGAGCGTGGCCCAATCTGCGCGACCTGCAGAGGCGCGGGACCACGTACACGAAAGCGACCGCCGGGTCGTCGCCGTCGGTCACGCCTGCCGTCCACGCGACGCTGGGCACGGGGTTCTTCGCCGCGACGCACGGGCTTCCGGACGTGAAGATCCAGCTCGAGGGCGTCGTCGTCGATCCGTGGGAGGACGGTTCGCCTCGCCTGCTCGAGAAGCGGGCACTTGCGGACCTCTGGGACTCTGCGAACCGTGATCGTGCGGAGGTCGCCGTCGTCGCACACGATTTCTGGCACGTAGGCATGATCGGCCACGGGTCCCAGGTGGAGGGCGACAAGGACATCGCGGTTCTGGACGATCTCTCGACTCCTACCTCTTTCACGACGAACCACGACTTCTACCGGCTTCCGGGATACGTACACGACGTATCGGGTCTCGAGGCCGCTATCGCCGAGGTAGACGGTCGAGACGGGTTGGCCGACGGGATGTGGCTCGGCACCCCGCTCAACCCTCAGGACGGTTTGATCCGCGCGATGCCTCCGTGGAACATCCTGCAGACCGACAAGATCGTCCAGTTGCTGCGCCGGGAAGGCTTCGGATCGGATTCCGTCGCGGATCTCTTCTTCACGAACTACAAGAGCACCGATCTGGCGGGTCACGCATGGAACATGGAAGAGCCCCAGGTCCGCGAGAACCTCGAGCAACAGGACGCCGAGCTCGGGCGACTGGTGCGCGCGTTGGACGAGCTGGTCGGGAGGGGACGCTACGTCCTCGCGCTGACGGCCGACCACGGGATGGCGCCCTATCCCGAGACGAGAGGGGGATGGCCGATCGACGTCGCCGAGGTCACGAGGGACGTCAATCGACGGTTCAGCCCCGACGGCGAGGAGGTCGTGCTGGCGAATCGCGGGTTCCAGCTGCTCCTCGACGAGGCCGTTCTCGCGGACGCGGGTTTCGAGCGAGCCGACGTGGCCGAGTATCTGCGCGCCTACACGATCGGCGACAACGCGCCGGACGACCAACCGCCCGCTGCAGAGCGGGAGAAGAACGTCTTCTCGACCGCGCTCACCTACTCGGAGCTGAAAGCGTGCTCGCGTGACGGCTGACGCGAGGTCGGTCCCCTTCGTGCGCATTAGAGCTCTTGCCCCCGTGATGTTGTTGGCGGTCTCGAGTGCGGCGGCGTGCACCGGATCGTCGCCCGAGCCGCCCACCCCTCCTCCGATCGCCGGATCCCCGGGTCGCATCACTTTCGTCCCCGTGACGAAGCGCGTCGGTTTGGATCTGCCGGCGACCCCGAGCTGGGGATCCACTTTCGTGGACGCGGATCTGGACGGGTCGCCCGATCTGCTGATCAACCGCCACAAGAGACATGCGCGCTACTTCACGAGCTCCGGAGCCACGTTCGAGCGGGGGCTGGAGATGGAGTCGTCTCTCAACGAGCCCGCCCCGGGGAGGCTCATCTACGACAGGCACGGTTGCGCCTGGGGCGAAGCCGACGGCGACGGCCTTCCCGATCTCTACTGTGGCTCGGGGGCGCAGGACGGACAGGGCTCCGGACCCAACAGGCTGTGGCTCTCCGCGAACGGGGGCCTGGCCGACCATGCCCGCGACCTTCGGGTGGACGACCCACTAGGTCGCGCGCGGTCGGTCCACTGGCTGGACTACGACTCGGACGAGGACCTCGATCTGTACGTCGCGAACGAGATCAGGAGCGGGGTTCCGAACCGCCTGTACGAGAACACCGGTGACGGCTTCGTCGCGGTGGAATCCGAAGCGTCGTCGGAGATCGCGACCAGGAGCTCTACCTGGAGCGATTGGGACGTGGACGGCGATCCCGACCTGTTGGTCCTGGGTCATGGGTTCGTCGGGTCTCGCGCGTACGAGAACCGAGGCGGGACCTTTCACGAGATCGACCTGCCGCGCGTCACGGGCCGTTCCTGGTTGTCGGCATCGTGGGGGGAGCTCGCGTCCGATGCGTACCCCGACCTGGCGCTCGTATCCGAGGAACGATTGCTCGTCCTGCGGCGCGGACGCGCGGAGACGACCGTGACGATCGACACGCGACTGCGCGCGGGACGGGTGGCGCAGTGGCTGGACGTGGAGAACGACGGGGACCTCGACCTCTTCCTGGTGGAGGGCGCGACCGGCGATCCCCCCCGCCCCGGCGCCCGTAACCACGAGGACTCGCTGTGGCTGAACACCGCAGGGAGACTCGTCAGGACCGCTGTGCCGTCACTCGGCGGACCGAGCCGGGGCAACGGGGACTCCGCTTCGGTCGCGGACTTCGACGGGGATGGTGCGATGGATCTGTTCGTCACGAACGGGTACCTCGACGTCTTTGGCCGGTCGATGCTGCTCGCGAATCGGACCGTCGCAGGCAATTGGGTCGCGGTGAGGCTGCTGGGCGGGCCGAAGAACCCGTATGCCTATGGCGCCCGCCTCTTGTTGAGAAGCGACGACCTCCGGCGCTGGCATCAGGTGACGGACGGCGTGGCGTTCACGAGCCAATCTCAGACCAACCCTGTCCACTTCGGGCTTGGGCTTCGAGAGACCGCGACGGTCGAGGTGCTCTGGCCCGACGGAACTCGCGATTGCGTCTCCGTGCGTGGGGGTGAGACCCGCGACGTCGCGCCCGGGTCGCACGGTTGCCAGCGGTGATCCATTGCGGGCGCGAGTGCCACGGCCGGTTGGAGCCAGGATCTCCGTAACCCTCTTGACCGTTCTCTTGACGGGGACATGTACTAGCAGGTGCATCGCGCGGTGTGACCGCCTCGAACCGGAGGCGTAGAGCTGTCAACCGCTTCATTACGCTCGTCAACGCGCGAGAGAAACGAGTTGCATCATGACGCATGTGATCAGGCGATCGACCGCGATCGCGATCCTGGCAGTGCTGGTCGCCGCCCTGGCTTCTCCGGCCACTGCGGATCCCAGCATCGGCGTGATCTTCAACCACGACTTGTTCACGGACGGAGGCGACGCCGACGGGGTCGACGACCGCTATCTGCAGGGCACGAACGACTTCTCCAGCAACGAGCGCGACCTGTGGACGCAGGACAACCATCAGTACTTCAAGATCAAGCAGGAGGCGGACAACACCGGCGACGCCGGCATGTACAAGAACTTCAGCGCGAGTCCGAACCAGACCTACGAGGCGACGGCAGACGTGAAGCTGCAGAACGTGACGCAGAACAACATCTGCGACTTCCGGGCGAGGCTCACGATCCACGCGTACACGAGCGTCGGCGGGACGTTCCTGGGCGAGCGGAACGCGTTCCTGTGTGCAACCGGGACGGGGTTCCAGACGATCCAGAAGTCGTACCAACTGCCGTCGAGCACGGGCGCCGTCGACGTGCACGTCCGCGCGAACCTGACGAACACCACGGCCTACGGGACGGTCGTCGTGGATCGCCTGAAGTTCGAACGTCTGAACTAGCGAGGAACAGCCGACCGGCAAGGCGAGCGAGAAGACTCTCGGGGCGCGGCCTGAGAGTCTTCTCGCAGCGCGACGGGTCGGCTGCTGCCGAAGGAGACCAGGCCCCTCTCGTCAAAAATCTGCGCAGCGCAGCAGGCCGATGGCATCGATGTCAGGTGTAAAGGACGCCGTCTCTCCGGGGGCCCGACCCCTCACTTCGACGGTGAAATTCGGGTGGTCTTTGTTCAGCTCTGGCAGTGCAAACAACAGGAACGAGATGACCTCGCCGTCCGCGATGGGGTCGCCGCTCGTCACGCCGAAGTAGTTCTTGTACGCCGACCCGGTGATGCTGCCGTTCCCCAGGACGTGTGGGTCGAGCGCCGCGCCGGCGCTGTCGTCGACGCTCACCGAAACGCTGGTGACGGCGTCCGTGAAGACGAAGTCGCACCTCTCCCAGCCTCCGCTCGGCGCCGGGCCTGGTCCGTTGCGCTCGAAGGCCACGACGTCGGCGCGTGCAAAGTCCTCCGGCCGCACGGGGTTGTGAGTCACGGGAGGGCTCGCGCCCAGCAGCTCGACGAGGCGCGGATAGTACCTGCCACGGGACTCTCCAAAATCTCCGAAAGTCGCGCCGACCGTCCCGGTGACTGCGCCCGGTATGACCACGTACACCGTTCCATTGGGGTCGCCGAGGACGCGCCTTGGGTCTTCGTCGGGGCTACCGCCGCCGTGCGACGCGAGCACTCGCCGCGGCCACAAGATCTCTGTCAACAGCGACAACCTGACCTTGGCGACGTTGAGGTTCTCGTCTCCCTCCCCGGCCCAGGACAACAACAGGCGCCCGCCATGGGAAGCGAGGGCGGGGCTGTGGGGACTGCTGTCGCCCAGGACCCTCTTGCCGCGGAACGTCGCCCCGTTGTCGTCGGAGAACATCAGGTTCAGCTGCGGGTTGCCCGATCCCTTCCAGGCCAAGGACAGGCGCCGGCAGCGAGAGCGCTGGTACGAGGCCAGGGCCGGCCCGCTCCCGCTGGAGTCGCTGAGGATGACCTTGTCCTCTAGCCCGTCGATGCCGAATCCCCCGGCTGTATTGGCGAAGAACCTGACCTTGGCGACGTTGAGATTCTCGTCCCCCTCTCCGGCCCAGGACAACAACAGGCGCCCGCCGTGAGAAGCGAGGGCGGGGCTGTGCGGGCTGGTTTCGCCCAAGATCTTCTTGCCGCGAAACGTCGCCCCGTTGTCGTCGGAGAACATCAGGTTCAGCTGCCGGTTGCCCGATCCCCTCCAGGCCAAGAACAGGCGCCCATCGTGGGAGGCCAGGGCCGGCCCCCGCCCGCTGCTGTCGCTCAGGACGACCTTGTCCTCTAGCCCGTCGATGCCGAATCCCCCCGCCGTATTGGCGAAGAACCTTACCTTCGCGACGTGGAGGTTCTCGTTCCCCCGACCCGCCCAGGACAAGAACAGGCGCCCGCCGTGGGAAGCGAGGGCGGGGCTGTGGGGGCTGGTGTCGCCAAAGACCTTCTTGCCGCGGAACGTCGCCCCGTTGTCGTCGGAGAACATCAGGTTCAGCTGCGGGTTGCCCGATCCCCTCCAGGCCAAGAACAGGCGCCCATCGTGGGAGGCGAGGGCCGGCCCCCGCCCGCTGCTGTCGCTGAGGACGACCTTGTCCTCGAGTGCCTCGGGCAGGTGCCGCGTCAGTACTGCGGAGATCCGCTCGCGGCAGACTGCGCAGAAGGGGCTGCCGAGAGTTCGCATCATGCAGTTGAACTCCGGCCGGTAGCCGTCGCAGTGGTAGGAGTCGGCTCCTTCGAAGAGACCGACGGTGCCGGCCGGCACCGGGCTCGGCTGCGGATCGCACTGCGCACAGTTTGCGTTCTCAGTGGTCGGGATGCGGGTGGCTGCCCGAACCAGATGGCGCCACTTCAGGGTCGCCCGATCGGTGTTGATCGTGACATTCGCCTGGGCAAGTTCTGCAGTAGCCGGATGGTTGTTGCGGTCGGTCTCCCCGCTGGCGCACCCTCGGAGGGTTTCGTACTCGTCGGCGAGTCCGAAAGCCGTGTGGCCCAGCTCGTGGAGTGCGATCTGCTCGGCGCCCGCGGCGAGCGAGAAGGTCGCCACGGCGCCGCCCGCTCCGCCGTAGATCGTCGAGTTGACGAGTACCAGAACCACGTCCCATTGAGGCACTTGGGCGCCTGCAGTGCTCAGGGCAGTGGCGTTGTCCACCACGAGAAGCCGTTGGATTCCACCGCCACAGAACGTGGCGTCGAAGAAAGTGCGCGCCGTCGCCCCCGATCCACCGCAGGCCACAGGATCGTCTGCACCGCTGTCCGTGGAAGTGACGTCGACGCGGTGGACATTGATCGCGCGGCGTAGCTCGTCGAAGGGAGGGGTTCGGAACATGGTGTCGACGAACCGCTGCACGTCGGCCGCGTACTGGGTCATCTGGGAGGCCTGATACCCGTCGGAGAGGATCACCAGGTCCCATCGCGGCGCGCCGTTGTCGACTATCTGCGTAACGCCGAGGATCGAACCGTCTGCCGTGGTCATGCTCCACCGCCTCCCCGATCGGGCCGAAGCGGGAACCGGGCGAACTCGGTAGCCGGGCCGGATGGAGCACGAGCTGCCGCCTCGGGTGTCATGCCGCGGGCGGCGGCGGTAGGCGCTCCGCTGCTCAGCAGCGCGACATGGTCGGCCTCGCTGAGGTCGGGAACCACGACCGTGAAGCTTCCCGACCGCTCGCCCACCGGGATTCGGAACACGGACTGCTCGGGATCGGGAGAGAAGACCTCGACGTCGTAGCGGAGGGGATCCTGCATCACTTGGCGGTGAAGCGTTTCGTCTTGGCCGGTACGGACCTCGAGCCAGAAGCCTTGCTCGTGCTCGTACCCGTCGAGCTTGTCGGTGGGAGGAGCGATCATCTCTACGGGCTGTCGGCTTACGAGGCGGACCTCGTCGCCCTCGAAGGTGAACGTCAGCCGGACGGCTTTCGGGGGGCCAGGCCCGCCCTCTCGCCCCCGCTCGCTCATCTCACGGCCCTTCCCGTGGTGCCCTGCTAGACGCTCAACTATATACCCAAGTGTTTACTCTGTGTGAGGTTCGGCAGTCGACTCTGCCCTGGTCCTCTTGGTCTTCTGATGCCAACCAGCGCCGGGATTGCGATTCTCTGCTCGGGGTGCCGTGTAAGCCGCGTATGTACGCCCTGATCGACGTTGTGAAGACGCAGTAGAGGCCCTCGAGCACGTTACTGCGAACACTTTGTGGATCCCGCGAACGTCGTCACCCGTGGCGGAGCGGCTGAAGATCGGCGCGCCGTAGCGCGCCTCGACGCCGGCGGAGAGAACGGGGAGAGCTGCCACGACCGCAACGGTCCGCGGCGTTCCCTTCTGGTGCGTCCCCCCGGCGGGGGTCGTTGCACATCTGTGCAGGCACGATCTGCACCTTCGCGCCCACAACTAGCGATCTCGGGAACTGTTGTCCTGGCCCGGCCGCCTTGGGCCGATCGGTGACAAGGCCGAAAAGGAAGGCTCGGGCGGCTGCCGCGCCTTGACCGCGCGCTGGAGCACGCTCTCCAGAATCTCTCCCTTTTCTCCCTCTTGGCGAGCATTCGGCC
>DATADL010000249.1:0-5419 GCA_036258555.1 Actinomycetota bacterium | reverse complement strand
CTGCTCGAGTCGTCGACGCTCCCCGGCAAGCTCGCCGACTGCCAATCGAACGACCCGTCGCGCTCCGAGCTCTTGATCGTGGAGGGCGACTCGGCCGGCGGAAGCGCGAAGCAGGCGCGCCAGCGCGAGTTCCAGGCGATCCTGCCGCTGCGCGGCAAGATCCTGAACGTGGAACGGGCGCGTCTCGCCAAGATCCTCGAGAACAAGGAGATCCAGGCGATCATCACCGCAATCGGCACCGGTATCGGCGACGAGTTCGATCCAGAGAAGTGTCGGTACCACAAGATCGTTTCGATGGCGGATGCCGACGTCGACGGGGCGCACATCAAGACGTTGCTGCTGACGTTCTTCTTCCGCCACATGCGCCCACTGATCGAGCGGGACTACATCTACGTTGCCCAACCGCCTCTGTACCGCGTGCCTTACAAGGGCAAGGTGCACTACTTCAAGAACGACGACGAGCTCGAGGCGTTCAAGGCCGCGAACAACGGCTCGAAGATCGAGGCGTCGCGCTTCAAGGGGCTCGGCGAGATGAACCCGTCCGAGCTCTGGGAGACCACACTCGACCCCGAGCGGAGGACGCTGCTGCGCGTGACGATGGAGGACGCGGCGGCCGCGGAGGAGATGTTCTCGACCCTCATGGGCGAGGACGTCGAGAAACGTAAGGGATTCATCCAGCGCAACGCGAAAGACGTGCGCTTCCTGGACATCTGAGGAGCCATGGCCGACGAACCGACGCAGGAGCCGTTCCCACCGGAGGACGATCCCTCGATCAGCGCGATAACGATCGAGGAGGAGGTCCAGTACTCGTTCCTCGAATACGCGATGTCGGTCATCGTGTCGCGCGCGCTGCCGGACGTCCGCGACGGGCTCAAGCCTGTGCACCGGCGGATCATCTACGCGGCCCTCGAGGCAGGGCTGCGGCCCGACCGGCCGTTCCGCAAGTGCGCGGCCCTGGTCGGCGACGTCATGAAGAAGTACCACCCGCACGGCGACCAGGCCATCTACGACGCGCTGGCGAGGCTCGCGCAAGACTTCTCGACGCGGAACCTGCTGATCGACGGGCAGGGCAACTTCGGCTCGATAGACGGCGACGCCCCGGCGGCGATGCGCTACTGTCTTTCGGGCGACGCGCTCGTGCGCACTGTTGACGGCACGCGCAGGATCGATTCCCTCGCAGACGTTCCCTCGGACGCCGAGGTCGACATCGATCTCAAGGTTCTCGATCGCTCCGGCAACCCTGTGCGCGCGACGAAGCTCTTCCACAGCGGCGACCACGAGACGCTCCGTCTCCGAACGGCGGAGGGTTTCGAGGTGACCGGGACCGTTAATCACCCCGTCTTGTGCCTGGTCAGCGCAGTGGGGGTCCCAATGTTGATGTGGAAACTCCTCGAGGAAGTCAAGCCCGGAGACTTCGTCGCGATCCATAGAGATGTCCCAGCGGACAGAGGATTTCTGACACAGGCCGAGTATCAGACCGCCCTTCTGACCGGAGCGTGGTTGTCCGAGGGGCACGCCTCCGAGAAACGCTCCGGCTTCGCGAACACCGACGAAGAATTCTTCCTCGAGGTGGTCGACGCCTTCGACGCCGTGGTCGGTGGCTCCAGAGTCGTGCGTCAAGAGACGCTGAAGTCGGGCCGCATACTTCACCGACTCGACGTGCTGGGCCGGGACTGCTTCGCGCTCACACCCCTCGCGTCGATCGTCTGCGGCAACGCGAGACAGAAAGCGCTCCCCCCCTACGTGTGGGCCGCGAATGCAGAATTCAAACGGATCGTCCTACAAGCACTCTTCGAAGGGGACGGCTCGTGCTCGGCCCTGCCCCGCAACTCCATTCAGATCAGCTACTGCACATTTAGCGAGGATCTCGCTCGCCATGTACAGATGCTTCTGCTCGAGTTTGGCGTTGTGGGGCGCCTTTCGAGGTCTCAACGCGGAGAGATCAAGGTCGTTATCACGAACCGCCGAGACGCCCGCTTGTTTGCAAGCGAGATCGGTTTCTTCGGCGAGAAGCAACAGAAGCTCGTCAGGCTGCTCGCTGAGATCCCGGTGACCAGCCGCGCTCTCTCGGCCGACCACGTGCCGTTCCTCGGCGAGTACGTGCGGGCCGAGTGCGGCTCTCCCGCCAAAGACCGGGCCTGGCTCGTCAAGCACAACCTCGACCGGGTCGAGCGCTGGGAGCGCGACCGCGACCTCATCCTGGGAAAGATCGCCTCCGACGAGGTGAAGAGCGTCGTGGAACCGCTGGTCGACGGCCGCTACTACTACGCCCGGGTCGCGTCGGTCGAGCCTGCCGGTGTCCGCCCCGTCTACTCGATCAGGGTCGACTCGGACGACCATTCGTTCGTCAGTAACGGGTTCGTGAGCCACAACACGGAATGCCGGCTCTCCAAGCTCTCGATGGAGCTCATCCGCGACATCGACGAGGAGACCGTCGATTTCGAGCCCAACTACGACGGCTACGAGATCCAGCCGAAGGTCCTGCCCGCCCGGTTCCCCAACCTCCTCGTCAACGGCTCCGGCGGGATCGCCGTCGGCATGGCCACGAACATCCCGCCGCACAACCTCGGCGAGGTCATCGACGGGGTCGTCGAGGTCCTCGAGAACCCCGAGCTCGGCCAGGACAAGGAGAAGATGCTCCCGGCCCTCATGAAGCACATCAAGGGCCCCGACTTCCCGACCGGAGCGCTCGTGCTCGGACGCCAGGGCATCGTCGACGCGTACACGACCGGCCGCGGGTCGATCAAGATGCGCGCGGTCTGCGAGGTCGAAGAGGGGCCACGCGGGAACCCGCGGATAATCGTGACTGAGATCCCCTACCAGGTGAACAAGGCGCGGCTCGCCCAGAAGATCGCCGAGCTCGTGAACGCCAAGGAGAACCGGCTCGAGGGCATCGCCGACCTGCGCGACGAGTCCAGCGAGCGCGGGGGCATGAGGCTCGTCATCGAGCTGAAGAAGAACGCCGTCCCGCAGGTCGTGCTCAACACGCTCTACAAGCGGACCCAGCTGCAGGACAACTTCGGCGTGAACACGCTGGCGCTCGTCGACGGCGTGCCCCGGACGCTCAACCTCGCCGAGGTCGTCGAGGCCTACATCACCCACCAGATCGACGTCGTCGTCCGGCGCACTCGCTACAGGTTGCGGAAGGCGGAGGAGCGCTCGCACATCCTCGAGGGCCTCATCATCGCCCTCGACAACATCGACGAGATCGTGGCGCTGATCCGCGCGGCGGCCGACACCGAGGAGGCGCGCGGCGGCCTGATCGCCCGCTTCGCGCTCACCGAGGTCCAGGCGAACCACATCCTCGACATGCCGCTGCGTCGGCTGACCGCGCTAGAGCAGGACAAGATCCGCGACGAGCACGCCGAGCTGCAGAAGACGATCGCGGACCTGCGCGACATCCTCGCCAACCCGGTCCGCGTGCGCGAGATCATCGCGACC
Organism: Actinomycetota bacterium; assembly: GCA_036258555.1. Classification (GTDB taxonomy): domain Bacteria; phylum Actinomycetota; class CADDZG01; order CADDZG01; family WHSQ01; genus JALZEG01. Next base: position 1,978 of record DATADL010000249.1, on the reverse strand, counting down.
GAGCTGAAGGACGTCCGCAAGCGCTTCGCCGACCCGCGCCGGACGAAGCTCGTCCCCGACGAGGGCGAGTTCGACATCGAGGACCTGATCGCGGACGAGGACCTCGTGGTGTCGTTCACGCGCGATCGTTACGTGAAGAGCGTGCCGCTGGAGGCGTACAGACGCCAGGGCCGCGGCGGCCGCGGCGTCAAGGGAGCCGCGCTCAAAGAGGGAGACGTGGTCGAGCACTTGGTGACGACCACCGCCCATGCTTACCTGTTGATGTTCTCGAACTCCGGACGTGTCTACCGCGTCAAGGCGCACGAGATCCCGAAGCGCGACCGGACGGCTCGTGGAACGGCAGTCGTGAACGTCGTACCGATGCGGCCCGAGGACAGGGTGTCCGCCGTAATCGATACGCGGGATTACGAGAGCTACAAGTACCTGCTGATCGCCACGAAGCGAGGCGTCGTCAAGAAGACGCTGTTCCGTGAGTACGACTCGTCGCGACGTGAAGGCATCATCGCCATAAAGCTCCGCGACGGAGACGAGGTCGTCAGAGTCGTGCCGACTTCCGAGGACGACGACGTCCTGCTGATCACGAAACTCGGCCAGGCGGTGCGTTTCCCGGAGTCCGCCGTTCGATCGATGGGTCGTACGGCCACGGGCGTGCGGGGCATCCGGCTCGCCGAGGACGACGAGGTCGTGTCGTGCGACGTCGTCTCGTCGGCAGTCAACCGGGAGCTGCTCGTGGTGACGCAGTTCGGCTACGGAAAGCGCACGAAGATCTCGGAGTTCCGACGGACGAACCGCGGCGGGAAGGGGGTCATCGCCGCGAAGCTCACGCGGCCCCGCGGCCCCCTCGTCGGGGCCGTCGTATGCGCGCCCGAGGACGAGGTCATCCTCATCGCCGACGACGGCCAGGCGATCCGGACCGACGTCAAAGGGATCTCCCGACAGGGTCGCAATGCTACGGGCGTGCGCCTCAAGAGCCTCGGCGAGGGCACGTCCGTCTCTGCCGTCGCGCCGGTCGTCAACGAGCCCGACGACAACGGACGACCGGACGATCCGAAGCTGATTCCGTGAACTCCACCGGGCACCGCGCAGTCGTATAGCCCATACTGAGGACTGCAACCGAGGCAGGGGGGACCGTGTCCTCTAGGGAAGAGCGCGACAGAGGCTGGCACGCCAATCCCGAAGCGGCTACCGCTTCGGGCGGCCATCTCACGCCCGAAGCCGTCCCCGCGGATCCCTGGGCCGACCCGTTGAACGCGCCCCTTCCGTCGGAGCTCGAGAGGATGGGGTCGGTCGCCTCTCGCTCGCGCACTGACATGTTCCCGCCGTCCGAGCAGACCCTGCGCGAGGAGCGTGACCAGAGGCCTCCTCCCGCGTCGCGTACGCGGCGCAGGCGCGTGCCCGTGCGCCGCGTCAAGCGCCAGCTCAAGCACATCGACCCCCTGACGGTCCTGAAGCTCTCGGGCTTCTACTGGGCGGTCTTCATGATCGTGTGGCTGGTCCTCGTCGCGATCCTGTACTCGATCGTCGAGGCCGCCGGCTTCTTCAACATGCTCGAGGAGGTCAACGACGGGTTCGCGCTCGGGTGGGGAAAGCTCGACATCACGCTCGGGCTCGTCGAGAAGTGGGCGTTCCTGATCGGGATCACGTTCGCGCTCGTCACGACGCTCGTGAACGTCTTCCTCGCGTTCCTCTACAACGTGGCGGCCGATCTCATCGGCGGCCTCGAGCTGACCTTCGTAGAGCGCGACACGTAGAGGAGAAGGCGTGGCGGAAGCCATGATCTCCATGCGGGAGGTCACGAAGACCTTCCCGGGATCGAGCTCTCCCGCAGTCACGTCGCTGTCGCTCGACGTCGCCGCCGGCGAGACCCTCGTGCTCGTCGGGCCCTCCGGGTGCGGCAAGACCACGACGATGAAGATGATCAACCGCCTCGAGGAGCCCACGTCGGGGACGATCCTGGTCGGCGGCGTCGACGTCACCG
>DATADL010000248.1:0-2394 GCA_036258555.1 Actinomycetota bacterium | reverse complement strand
AGGGTCTTCAACTCCGGGATCAGCGTGTTTATCGTCGCCTTCGGCACGACGGTCTCGACGGCGTAGAAGTCCTGCTCCGCCAGCTGCGAGACGGTCGGCGCCCTCATCGCCGGCAGCGCCCCCACCACCGCGTCCAGACGGGCGCCGGCCACGTTCAGCTTCACCAGCACGCGGCCCCGCGCGTCGATCGCCCCGCGCAGCAGGATCGTGAGCTCGTCGATCGCCTTGCGCTTGGCGGGATCCTCGTAGGACGTTCGATTCGCGATCAGCTGCGTGCGCGACTCCATGAGCACGTCGACGATCTCCATGCCGTTGCGGCGCAGCGTCGAGCCGGTCTCGGTGAGGTCGACGATCGCATCGACTATCTCGGGGACCTTCGCCTCGGTCGCGCCGTACGACAAGAAGATCTTCACGGGGATCCCGAGACGCTCGAAGTACGCGCGCGTGACGTTCGGGAGCTCGGTCGAGATCTTCGAGCCCGGCGGGAGGTCCTCGGGCCGCTCGATCCCCGCGTCGCGCGGGGCCGCCAGCACGACCTTCACGGGGCGGTCCGTCTGCTTCGAGTACTCGAGCGCGGTGACCTTCACGACGTCCGCGCCCGTCTCCGCGATCCAGTCCTCGCCCGTCACGCCCGCGTCGAAGAGGCCTTCGGAGACGTAGGTGGGGATCTCCTGCGGTCGCAGCACCGCGACCGACGCGATCCGAGGGTCTTCGATAGTTCCGCGGTAGTCGCGCTCGCTCCCGCGCCTGACCTTGAGGTCGGCGGCCTCGAAGAGGTCGAACGTGGCGCGCTCGAGCGACCCTTTCGGGAGGACGAGCTTCAGCAAGGCTTCACAGCCCCTGCGGGGGCTTCGGGAGCGCCTGGAGCAGGCTCGCCATCTCGATCGCGGCGAGGGCTGCGTCGAATCCCTTGTTGCCCATCTTGCCGCCCGCCCGGTCGGCCGCCTGCTCCGCGGTGTCGGTCGTGAGCACGCCGAACGTCACCGGAACGCCGGTCTCCTGCGCGGTCGCGGCGATCCCCTGAGCCGCGCCTCCCGCGACGAAGTCGAAATGGGGCGTCTGCCCCTTGATCACGACGCCGAGGCACACGACGGCGTGCACCTCGCCCGACGCGGCGAGGCGGCGCGCGGCGACGGGGATCTCGAACGCTCCCGGAACCCACGTCAGAGAGACGTCGTCGTCCGCCACGCCGTGCCGGCGCAGGCAGTCGACGGCTCCGTCGACGAGGCTCTTCACGATCGTCTCGTTGAAGCGGCTCGCGACGATCGCCACGCGCAGGCCGCGGCCCTCGAAGCTCCCCTCGTACGTGCGCATCCTCATCCCTCTCCCTCGGTCGGCTCGATGGTCTCCGCGAGCGCGTCGAGCAGGTGGCCCAGCTTCTCGCGCTTCGTCTGCAGGTAGCGGAGGTTCTCGGGGTTCGGGCTGCTCTCGAGCGGGACGCGGGCGACGATCTCGAGCCCGTATCCCTCGAGGCCGGCCCGCTTCGTGGGGTTGTTCGTGAGGAGGCGCATCGTCGAGATGCCGAGATCGACGAGGATCTGCGCGCCGACGCCGTAGTCGCGCGAGTCGGGCGAGAACCCGAGCTCGACGTTCGCCTCGACGGTGTCGAGCCCGCCGTCCTGGAGCGCGTAAGCCTCGAGCTTGTGACGGAGACCGATCCCGCGGCCCTCGTGGCCGCGGACGTACACGACCACGCCCTGCCCCTCTTCTTCGATCTTGCGCATCGCGTCGTTGAGCTGCGTCCCGCAGTCGCAGCGGATGCTGCCGAGGACGTCGCCCGTGAAGCACTCGGAATGCACCCGCACGAGCACGTCGTCCTTGCCGCGCGGCTCCCCCTTCACGAGCGCTACGTGCGTCCTGCCGTCGTGCGCCTCGTAGCCGATGGCGCTCCACGACCCGAACGCCGTGGGGATGCGCGCCTCGACCACGCGCTGCACGAGCTTCTCGTTCCGACGCCGGTACTTGATGATGTCGGCGATCGACACGATCTTCAGGTCGTGCCGCGCCGCGAAGACCTCGAGGTCGGGCAGCCGCGCCATCGTCCCGTCCTCGTTGACGACCTCGCAGAGGACCCCCGCGGGATAGAGCCCTGCGAGGCGTGCGAGGTCGACCGACGCCTCGGTGTGACCGGCACGGCGCAACACGCCGCCCGGCGTATACCGCAGCGGGAAGATGTGGCCCGGGCGCGCGAGGTCGGACGGCCTCCGGTCCGGGTCGATCAGCGTCTTGACCGTCGTCGCTCGCTCGGCCGCCGAGATCCCCGTGGTGGTCCCTTCGCGGGCGTCGACGCTGATCGTGAACGCGGTGCCCATCGACTCGGAGTTCTCGGGCGACATCAACGGGAGGTTCAGCTCCTCCAGGCGCGCCGCCTCCATGGGGACGCAGATGATCCCC
>DATADL010000247.1:0-1630 GCA_036258555.1 Actinomycetota bacterium | reverse complement strand
GAAGAATATCTCCGCCTCGAAGCCCTCGTTGTCGCCGGCGTCGATCTCGTGGCCGCCGTCGAGGAGCCCGCGCGCGAGCTGCGGGTAGAGCTCGACGACGGTCTCCTTCGTCACGACGCTCACGGCGGAGAACCCGCGCCGCCGCCCGGCGTCGACGACGTCGCCGCGGTGCGTCTGGTCGAGGACACCCGGGATGTCGTCCGGAGGCTGGACGGCCGGGGCACGCGGGCACGGCGTCGCCTCCGCCGCAGGGTCCCCGCCCCCGCACGCCGCAACGAAGAAGGGGACCGCGGCAAGCGCGATCCCCTTCCTGAGGCACACGGAACGCAGACTACGGGAATCTATAGAGGTAGACCCCGCGGCCGAACGTCGCCGCGACCACCAGCTTCTTGTCCTGAGGCGCCTGCTGGAGCTCGTTGACCGGAACCCGCACGAGCCCCCGCATCGCCGGGGCCCACGCGCTCCCGCGCTTGTCCTTCGAGAGGAACGCCCCGATCTGCGTACCGATCATCAGCTGCTTGCCGCGGACGAAGATCGTGAACGCGGGAGCCTTCGGGAGGCCGCGCGAGATGCTGCGGAACGTCCGGCCCCCGTCGGTCGACCGGTAGACGTTGCCGCGTCCGAGCTGCTCGTTCGCGTCGCCGTAGGACCCCGGCGGCCGCCACTGGCGGTTCGCGTAGCCGCCGAGGGTGACGTAGACGGTCCGAGGGTTCTTCGGGTCGATCGCGAGGTCGGTGATGTAGCGGTTCGCCAGCCCCTTCGCAGGGACGACCCGCCACTTCCCGCCGACGTTCGTGGCGATCCCGTTGCGGAACGGATCGGCGGTGCTGACTATGTCGCACACGCCGCAGAACCCGACGTAGGCGTTCTTGCCGCGCAGCGCGACCGCGCTCATCTGCCGCGAGACGCCGCTCTTCTCGGTGCCGAGCTCGAAGACGCTCTCCCAGTCACCCTCGGGCCCCTGCTTGCGCTCGTAGATCGCGAACCCGCCGGTCATGAGGTGGTTCGGATCGAGGGGGTCCATCACGAAGGGGTTGCCGAACATGTGGCCGGAGTCCCCCGTCCCGATGTCCGTCCACGTCTGGCCACCGTCGGTCGTGACGCGCAGGCCACCGCCCTGCGACTCGGTGTACGCGACGTCGCTGTTGTCCGGGTCGACCGCGGCGTAGAACCCGTCCGCGCCGTACGTCATGTACTGCTTCTGGTCGGGCTCGATCTTCCCCGACCCGTTGTCCTGCATCCCGTACCAGACCGTGCCGTCCTTCGCCATCGCCACCCCGTAGGGCAGCAGCGTGTGGAAGCCCTTGACGGACCCGTCACCCCAACCGAGCTGGTTGAGCTCCGCGTTCTGCGCGACGGTCTGAACGTACGCGCCTCCGTCGTTGCCGACGACGAGGCTCACGTCCCCCTCGCCGTGCGAGATCCAGATCGCGTCGTGCTGGTCGGGGTGGACCGTCGTCACGCCTGCCGGATTGTCCGGAGGACAGCTGGGGATGCCGCCGCCACCGACGATGCACGACTCGTACGCGTAGTAGCGGCCGATGACCTTGAAATCACTGGGGCCGACCAAGGGTTGGTGAGTCACTGTGTTCTGCCAGACCTCTTCCAGGCCGAACGTGAGACGCGTGGG
>DATADL010000246.1:0-6088 GCA_036258555.1 Actinomycetota bacterium | reverse complement strand
TCGACCACGTACCTCCGAGGCCGATACATGCGCGGTGCGTTCACGGGCATCGCCGCAGTGGAGCGACCTCTCAGCGAGAGGCTCGGGGGCCGCGACCGAGCGGCCGTCGCCGCCGAGGACCGTGATGCGGCCCCGGGGACGGCCTGCCGAACCCTCCCGGAAAGGCCCTGGGACACCACAAGAAGGCCCACGCCGGAGGGAACGGGACGTCACACGCCGCAGCGGCCGCCGCGCCCGCTCCCGCGGACGCGTCGAACGGGAAGGGCAACGGCAAGGCGAAGTAGCCGCGGACCTACGCGGAGGCAGCGGCCTTCGCGACGATCTCGATCGCCTCGTCGATGCGAGCCTCGTCGGTCCGGTGGGAGAGGATCGCGACCCGCAGGTAGTGCTCGCCGCCGAGCTGCGTCCCGGAGAGATACACGCGCTTGCTCGCGTTGACCTCGTGCAGGATCCGGTCGGTCGCTTCGTTGCCGCGCCGGCTCTTGAACGCGACGATCGAGAGCTGCGGCGCCCACGGGACGTCGAGGTCGTCCACGTCGACCAGGGCGTCGTGGACCTTCGCCGCGAGGTCGAGCTTCTCGTCGAGAGCGCGGCGGAACGCACCTACTCCGTGAAGGTGGAGCGGGACCCAGACGCGCAGGCCGCGGTAGTCGCGCGACAGCTCCGGCGTGTAGTCGGCGAAGTCGGGGAGGTCTCCTTCGGCCTGCGCCGGGAGGTAGGAGGCGCCGCCGCGGTGGGCCGCGAGGAGGTCGCCGCCACGTCGCACGATCAAGCTCCCGGTCCCGTACGGCAGGAACAGGCCCTTGTGGGGGTCGAGGGTGACCGAGTCCGCGCGCTCGATGCCCCGGAAACGGCTCCGCCCGCGCTCGGTCATCTGGAAGAACCCACCGTAGGCGCCGTCGACGTGGAACCAGAGACCTTCCTCGTCCGCGAGCCGCGCGATGTCGTCGAGCGGGTCGACCGCGCCCGTGTTCACCGTGCCGGCGGACCCGACGACGAGGAAGGGACGGCGACCCTCGTCGCGGTCGCGCCGCACCTGCTCCTGCAGGTCGCCGACGTCGAGGCGCAGCGACGCGTCGGTGCGGACGGTGCGCAGCGCACCGGCGGGAAAGCCCGCGAGGCGCGCGCTCTTGGCGATCGAGTGGTGGACGTGCTCGCTTACGTAGATCGTCCCCGCGAGGAAGTCCTCCGGCAGGCAGACGGTGCGCGCGGTCACGACCGCGGAGAAGTTCGCCATCGAGCCACCGGACGTGAGGACGCCCTGTGCCTCGGCGGGGAACCCGAACAGGTCGCAGAGCCAGCGGGTGACGTTCGCCTCGAGCCGTACGAGCGCGGGCGCGGGGGCGGCGAGGTTCACGAACCGGTTGGTGACGCACGCGATCAGGTCGGCTATCGCCGCTGAGTACAGCCCGCCTCCCGGGATGTACGCGAGGTAGCCCGGGCCCGCGGTGTCGAATGCCTTCGCCGCGGCCCGCGCGATCACGTCGAGGAGCTCGCCGAACGCGACGGGCTCTTCGGGGGGCGCGGCCCGCAGGGTCTCGGCAAGCTCGTAGGCGTCGTCGACGTCCACCGCCGGCGCCGTCGCGCGCGCCTCGACGAAGTCGATCGCATACCCGACGGCAGCCCGAGCGATGGCCTCCATCTCGGGACGCGGGGGGTCGAAGCTCACGTGCTCGATCGGCATCGGGAGAGCCTACGCGTAACGCGGCCGGACCGAGCGTCGTTTACGGCCCGTGAGACCGAGACGGAGAGGCCTGACGGTCGCCGCGGCCGTCGCGCTGGCGGCGCTGGCTGCGTGCGACGCTCCGGGGCCCCGAGCGGGGGCTGCCGCGGAGCGCGGCGACGAGGCGCGCGGCGACGAGGCGCGCCGCGAAGTGTCCGCGGCCGTCGCGGCGGCGCCTGAAGGGGCGCGGCCCCGGCGCGTCGACCCGCGCAACGGCGGCTTCGAGGTCGTCCTCGGCGAGTGGGCGGTGACGCCGGAGGCGCGCGCCATCCGGCCCGGGCAGGTCACTTTCGTCGTCCACAACCGCGGCACGATGGGCCACGGCTACGAGATGGAGCTCGAGGGCGACAGCAGCGGCCCCGGCTCGGGCGACCTGTTCGAGGCCGAGAGCGAGGTCGTCGGACCTGGCGAGACCACGAGGCTGACCGTGACGCTCGCGCCGGGGATCTACGAGATCGAGTGTCTCGTCGACGGCCACGACGACATGGGGATGGAGGGCGTCCTCGAGGTGCGCGCGGACGCCCCCCTCGTGGAGGTGGGGCAACGGCAGCGGCCGGGCCGGGTCGCGATCCGCGACTTCGCGTTCGATCCGGCGGCGGCGACCGTCCCCGCCGGCGCCGAGGTGACGTGGCACAACGACGATCCCGCCGAGCACACCGTGACCTCCGTCGACGGCGGCTTCGGCTCGGACACCCTCGCGCCCGGCGCGTCCTTCTCGCATCGGTTCACCGATCCCGGCGTGTACCGCTACCGGTGCGCGATCCACCCCGAGATGGAAGGCCAGGTGAGAGTCGAGTGAAAGGAACGGGTATGAGGACCAGGAAGTCGATCGTGGCCGCGACGGCGTTCGTGGCGATCCTCGCGGCGGCATGCGGCGGTGACGACGGGGGCGACGACGCGGCCGCCGCGTCCGGAGGGGACGGCGGAGGGAACGCGCCCGGCGGGGCGGTGACGCTGACCGCGCGGGAGCTCGCCTGGGACCCGGCGACGCTGACGGTGGCCGCGGGCGGCTCCGTCGAGGTCGTGAACGAGGACGACGCGAAGCACAACCTCACGATCGAGGACGCAGACGTCGACGAGGACGTCGAGGGCGGAGCGAGCGCGACCGTCGACCTCGGCGGCCTGGAGGCGGGCAGCTACGAGTTCGTGTGCGACTACCACCCGGACACGATGACGGGGACGCTGGAGGTCGAGTAGGGGCCGCCGGCGGGGATCCGTGGGGGCGGGCTAACGGTCGCGGAGGACGAGGTAGAGGATCAAGAGCGCGAGGAGGGCGGCGGCGACGACCGCCTCCTTCCACGTAAGGAACCCCAAAGTCGCTCTTCTCCTCGCGCCGTAGATGTTACTCAGTACCAGATTTGACACCGGGAGCACGCGACGGGACCAGCGGCGGGCTCAGTGCCACTTGAGAGGGGGAGCCGTTATGTCCGTGCGGGACAACAAGAAGGCGCGGACGCGCGCCGCTCTGAGGGCGGCCGCTCTTCGTCTGTTCCGCGAGAAGGGGTTCGAACGCACGACCGTCGACGAGATCGCGATCGAGGCCGGCGTCTCGCGCACCACTTTCTTCCGCTACTACCCGACGAAGGAGGCCGTCGTCTTCGACCGCGGCCGCGAGATCGGCGAGGTCTTCCGTCGCTGGATCGCGGAGCGCCCACGCCACGAGAACCCCCTGGAGGCGTTCGAGGGTGCGCTGCTGGCACTCGCCCGGCAGGCGGTCGATCCCGAGCTGGCGAAGGAGTCGATGGCGCTCGAGGAGCTGCTCGAGCGCAACCCCGCCCTGCGCAAGCGCCAGGCCGAGCACAGGGAGGAACAGATCGCGCTGGCGGCCCAGGCCCTCGCCGACCGCGACGGACGTCCGGTCGACATGGAGCACAGGCTTGCTGCCAGCCTCGGCGTCGTGGTGTCGGACTACGTGCGGGAGAAGTGGCACGAGAGCCGCGGGAATGCGGACGTGGAGGCGCTGCTGAAGGAGCACTTCGCGGCGATCCGCGCCCTGACCGGCGCCCCTGGGGCTGGCTAGCGCCGGCGGCGGCGGGCCAGCGTCAGCCCGACCAACAGCGGAGCGCCTATCACGACCGCGACCGCGACGGGCGGCGCCGCGGGTGACGACGAGGTTCGTGCGGGCCCCCAGTCCGGGGTCGCGTCCGCCCCCGGGGAGCTCGTGACGTTCGTCCCCGTCCCGCCCGACGCGGGCATGACGAACACGTCGGTGTTGCCGCCGCCGAGGTCCTTCTGGAAGGCGATGAAGTTGCCCGTCGGCGAGAACGCCGGGTTGGTCTCGTCGGCGACGTCGGTCGTGAGGTGCGCCTCCTGCATCGTCCCGAGGTCGAGCGAGTAGATGTCGAAGTCGGCGTGCTCGTTGCCGTGGTACGTGATCGCGTTCCGGCCGAGAGCCGCGTCCGGCGCGAGCTCGTCGTGCGGCGACTGTCCGGGGCCTTCGGGCGTCAGGTTGACCGGCGAGCCCATGGGGTCGCCCGACGTCGAGACGTCGAGCCGGTAGACGTCGAAGTCGCCGTCGGCGTTGCTGTGGAAGACCATGCGTGCTACGCCGTTCGACGCCGGGAAGAAGCTCGGATGCCCGTCGTTCGCGCTGTTGTCGGTCAGCTTCTTCGTGAAGCCGCCCGAAGGCGTCGCGTAGTAGATCTCGAAGTCGCCGTCGCGGTCGCTCGACCACACGAACCCACCCTGCGGGTCGCCGGGGAGGTAGACGGGGTCGGAGTCGGCCGACGGATCGATCTGCAGGAGACGGAAGCTCCCGCTACCGTCGGACGGGCGGTCGACGATCTCGGGTTGCGGCGCTCCTCCGGAGGTGTTCATCGCCGTGTGGATCAACCGCGTCGCGTCGAACGACCAGCTCGGCGATCCGAGGTCGGACGACGACTGGTCTGAGGAGACGTGGCGGACGTCGCCTCCGTCCGACTCCATCGTGTAGATCTGCGACGGCCCGGAGCGCGAGCTGGCGAACGCGATCCTGCCGTCCGCGAGGGGGCCGGGCGACGGGCTCGTCGTGGGCGACGCGGACGGCGTGGGCGTGGGACGCGGGGTCGGCGTGGGCTCGACCTCGTCGTCGACGATCCGCGCGGTCGACTCGTCGTTCGCCATCAGCGTCCCGCCCGACGAGTTGCTGAGGCGCAGCGAGAACGTCTCGGCCGTCTCGATCAGGGTGTCGTTCGTCACCGGGACCGTGATCGCCACCCGCCTCTGACCTGCCTGGAACACGGCGGTGCCGGTCTGCGGCGTGAAGTCCGCTGCGGTGGCGGTCCCCGGGACCGTCGTGTAGTCGACGGTCACGTTCTCCGTCTGCGGCGCGTCGAGGAATATCTCGAAGAGGACGCCGCCCGGCTGCCCCTCCGTGTAGACGAGCGGCGAGCCGATCGACAGCGTCGGCGGCAGCGTCGCCCACTCGGGGTCGACGTCGTAGATCCCGTTGTCGGTCACGTTCGTCACCGGCCCGTCGCCCGCGGGGATCGTGAAGATCTCGACGTCGTCCTCTCCGGGCGCGTAACCCGCGAACGCGATCTGCGACCCGTCGGGTGACCACGCGACGTCGGGGTCGCCGCCGATGAAGCCGCGCTGGAGGCGGACCGGCTCGAGCGCAACCGGCGTCCCGGGCCGCCCGTCGAACGGCATCGTGAACAGCTCGCCGCTGTCGGGGTCCCGGCGGGTCGTGCCTATCCACGCGAGCTTCGTTCCGTCGCGCGAGACGTCCACGCCGAGGTCGTCGACGTCGTTGTCGGTCAGCACCGTCGGGTTCGACCCGGGCGGGCCCCCGAGGCGGATCGTCACGAGCTCCCAGTCGTTGCCTCGTACGCGCGACCACACGACCGTGTCGTCGGAGACCCACGCGGGCATCTGGTCCTGCGCCGCCCCGACGGCGAGGTTCGTGATCTCCTCCGTGGAGAAGTCGTAGAGGTAGATGTCGTAGCTCGTCCTGCTGCCGTCGTCGGAGATGTGGACGCCGGTGAAGAGCATCCGGCTCCCGTCCGGAGAGATCGCCGGGTCCTCGATGATCGGGAACCCGAGGCGCTGGCTCGACATCACGCCGGCCGAGCCGGTCCCGGCGGTCGCAGCCACGCAGATCGACTCGCTCCGGCCGCACACGTAGTACACGAGGCCGGCGCCGGGATACGCGACCGGGCCGGAGTCGCCCGAGGCGTTGCGCGTCAGCCTGATCCGGCCCGACCCGTCCGGGAACGACGTGTAGACCTCGAGGTCCGGCTCGTCGCGGCCGGAGGAGTAGACGAGCCGGTCGGGCGTCGGGTTGGCCGGCGCCGAGCTCGTGACGTCGGGCGGCGGCGTCGGCGCGGGAGGCGGCGTCGCCGAGGGGTCCTTCTCGAGCTCGCACGCGGAGAGCAGGGCGACGGC
>DATADL010000245.1:0-9707 GCA_036258555.1 Actinomycetota bacterium | reverse complement strand
GCATGATGTCGCTGCTCGACGAGATCCGCGACCTCGCCCGCGAGGTCGGCGACGACGTCGAGGGGTTCGTCCGGCGAACGGCGAAGAAGCTCTTCGAAGAGGCCGCCGAGCACCCCCAGCACGTGTTCGCGGTGCTGCGGGCGGTGAGCCCGATCCTGGTCGCCCACGGCTTTGCGATCGTCACCCGCTACGACGACGTCGTCGAGGTGCTCGAGCACGACGAGGCGTTCAGCGTCTCGCCGTACACGGCGAAGATGCGTGCAGTGGCGGGCGACTTCATCCTCGGGATGGACGACTCGCCCGAGTACGAGCGCGACGTCTCCATCCTGCGCCTCGCGGCCCCCCGGACGGATCCTCCGGCGCTCGCGGCGTACGTCTACGAGCAGGCCGAAGCGCTCGTGTCGGAGGCGGGGGGGCGGATAGACGTGGTCGACCTCGCCGCACGCGTCCCGGCTCGGGTCATGGCCCGCTGGTTCGGAACTCCGGGGCCCGACGAGCGCGCGATCGTCGATTGGACCCTGGCGTTGTTCGCGGAGATCTTCCTCAACCTGCAGGGAGACGAGGACATCACGCGGCGAGCGAGCGAGGTGGCCCCGTCGATGCGTGAGCACCTGGACGAGGTCATCCGCCGCAGGAAGTCCTCGGGCACGCGCAGCGACGACGTGCTCGGGCGGTTGATCGCGATGCAGGAGGTTCCGGACACCGCGCTCACCGACGAGCAGATCCGGACGAACTTCGTCGGCCTCATCGTCGGGTTCATCCCGACGGTCATGACCTCCACGACGTACGCGTTCGACGCGTTGCTGGACCGGCCGGACGCCCTCGCGGGGGCACGGGAGGCCGCGCTGACGGACGACGACGACGGTCTCCGCACCTACGTGTGGGAGGCGATGCGTCTCAATCCCCAGGCTCCGGGGTTGATCCGGCGCGCCTCCACCGACTACGTCCTCGCAGAGGGCACGCGGCGCGCCAAGCGCATACCGGCGGGAACGCTCACGTTCGCGGCGACGCAGTCCGCGATGCTCGACGGCGACGTCGTCGACGATCCCGGTGACTTCCGCACCGACCGTCCCGCTCACGACTACCTCCACTTCGGAACGGGGTTGCACGAATGCTTCGGCCGCTTCATGAACGAGGTGCAGATCCCGCTGATCCTCAAGCCGCTGTTGCGCCGTCGCGGGCTGAGGAGGGCCGAAGGTGACGACGGCAAGCTAGCGCGTACGCTCCAGTATCCGACGCGTCTCGTCGTCGAATACGACACCTAGCACGCCGCCGGGAGCCTCGTCTTCCGCTGCCGCGAGCTCGAGCCCTGCTAGCGGCTCGGGTGCACTCGTAGCCACGTCCTCTTGCCGCAGGACGGGCACCGGAACCACGAGAAGTAGTAGCGCAGCAGCGGCACGTGGAAGTGCACCGGGAACATGAGCGCGGCCAGCTCTACGTACGAGACCCGCGTCTCCTCACGGCACGACGAGCACTCGACCGTGCACGAGAACGGCCGCTTCTCGTCGGCCGCGCTGTACAGGGCGTACTTGCCGGGGCTGGACGATCCGGGCCCCGTCAAGCCGGGTGCTCCTCGATCCAGGCGGCGTGGGCCCGGTAGGCCTCGGCCCCCTGGTGCGCGGGCGCGAACGACACGATCGACCTACCCGCCTGCGACGCTTCGGCGAACCGGATCGACTTCTTGACCGGAGGCTCGAGCACGCGCACCCCGTACCGCTCCCCCACGTCGGCGAGGACCTGCTGCGCGTGCTTCGTCCGGCCGTCGAACAGCGTCGGTATGACGCCGAGGACCTTCAGGCCGTCGTTCGTGAAGTGGCGGATGTCGCCGATGGTCTCGAGCAGCTGCCCGACTCCCCGATGCGAGAGCGCTTCGCACTGGAGCGGGATCGCGACCTCGCCGGCGGCGGTCAGCGCGTTGATCGTCAGGATCCCGAGAGACGGGGGGCAGTCGATCAGCACGAAGTCGTACCTGCCCTCGACCTCGCGCAGGGCCCGCTGGAGCGCGTACTCGCGTCCGGTCTTCGCCAGCAGCACGGCCTCGGCCCCGGCGAGGTCGATGTTCGACGGGACGAGGTCGACCTCGCGCGCGATCACGACCTTCTCGGGCGGCAGCCGGCGAACGAGGACGTCGTTGACGGTCTCGTCGAGCTCGTCCGGGTCGACGCCGAGGGAGTACGTGAGCGCGGCCTGCGGGTCGATGTCGACCGCGAGCACCGCGTGGCCGCGCTCGGCCAGCGCGGCGGCGATCGAGAGCGTCGACGTCGTCTTTGCGACGCCGCCCTTCTGGTTCGCGAACGCGATAGTGCGCACGGCTACGGATGCGGGGGCGCGGCGCCGTCGGTCCCCTGGGCGGGAGGCGCGGGATCGTCACCCGGCACTTGCAACCCCACTGCGGCGAGCATCCCCTTGACCTCGTCTACTCGCCACCCGCGGTCGCGCAGCTCGAGGATGATCCGGTTCGTGAGGTCGCCGATCTCCTCTTCCTCGAACGACTCGTATCCGTCGAGGAACCCGCGGGCGTAGTCCCACGAGACGTACTCGTGCGGGTCGGGGTTGAACGCCGGCTCGTGCACGGGTGACTCGCCCTCTTCGAGGAGCTCCTTGAGGTTCCCCGCCAGCAGGTCCCATCCGAGGAAGTGGTCTTCGTCGCAGTCCGGGCAGAAGAACACGGCCCCCTTGAGCCCGCGGGGGCCCAGAAGCTCCTTCAGCACCTGCACGTCGGTGAGGTCTTGCTGGAGGAGCTCGCGTTCCTCTTCGTTTATCGGCGCGCCGTCGTCCTCCGGCCGGTCCTCGTGATCCATGACCTCATCGTAAGACGGGCGGCGTCGCAGGGAAACGTCTAAGCGTTTCTGCCTAGTGCGAAATGGCCCGTCCGGTTCATTCCCTCGCGACGCCCTGCGTGCGAGGTTTGTGGCAATACGAGGAGCCCGACATGACCGCGCTCGCCCATACGAAGGACAAGCCGCTCGTCCTGGTCGTAGACGACGACCCGGACCTGCGCGCCCTCGCGAGGATCCACCTCGGGGACGGCGGGTTCGACGTGATCCAGGCCGCCACCGGACAGGAATGCCTGGCGCTCGCGACGACGCACTCGCCCGACGTGATCCTGCTCGACATCATGATGCCCGGCATGAACGGCGGCGAGGTGCTGACCGCGCTCGCCGGCGATCCCGTGACCAAGGACATCCCCGTCGTGTTCGTCTCCGCGCTCGCGTCGCCCGAGGACAAGGTCAAGGGACTCGAGAGCGGCGCCGTCGACTACATCACGAAGCCGCTCGAGACGCGGGAGTTCGTGGCGCGGGTCGGCGTGGCCGCGCGCCGCCGCGGCCGTGACGGGAGCGACGACGAGGCCCCCGGCATCGGGAACAGGGAGGCGTTCGAGGCGCGGTTGCGCGAGGAGGTCGCGCGCGCCTCTCGGAGCAGCTCCTCGCTGGCCGTCCTGCTGGCGGACGTCGACCGGCTCTCCGAGGTGAACGAGCTGCACGGCCGCGCCGCCGGCGACGAGCTGCTCGGCGCGATAGGGACGACGCTCGGCGGGACGTTGCGGATGTCGGACTCGATGTACCGCTACGGCGACGACGAGTTCGCGATCATCCTGCCGGACACCGACCTGCCCACGGCCGCGGTCGTGGCGGAGCGCTGCCGCGAGGCCATCGCCGGGGCGATCCCGCGGCGCGGCGGCCGCGGGACGACGGTCTCGATCGGCATCGCCGAGCTGCAGCACGGTCACGCCGCCGAAGACCTGACCGCGCGCGTGCACACGGCGATGCACCGCGCCAAGGAGTCCGGGGGCAACCAGCTGTGGAGGGCCGACGATCCCCGGCGGCACGGCCTCGGCCACTCGTCTCTCGCGCGGCAGCTCACCGAGAGGGAATGGGACATCCTCGTCCACCTCTCGCACCGCCGGACCGAGCAGGACATCGCGCGCCGGCTGGGGATCCGGCCCGGCACGGTACGCAGCCACAAGGCGCGCATCCGGCGCAAGCTCCACGTGGCGCCCGACCTCCGCCTCACCGAGTACGTCCGCTCGCACTTCAAGGAGCTCGAGACCTCTCCCAAGCAGACGGTGGGCTAGAGGAGCTCCAGGTACGCGTCCAGCAGCGGGTCTCCGGCGAATATCGCCAGCGCGGTCCCGAGGGCCAGGAACGGCCCGAACGGGATCTGCATCTTCCGCCCCCCGCCGCTCGCCAGCATCGCCGCCACGCCCGTCAGCGCGCCGGTGAGGAACGCAAGGAACATCCCCAGGGGGACCAACCCCAGGCGTGTGTAGCCGAGGAACGTCCCGAGCACGAACGCGAGCTTGACGTCGCCGAAGCCCATCCCACGGGGGGCGATGAGGGCGATGAGGAAGAACGTCCCGCCGAAGATCGCCGCGCCGATGGCGGCGTCGCGCAGCCGCTCTGTGGACTCGTCGGCGATGGCCGCGAGGACGAGCCCGCCCCACCCCGCGACGAACGCGGGATACACGACGCGGTTCGGGAGCAGCTTGTGGTCCAGGTCGATCACGGTGAGGACGACGAGGACCCAGAAGAACGCCGCGAACACGAAGGTCTCGACCGACCACCCGAACTTCGCGGCGCTGAGCGCGAACAGGACGCCGGTCGCGAGCTCGATCAGCGGGTACCGCACCGAGATCGGGTTGCCGCAGTGCCTGCACCGTCCCCGCAGCGCGACCCAGCTGACCACCGGGATGTTCTCGAGCGCCGTTATCTGCGCGCCGCACTTCGGACAGCGGCTGCGGCCGCTCACGATCGTCTCGCGGCGCGGGATCCGCCACGCCGCGACGGTGCCGAAGCTTCCGAAGATCAGGCCGAGGACCCCCGTGAACGCTACGAGGAGCGCCACCGGTTACTCGGGGTCGCCGATGTGCTGACGGATGCGTCCGAGCAGCGTGTCGGCTTCGAACGGCTTCATGATCACGTTGTCGGGCCCGATCTGGTCGTCGAAGATCTCGTGCGCGTCGGGCTTTCCGGTCACCACGATGATCGGGATCCCCGAGGTCGCGGGGTGCTGCATCATCTCGTCGTACATCCGGCCCCCGGACACGTCGGGCATCATGAGGTCCAGCAGGATGAGGTCGGGCTTGCGGAACTCGGCCTTCGCCAGGCCCTCGAGGCCGTCGCGCGCCTCCATCACCTCGTAGCCCTGGGTCTCGAGGATGAACTTCTCGAGCTCCCTGACGGCCTCTTCGTCCTCGACGATCAGAACGCGCTTTGTCATGGGGGAAAGGTATCAAGCGGTCGGCGGGGCCGGGACGCTATTCCCACAGCCCCCGCACGGGCGCCGCCGGCGCGCCGGTCCCCATGACCGCCTCCACCATCCGCACCGTTCTGACGGACGCCTCCACGTCGTGGACGCGCACGATGGCCGCCCCGCCCCACACCGACAGCGCGACGAGCGCCAGGGTCCCCTCCAGACGCTCGTCCGGCGGCAGGTCGAGCGTCTCGCCGACCACGTCCTTGCGCGACGGCGCGACGAGCAGCGGGTAGCCGAGGTCCGCGAGCTCGGGCGTGCGTCGCACGAGCTCCAACGAGTGCCACGTGTTCTTGCCGAAGTCGAGCCCGGCGTCGACGACGATCCGCGTCCTCGCGACCCCCGCGGCCACCGCCCGCTCCGCGGTCGCGAGCAAGTCGTCCCGCACCGCGGCGACCACGTCGGCGTAGCGGGGGTTGCGCGGCCTCCCTCTGATCTGTCCGCCGTGGTGCATCACGACCAGCTGCGCGCCGGCCGCCGCGACGACCCCGGCGAGGTCTGGATCGGCCAGCGCGGTGACGTCGTTGACCATCGACGCGCCGGCGTCGATCGCGGCCCGCGCGACCGGCGCCCTGTGCGTCTCGACCGACAGGGGCACGTCGACCTCGGGCCTCAGCGCCTCGACCAACGGCAGTAGTCGCTCCTTCTCCTCGTCCTCGGAGACGTCGGGGCCCGGACCGGCGCGGACGCCGCCGAGGTCCAGGAGGTCCGCACCGTCTTCCACGAGTCTGACCGCGTGGCGCACCGAGGCGTCCAGGCCCATGCGCCCACCGTCGTAGAAGGAGTCCGGCGTCCGGTTCACGATCCCCATCACGAGGCACCGGTGCGCCGTCATTCGACGATGACGACCGGCTCGCGCCGCGCCGTCGAGACGAGGTAGATGCCGGCGAGGATGGCGACCCCGCCGGGGTACAGGAGCCACGTCGGGACCTCGTCGAACAGGAGGAACGCGAGCGCGGTCGCGACGACCGGCTCGGCCATGATCGTGACCGACACCGTCGTCGCGTCGATGTCGGAGAGCACCAGGTTGATGACCGTGTGTCCGAGGAGCTGCGGCCCGACGACGAGGCCGGCGATCGCCCACCAGGTCCCCGCGGGATAGCCCGCGAGCTCGATGCCGGCGACGAGACAGACCACCAGCAGGAGGACGGCGGCCACCGAGTAGGTGACGACCGCGTACTCGAGGATGCCCAGCGTCCGCCGGGCCACCTGGCCCGCCATGACGTAGCCGCCCGCCGTGGCCGCGCCCGCGACCGCGAGCGCGTTCCCGGCGAAGCTCGACCCCTCGAGCGAACCTCCGCCCACGACGGCCGCGCCTCCGGTCGCGAGCAGGATCCCGGCCCAGGCGAGTCCGGGCAGGCGCTCGCCGTACACCACGAGGGCGGCGATCGCCACGAACACCGGGGTCGTGGACACCAGCAGCACGGACGCGGCGACCGTCGTCAGGTTCACCGACGACATCCACGTCGCGAAGTGGAGCATGAGGAAGACGCCGGCGACGACCGGGGCGCGCAGGGTCGCGGAGCCGCCCCGTCGCAGGCCGGCGGTCGCGAACGGGAGCAACGCCGCGGCCCCCCCGACGCACCGCCAGAAAGACAGCGCGAGGGCGTCGGCGCCGTCCGCGTACCGGACGAGGATCGCCGACACCGACGCGGCCCCCACGCCGAGCGCGAGGAGCGCCCACGGGAGCCAGGACGCGCGCTCGCCGAGGAGGGGTTGCGTCTGCGCGGTCTCCATGTCGCCCTACCCTAGGTCGGCCTATCGAGGAGGGAAGACGCATGGCGCCCCAGATAGCGGTCGGAGCGATCGTGGTGAAGGACGGCTGCTTGCTGATGGTGCGGCGCGCGCACGACCCCGGTGCGGGGCTGTGGTCGCTGCCGGGGGGCCGCGTCGAGCACGGCGAGTACCTCGCCGCCGCGCTCCGCCGCGAGGTGGCGGAGGAGACGGGCCTCGACGTAGAGGTGCGCGACCTCGTCGGGATACTCGAGGTCGTCGGCGACCCCCACTACGTGATCCTCGACTACTTCGCGGAGGTCACCGGCGAAGACGACCCGGTCGCAGCCGACGACGTCTCGGAGGCGAGGTGGGTGCCGCTCGGTGAGGTCGGGGCGCTCCCGTGCACGCCGCGGTTCCACGAGACCCTGCGCGGGTGGGGGGTCCTGCCTCAGGCCTAGCAGGTGAAGACGTCGACGAGGTCGTTCTCGCGGACCTTCGTGCCACCGAGCGGCTGCGTCTCCGACACGATCGACCCGCCGCCCCCGCAGGACTGCACGACGTTCACCCGGAGCCCAAGGCCCTCGAGCTCCCGCGTCGCGGCGTCGATCGTCATCCCGCGGACGTCGGGCATCGTCAGCTCGTCGTACTTCGGACCCTGCGACACCTCCATGTCGACGCGGCTCCCCTCGGGTGCGATGCCGCCGCCCGGCGGCGTCGTGCTCACGACGATGCCGAGCTCGACGCTGTTCGAGTAGACCGGCGCCGGGACGACCTCGAAGCCCTCGCGTTCCAGGATCTTCTGCGCTTTCGTCGCGGGCAGCCCGACCACGTCCGGGACGCCGATCGACTCGGGGCCCTTGCTGACGACGACCTCGATCGTCGACCCCCACTCGAGCCGCCCCTCGGACGGGCTCTGCTCGATGATCTCGCCCGGTTCCTCGAGGGCGAACTCCTCGCGCGCCACGACGACCTCGAAGTCGTGGACGGCGGCGCGGGTGCTGGCCTCGTCGACGCTCATCCCGGTCAGGTCGGGAACGTCGTACTTCGGCAGCCCGCCCGAGATGACGACGGCGATCGACTCGCCTTCGAGCAGCGTTCCGCCCGTGGGATCCTGCGACAAGACGTCGCCCCGCGGCGCCTCGAGGTCGGTCTCGCGTCCGACGACCTCGAGGTCGAGGCCGGCTTCCGCGACCTCGGCCCGCGCCTCGGCGCGGGACAGCCCCACGAGATCGGGGATGTCCACGCGCGCCGGCGCGGAGAGCAGCGCGACCGCCTTGGCGCCTCCGAAGCCGAGCAGCGCCAGGACGACGAGGGCGGCACCGATCTTGATCCGGCGGCCGCGGCGACGTCGCTTCGAGCGGACGATCTGCGTGCGCTGGTCGTCGGGGAGCCGGATGACGCCCGTGACGTCGTCCAGCAACGTGTCGACCGGCGGCGCGTCGGGAAGCGAGCGGACGGAAGCGCGCCTCAACGCGCTCGCCATCTCGCCGGCGTCGGCATACCTCTCCGCCGGATCGAGCGCGCACGCGCGCAGCACGATGTCGTCCAGCGACTGCGGAAGCGTCTGGTCGAACGTCGACGGCGCGACCGGCGGCTCGACGGAGCGGCGCCGTAGCAGGTCCGCGCCGGACCCTTGCTGCGGAGGACGTCCGGTCAACAGCTCCGAGAGCACGGCCCCCGCGGCCCAGACGTCCGAGGCCGGCGTCGCGGGGAGCCCGGAGGCCTGCTCGGGCGACAGGTAGCGCAGCGTGCCCGGGATGCCGCCGCCGGGAACGGTTCGGTCGGCGTCGGCGACCGCGGCGATGCCGAAGTCCGCCACCTTGACGCGCCCGTTGCGCGCGATCAGGACGTTCTCCGGCTTCACGTCGCGGTGCACGACCCCGGCCGCGTGCGCCGCGGAGAGCGCGTCGCACACGCACGCCATGATCTCGGCCGCCTGCGCCGGTGCGAGCGATCCCCGGCTCACCAGGAGGTCGCGCAGGTCCGTGCCCGCGACGAACTCCATGACCATGTAGTAGGTCTGCTCGTCGGCCTCGCCCCAGTCGTGTACGGAGACGATGCTCGGATGCGTGAGCCTCGCAGCCGCGCGGGCCTCGTCCTTGAAGCGCTCGACGACGTCGGGGTCCGCCGCCAGCGACGGCTGGAGGATCTTGACGGCTACGGGCCGGTCCAGCAGGACGTCGTGGCCGCGGTAGACCTCGCCCATGCCCCCGCCGGCGATCCGTGCGACGAGCCGGTAGCGCTCCGACAGCGTCTCGCCGACGAGGTCGCGCATCAGCCGCATCTATCCGCCTCCGTGGTAGCGGCGGAGGTGGTAGTCGTAGCGGTTCCCGAGCACGGCAAGGTCGCGCGCCGCCTGCGACGCCTGTCCCGCGGCGGCCTCGGCGGCTGCGGCCGCGTCGGACGACCCGGCCCGTGCCTCGTCGAGAGACTCGCGGAGCTTCGCCAGCGACCCCCAGAGCCGCTCCGAGACGCGGTCGATCCGGTCCGAGACCCGGTCGGCGTCGTCGAGCTCGGCTTCGAGGTCTGCCAGGCGATCCTCGAGGTCGTCGACCGCGGCGACGGCCTCGGCGGCGGTCTCCTTGGCCTCGTCGAGCCTCTCCTTGGCGGCGGGGTCGAGGGCGTCGGCGCGGGCGCAGCCCGCGAACGTCCCGGCCGCCAGCACCAGAGCGGCAGCTCTCGTCATGATCGAAATGCTCACATGAGCCTCCCCGGCCCCCGCGGCAATCTGCAGCCTC
>DATADL010000244.1:0-3862 GCA_036258555.1 Actinomycetota bacterium | reverse complement strand
CCGCGTGGAACGCGTCGGCGAGAAGGCGGGCATACGGCTCGCGCTCTCCGAGGTCCGCGACATCTCCGACGCAGAGATCGACTCGCTCGTCGCCAACCGGCCGTTCGACTCGCTCGAGGACCTGTGGCGCCGCGCGACCGTAAGTCGCCCCGTGCTCGAGAACCTCGTCCACGTCGGGGCCCTCGACTCGATCAAGGGAAGTCGCTCCCGCCGGGAGCTCCTCTGGCGCGCGGTCGACCTCACCACCAGGACCCCCGCGCAGAAGAAGGCCCGGCGGCGCATGACCGCGGCGCCGCCGGCCGACGTCCCCCAGCTCAGCTTCGACCTCGAGGAGCCGATCGCCGAGACGCTTCCCGGCCTTCCCGAGTACTCGCCGCTCGAGGAGACCGAGGCCGAGCTCGAGATCACCGGGATCGACGCGCGGCGGCACATGCTCGACCTCTACCGGCCGTTGCTCGCCGAGATCGGCTGCGTCCCCGCCGAGCGTCTCGCGGACCAGCCCAACGACGCGCTCGTCTGGATCGCGGGGGTCAAGGTCTCGAGCCAGACCCCCGCGATCCGCTCGGGCCAGAGGATCATCTTCGTCACGCTCGACGACCCGACGGGCCCGATAGACGTCACGGTCTTCGAGCGCGTCCAGGCGCGCTGCGCGCGCACGGTCTTCCACTCGTGGCTGCTGCTGTTCAAGGGCGTCGTGCGCAAGCGCGGCGGCGCCTCGCGCACCCAGCGCACCGACCCCCGGGCCGTCGGCATCACGGTCGTCGCCCAGGAGGCCTTCGACCTCGCCGAGGTCGCCGCCGATCGCAACGCCGGCCACTCGCTGGCGGCGGCCCTCGGCCGGCAGCGGAAGCTCCAGGCGGCCACCGGGCTCGGCCGCACCAGCGACCCGGGCCCGGCTTACGGGAAGCTGTGGCACTCCAGCGGCGGAAGCGCGGGCAGATAGGGGAGGACATTTAGGGCACCCCCCCGAAGACATCTAGTGGAACCGATCTGGGGAGGTGCCCACATGAGAAAGCTCGTAGTCCTGGCCCTGGCGGCGACGATCGTCGCCTCGCTCGCACCCGCCGGCGCCAACGCCCGCCCGGCCCTCGGCCCGCAGGAAGAGACCGGAACCGTCGTCCTGCCCGGCCCCGGCCCGAACGGCCCGATCACCAGCGGGTGCTGGACCGGCTGGGGTCGCCGCGCCTGGATCTTCTCGCAAGGTGCGACGGCAGGTCCGATGGCCAGCATGATCGAGATCGACCCGTCCACCTGGGACGGCAAGTTCAAGCTCGACGTCGTGAGCGGCGGCACGGGGACCGAGGACCTCGACGTGACGTTCTACATCGACCCCGGGAAGATCGACCCGACCGACCCGGCGATGCAGAGCGGGATCATCGAGAGCAGCTCGTACCTCACCCGGGAGGCCGGCGGCGAAGCGGGCATCGTCCCCCGCGACACGACGCTGGTGCTGATCTGCCTCGCCGTGGGCACCGGCTACAACGCCGAGTGGTCGTACGTCGCGACCCCGCCGAAGAAGAAGAAGAAGTAGGAAGCCGATCGGAGAAGGGGCCGGGGCTCGCACCCGGCCCCTTTTTCGTCGGGGGGCCGTCTCCGAACCAGCCGGAGGCCGCTACGACGGAGGTGCGGGGAGCTTCTGGCGCAGCTTCAGCACCGGCTCGAAGAGGTCCCCGTGCTCCTCGACCCGCGCCAGGACCTCAGACGACTCGAACACGAGAGCGCCGGCATCCGACGACGCGAGCGCGCCCTCCAGCTCCTCCCAGGTGACGGGCGTGGAGACCGTGGGGCGCGGCCGCGCCCGCAGCGAGTAGACCGACACGGTCGTCTTGTGGTCGTCGTTCTGGCTCCAGTCGATCAGCACCTTGCCGACGCGCTCGGCCTTCGACTGCTTCGTGACGATCGCGTCCGGGTGCTCCTCGGCGAGCTGTCGGGCGACCGCGTGGGCCCACGCCCGCGTGTCGTCGAACGTCGCCGACATAGACAGCGGGACGAACATCTGGATCCCCTTCGACCCGGACGTCTTGGCGAAGCTCTCCAGGCCCAGCTCGGAGAACACCGACCGGATCCACAGGGCCACCCGCGCGCAGTCGAGGACGTCCGTCCCCTCGCCGGGATCGAGGTCGAAGACGAGCGAGCGGGGGCGGTCGAGACGGTCGGCCCGCGCCAGCGACGTGTGCAGCTCGAGGTTCACGAGGTTCGACGCCCACGCGAGCGCGGCCCGGTCGTTGAGCAGGCAGTAGTGGATGAGCTTGCCGTCCTTGCGCCGCATGGGTGCGGTCCCGATCCATTCGGGGCGATGCTTCGGGCACTGCTTCTCGTAGAAGAACCCGCCCTCCACGCCGTCGGGATACCGCTTGAGGGTGACCAGCCGGTTCTTCACGTGGGGGAGCAGCACGGGGGCCACGTCCTGGTAGTAGCGGGCGACGTCGGCCTTCGTGAACCCGACCTCGGGATAGAAGACCTTGTCGGGGTTGCTGAGAGAGACCTTGCGGCGCCCGGCCCGGATCTCCACTAGCGGGAGGCGCCGCCGACCCTCGTCAGCAGCTCCTTCACACGGCCGCGGCCCCCGGCTTTCGGATCGAGCGGCGGCGTGTCCATGCCCGCACCTTCGCGCAGTCCCTCCATCAGGTCGAGGATCGCGTCGGCGGCGTCGTGGCGGGGCTTCCACCCGAGCTCGGTACGGGCGCGCGTGGTGTCCATGATCGGGACCTGGAGCGCCATGTCGATCCAGCCCGAGGGCGTCGGCTGCAGGCGGAGCTTCCACGTGACGTCCGCCCCCAGCTTGAGCAGGCGGGGCGGGACCTTCACGGGGCGGGCCCCGAGGAGGTCGCCGAGGCGCTTCATGTCCATGACGGGCCCGGTCGCCACGTTGAACGCGCCCTTCACGCCCTTGACGACGGCGAGCCGGTAGGCCTCGCCGGCGTCGTAGGAGTGCAGGACCTGGAAGCGGAGGTCGTCGACGTCCGGGACGAACGGGATCAGGCTGCGGCGCAGGAGCGTCCCCGGCAGGAACGGCCCGAAGAACAGCCTGCGCACCTCGGCGGCCGACTCGCGCTTGAAGATCAGCCCGGGGCGGAGCCGGACGACCCTCATCCGGGGGTTCGCCCGCTCGAACCCGTCCAGGATCGACTCGGTCGCGGCCTTGTGGCGCGAGTAGAACGAGGAGGCGACGCCTTCGGTCGGCCAGGTCTCGTCGACGCCCGCGTCGTCCTTCGGCCCGGGCGAGTAGGCCCCGATCGACGACGCGTAGACGAGCGAGGGGACCCCGGCGGCCGCCGCGGCCTCGAAGACCCGCCGGCTGCCGTCGACGTTCGTCGCGTGGAGGATCCGCAGGTCGCGCGACGGCTGGATCAGCCAGGCGAGGTGGACGACGACGTCGCACCCGGAGAAGACCGGGACGAGGTCGTCGGTGACGACATCGGCGCGCCGCCACGTGACCTTCGGGACGCGGATCTCGGGCTGCCGCCGCGCTATCCCGACGATCGAGCCCACGGCGGGCTCGTTCTGCAGCGCCCGGATCAGGCTCGTGCCGACGTTGCCCGTGGCGCCGGTGATCGCGACCTCGAGGCCGTGGGTCCCGACCATGTCTACTTCGACCGCCGTCGGAGGCCGCCGGTCTCGGGCTTCGCGATGACGTTCGCCATCGCGGGCATCAGCATCAGGCCGCCGTCCACGACGTAGGAGTGGCCGGTCGTGTACGACGCCTCGGGCGACGCCAGGTGCGCGATCACGTGGGCGACCTCCCAGGCGCTGCCGGGGCGCCCGGCCGGGATGCCGGGACGCTCGACGGTCTCCGGGTCGACGTCCTCGTTGCCGGTCATCGGCGTGGCGATCTCGCCCGGAGCGACGGCGTTCACGGTGA
>DATADL010000243.1:0-11113 GCA_036258555.1 Actinomycetota bacterium | reverse complement strand
AGGCCGCCGCGGGTGGGCGACCGATCCCCCGACGACGACCCTCGCCGAGGCATCGACCAGCCCGACGGCGAACTTCGAGGTCTCGATCGAGGCCCCGCAGCACCTCGACGTCGTCGCGACGGGCGAGGAGGTCGGCCCCGGGCGGTGGGCCGCAGAGAACGTAAGGGACTTCGCCGTCGCGCTGGGCCGGTTCGACTTCGCGAGGAGTCGGGTGAACGCCGGCCGTCCCGTCCAAGTAACCGTCGGCGTCGCGGAAGGGCTGGACGCAGATCCCGAGGAGTTCACCGAGGCCATCCGGCGAGCGCTGCGGGACCTCTCTCGACGGTACGGGGCGTATCCGTGGCCGACCTTCTCGATGGCGATCATGCCCGACCTGGGCCGGGCCGGGATCGAGTACCCGGCGATGGTCTTCCAGGGGGAGGACAGCCTGGAGTGGGCCACCACGCACGAGGTCGCACACTCCTGGTTCTACGGCCTCGTCGGGAACAACCAGGGCAGGGACCCCTGGCTCGACGAGGGCGTGACGTCGTGGGCCCAGGCGCGCGGCGACGGCATGCTCGGCTACTTCCGCGACTACGAGATGTCACAGGTCGCGCGCGGTCGCCTCGGTCGTGGGATGGCCTTCTGGGACGAGCACGAGAACCACTACTACGACGGCGTGTACGTGCAGGGCGTGAAGGCCCTCGACGCCCTCGGTGAAGCGCGCCGCGTCGACTGCGCGCTGAAGCGCTACGTCGCGCAGAACGCGTACGGCGTGGCGACGCCGGAAGACCTCGTCGAGGCGCTGGAGCCGTCGTTCCCGCGGGCGGGGCGCGTGCTCGAGCGGTTCGGCGCGCGTTTCTAGCCGGCGCGCATCCGCAGGTACTCGAGGACCCTGCGCGCGTTGCGCGGGCTGAGCGCTCGGCCGAGCGCCGTCCGCTCGCGCCTCGTCTTCGAGACGATCAGGCTGAGGAAGGCCGCGTCCGCCGGCGAGTATCCCCGGCGGGCGTCGTCGCACGAGTCGCAGAGGACGACCAGGTTGGAGAGGTCGTCGTCCGGCATGCTCGGGACGAAGGTGCGGGCGCGACCGACCGCGCCGCCGCACGCCATGCACTTGCAGCCGACGGCGCCCTCGTAGAGCTCGTGGAGCTCCTGGACGTCCGGCAGCGTGCGACGTCGGCGTCTGTCGTCGTGCGGCATTGACCCGGCCCCCGGTGCGAGCGGCTCCTCCCCCATTCACAACGACGGGAGGCCGCCGGGGGTTGCTCGCCGGCCGGTGACGGTCCGACGCCGGGGCGTTCGTGTGTGTTAGCGTCCGTACCGCTCAAGCCGGGGGGAGCATGCGGCAAGAAAGAGCTTGTCGCCCCCTGGCCGGGAAAAGGAGTGTGGAGTGGCACAGGGCACCGTGAAGTGGTTCAGCAACGAGAAGGGCTTCGGGTTCATCTCGCAGCCGGACGGGGAGGACGTGTTCGTACACTTCTCCGCGATCCAGACCGAGGGCTACAAATCCCTCGAGGAGGGTCAGGCCGTCGAGTTCGAGGTGACTCAGGGCGCGAAGGGCAAGCAGGCGGCGAACGTACGCCCCGTGTAGGCGTTCCCTCAGAAGCGAACCATCAAGACGGCCCCCGGGAGACCCGGGGGCCGTTCTCTTTTCCGAGGTGCGTGCGGTCTCGTCGAAGGCGGCCCGCGCCGCGGTCCCCCTCCCCCTCCACACGCACAGCGCAGCTGCGGCCGCCGCGCCGACGGTGTTGAAGACGAGGTCCCAACCCGTGTTCGTGAAGCCCCCCACGTTCGACTCCGCGCTGTAGCGCGCGATCAGGAACTCGACCATCTCGTTCGTCGCCCCGAGGCCCAGCCCGGCGAGGCACGCGAACGCCGCGGCCCCCCTGTCGGAGCCCCCGAAGACCGGTCGCAGCAGCTCGAAGCAGGCGACGGTCGCGGCCCCGAACCCGAACGCGTGCACGACCTTGTCGAAACGCAGCGCCCCCCGGCACGACCATCCACTCGTAGAGGATGCGGCCGTGCGCCAGACGCTACGGCGTCGGGCCTACCGGCCGAACCGCCGCAGCCGCAGCGAGTTCGAGACCACGCTCACGCTCGAGAACGCCATGGCCGCGCCGGCAAGGACCGGGCTCAGCAGGCCCAGCGCCGCGAGGGGGATCGCCGCGACGTTGTAGCCGAACGCCCACCACAGGTTCTGCACGATCGTCCGGTAGGTCCGCCGCGCGAGCACGATCGCGAGCGCGACGCGGCGCGGGTCGCCGCTCATTATCGTGAGGTCCGCGGCCTCGATAGCGACGTCGGCGCCCGTGCCGATCGCGATTCCGAGGTCGGACTGCACTAGAGCGGGCGCGTCGTTGATCCCGTCACCGACCATCGCGACGTGCTCGCCGGCTTCCTGCAGGCGCGCCACCTCAGCGACCTTGTCGCGGGGAAGCACTTCCGCGTGGACCCCGTCGAGGCCGAGGGCGGCGGCGACGGCGTCGGCGGTCCGGGCGTTGTCCCCGGTGATCATCGCGACCCGCAGCCCCATCGCGCGCAGCGAGCGGACGGCGTCGGCGGCGCCCTCCTTGATCGTGTCTGCTACGGCCAGCACGCCGCGGACCTCGCCGTCCCATCCCGCGAACACCGCAGTCTTTCCGGCGTCCTCCATCCGGGCGGCTGCATCGTCGAGGCCTTCGGGCAGGACGAGGCCCGCCTCGGCCATGAGCTTGCGGCGCCCGACCCACACGTCGACGGTGCGGCCCCCGCGATGCACCCGGCCGCGCACGCCGTAGCCCGCCACTGCCTCGAAGCCCTCCACCGTCGGCCGGCCGTCGGGCGAGACTGCGGCGGCAATCGCCGCGCCGATCGGGTGCTCGCTGTCGGCCTCGACGGCCGCCGCGACCTCCAACAGGTCGTCGCGGGCCCCGACCGCCTCCACGTCCGTCAGCGCCATGGCGCCGCGCGTCAGCGTGCCGGTCTTGTCGAACAGCACGGTCGTGATCGACCGCGTGCGC
This sequence comes from Actinomycetota bacterium, assembly GCA_036258555.1. Lineage (GTDB taxonomy): Bacteria > Actinomycetota > CADDZG01 > CADDZG01 > WHSQ01 > JALZEG01. The sequence goes on along the minus strand of DATADL010000243.1, from coordinate 8,135 downwards.
TCGAGCGCGTCGGCGCTCTTGATCAGTATGCCGAGGTCGGCGCCGCGGCCCGTCCCGACCATGATCGCCGTCGGAGTCGCCAGCCCGAGCGCGCAGGGGCACGCGATGATCAGCACCGCCACCCCGGCCATGAGGCCCGACGCGGGATCGCCGGCGAACGCGGCCCAACCCGCGAACGTGAGCGTTGCCACGGCGATCACGACGGGTACGAAGACGGCCGAGATGCGGTCGGCGAGGCGCTGGACCTCGCCCTTCCCCGTCTGCGCCTCCTCCACGAGCCGCGCGATCTGTGCGAGGGCGGTGTCCGCGCCCACCGCGGTGGTCCGGACCGTTAGCGCGCCGTAGGAGTTCACGGTCGCGCCGACGACCCGATCCCCCGCCACCTTCTCTACGGGCACGCTCTCTCCGGTGAGCATCGACTCGTCGACGGCGCTCGCGCCGTCCACCACGTCGCCGTCGACCGGGATCTTCTCGCCGGGGCGGACGCGCACGAGGTCGCCGACCACGACCTCCGAGACCGGCTTGGTCACCTCGCGACCGTCCACCAGGACCCGGGCCTCCTTCGCGCCGAGCTCCAGCAGCGCGCGGATCGCCTCCCCGGCGCGCGCCTTCGCCCGGGCCTCGAGGTACCGGCCGAGAGACAGAAAGGCGATGATCAGCACGCCCGTCTCGAAGTACAGCTCCATCGCGCCGGCCGCGAGCTGGTAGACGCTGAAGCCGTAGGCCGCGAGCGTCCCGACCGTCACGAGCGTGTCCATGTTGGCGGTGCGGCGCGCGGCGCGGCGCGCCGCCTCGCGCAGGAACGGCCACGCGATCCAGAACTGCACCGGTGTCGCGACGGCGAGCGAGGCCCACCGCAGCGCGTCGTTCTCCATCGCGTCCGCGCCCATCAGCATCGTCACGAGCATGAAAGCGGCGGCCGGCGCGACCGCGATCACACGGCGGCGCCACGCGCGCGCGTGGTCGTCCTCGCGCCGCTCGTCCGCCCCCGTCTCCGATCCGACAGCAGGCGCGAGCCCGTACCCGATCGCGTCGACCGCGCGGACGAGCTCGGCGAGGTCGAGGGCCGGGTCGTCGAGGACGACCCTGGCGCCGTGCGTCGCCAGGTTGACGTCGGCACGGGCGACGCCGGAGACCTTCTCCAGCGAGCTCTGGACGCGGGCCGCGCAGGACCCGCACGTCATGCCGTCGACGCGGAAGTCGATCGTCGTGCGAGATTCCCGACCGGACACGGCGCTCCTTTCCGTTCCGTACGATACCCCCCCAGGGTATAGGCGTCAACCCGCGGATCCACGGCGGTCTTCCAGGACGTGGGAGTATCGCGGGGACGCCGGCGAGGAGGGAGCGTGGCGCAGACCCTCGAAGCGATGCACCGTTTCGACATCGAGGCGACGGACCTCGCGGCGCGTCGCGTCCGGCGCGAGCTCGAGGCCCTCGACTACGAGTTCCCCGCGGAGACGGTCGAGCTCCTGAAGCTGGTCGCGACCGAGCTCGTCACGAACGCGGTGCGCCACGCCCGCACCGAGAAGGTCGTCGTGTTCGTGCGGGTCGGAGCGCCGTCGCTCCTCGTGAAGGTGTGCGACCGGGGGCCGGGCGTCGACACGCACGTGCACGAGGCCGACCTCCTCGACGAGGGCGGCCGCGGGCTGTTCCTGGTGGAGGCCGTCGCCGAGTCGTGGGGGACCTCCCGGGTGCAGGTCGACGGCGCGGAGTGGGCGTGTGTGTGGGCCTGCTTCGGGGCCGAGCGTCTGCCGGGCTGCGTGCAGCGCACCGCCTAGCGGTGACCCGGCATCTCGACGACGCCGAGCTCGCCGGGGAGAACGAAGAGCGCCGGCGCGTCTGGGCGAAGCAGGCCGGCAGGTACGACAAGTCGATCGCGTTCTTCGAGCGACGGGTCTTCGGCCCCGGCCATCGCGAGTGGGCTTGTTCCCACGCCTCCGGACGCACCCTCGAGGTGGCCGTGGGCAGCGGTCTCAACATCCCCCTGTACGACCCGTCCGTCCAGCTGACCGCGGTCGACCTCAGCCCCGAGATGCTCGAGCTCGCCCGAGCGCGCGCCGCCGCGGCCGGCCGGAAGGTGGCTCTGCTGGAAGGCGACGCGCACGCGCTCGCGTTCCCCGACGGCGCCTTCGAGACCGTCGTGTGCACGTACTCGTTGTGCAACATCCCCGACCCGCATCGCGCCGTCGGCGAGATGAAGAGGGTGCTGGGGCCGGGCGGCCGGCTCGTGCTCGTAGACCACGTGCGGAGCCCGGTCAAGCCGGTGCTCTGGGTGCAGAAGGCGATCGAGCTCTTGACGAGACGGTTCGAGGGAGAGCACATGACACGCCGCCCGCTGGAGCAGGTGCGCGCTCACGGCCTCGACGTCGTGGAACGCGAACGCCTCGGCCTGGCCGGGATCGTGGAGCGTGTCGTGGCGCTGAAGCCGGGCTGAGCGCCGCCCGTCGAGCGAGGCGCGTTGCCCGCTACCTGGTGAACGTCGCCGTCACGGTGCCCTTCGTCCAGGCACCGAGCTGCATCGGGTCCGCCGGGTCGTCGCAGGAACCGTGGTACCGCGCGACCTTCACCGGTGCGTTCGGGTCGATCGCGACGGCCTCGGACGTCGATCCGCAGAACTCGTGGGTCCTGTCGGCGTCGCCGTCACCGTCGAGGTCCTGCAAGACCTGTCCGGGCACGACGAGACCGCTGTCGTCCTGGACGACCACCATCACCGACCGCTCGTGCGCGCGGGGGCGGAACGTCACCGTGCTGGAGCTCCGGATGCCTCCCTGAGGAAACGAGGGGTGCGTCTCGGCCGGCCGGTACTCGCGTTCGACCCTGCGGCCGCTCGCCCCGGCAAGAGCAGAGCCTGCCGCCAGGACGACCGTCAGGATCGCGATCGGAATCGTGCGTCTCACAATCGTTTCCCTCCCTGGTTGTGTCGTGCTCCGCGGCGGCGGGGCGGATCCTTCTCGCCCACGCGCGCCTCGTCGGTGTAACGCCGCCCGCTACCTCGCGAGGACCAGCTCCAGGTCCGTTCGCAGGGTCTTCTCGGCCACGGCGATCGCGGGACCTATGCGTTTGATCACGATCGACTCGCCCGGGCGGAAGCCGACCAGGACGCCGACGGCGCGGCCGGTGTCCTCCGCGATCACGCCCGCCCCCGAGTCGCCGAAGATGGCCGCTCCGGTAGCGGTGACCTCGCCCCGGTTGCGCATCTCGGGCGCAAGCGCCGAGCGCGCCGGCAACGTAGGAACGTTGACCACCTGCGCGTTCCCCATCACCGTCCCGTTCCCGTAGTACTGCACCACGAACGGCTCGGCCCGCTCGCCGGACTCGATCCCGGTCGGCCCGCCGAAGACGCACATCTCGGGGTCGGGATCGATCCCGTCGTAGAGCCTGATGAGCCCGAAGTCGTATTCGTCGTCCACGGTTGCGAAGACGAAACGCCCGATCGGTTCGTCGGACGGGCCCGTGACGGAAGGACCTGCTCCCCACTTCCAGCGGGCGTGACCGTCGGCCGAGAGCGTGCAGTGACCTGCGGTGCCGACGTAGCTGCGCCCGCGAGGGTCGCGGAAGACGAAGTTGAGCGTGCAAGTGCCCTCGTCGGTCGAGATCATCGCCCCCGGCCGCACGCCGAGGCACTCGCCGGTCCCGAAAGGCGGCGCGGTGCTCGGGCCGAGCAGACATTCGTACGAAGGCCGGCCCGGCGAGACCGCGGTCGCGCCCGACGGCACCGCGACACCGATCGTCGCGGCGACCGTCAGTGCAACCAACGTGACCCGGCCGCAGCGCGTCATGTCAGGGACGTTTGAGGAACTCGACCGTGACCGCGCCCTCGGTGACGACAGACGGAGCGTCGCCGCACCTACCGTCGAAGAGCAGGACGCGGAACGGGAGCTTCGGGTTGATCCGGAGAGGCTCGTCGGTACGCCCGCAGAACAGGCGAGACCGCTCCTCCTCCTGGAGGACCTTCGCGCCGACCGTGCCGGAGGCGTCCTCGATCTCGACCGACACGTACTTCCGCCCGGCGGGAAGGAAATAGACGTCCTCCGAGCGCACGATGAGCTCGGGGTCGTCGTCCCAGCCGACGGTGTCGTTCGCCGGGGCGGAGTACGCCTTCGACTCGGTCGACTTCAGCGGGAGCCGTTCGAACGTCGCTTCGACCGTACCGTGCGTGGCAACGGCGGGACCTCCGCCGAAGCACCGCCCCTCGTGGATGCGGACGGTGACGTCGAAGGACGGCTCGATCCTGACCGGGCCGTCGGTCGCGCCGCAGAACACCGTGATCACATCCTGTTGGACGATCTCGGCGAGCACGGGCCCCCCCGACGCGTCGGTCAGCTCGACCGTGACGTAGTTCTCGGGACCGCCCGGCAGCGTGACCGTGCTGACGAGAGGGCCGGGCTGGCCGACGCCGATCTCGCCTTCGAGGGGCTGGTAGGGCGCCGACTCTGTGCGCGCGGCCGGACGGGGAGCGGCCCCCGCGTGCGCGCCGAAAGCGGCCGCGACGAGACACAGCACGACGGCCGTCCCGATTGCTCGCCTTGCCACTAGTCCCCCTCCTTAACCCGAGTAGCTTCGAAAGTTGACGTTCGCCCCTTTGGCGAAGTTTCCTGCGTTATGACCGCTGGTCGTCACGAGCCCCAGTTGATGAGGCTCGCGATGATCGCCTTGAGCTCGCTCAGATCGCAGTTCGCACTTCCGGCATCGAACGAGACGTGGCCCGTCGACGGGTCGACCGTGAACGATACGAGCGTGACGTCGCATCCGACTGCCGACGCGCTCTGACCGCCGATCTTCGTGTCTGCATGCGCCGTCGCGGGGATCGCGAGCAACGCGGCCGCGCCGAGCGCGGCGATTGCTTTCCTCACTTGGATTCCTCCTGAAGTGTGCGTGTCGCGCCGACGCGGCTAGTTCCAGCTGATCGAGGCGATGATCCGTTCGATCCTGGCCTTCAGCTCCTCGAAGTCACAGTTCGCGCTCCCCGCGTCGAACGAGACGTGGCCCGTCGACGGGTCGATCGTGAACGAGACCAGCGTGACGTCGCATCCAACGGCAGAACCGCTCTGACCGCCGATCTTGGTCTCCGCATGCGCCGTCGCCGGGATGGCGAGCAGCGCGGCCGCGCCGAGCGCGGCGATTGCCTTTCTCATCGTTATCTACCTCCCTGGGAAATGGCGTGGGGCGGGGGAGCCCCCCCGCCCCACCGGAATGCCCTCTTTACGAGTCCGGGCAGTCGTAGTTGAAGCCCGTGAAAGAGATGGGGCCCCAAACCGGGTCGTACGAGACCGAAGCGACCGTGATGTCGCAGCCGCCGGCGCGTACCGTCTGGCCGCCGACCGTGACCGCGTTGGCGGCCGTGATCGGGGCGAGTGCGACGGCGAGCGCGCCCGTCGCGACGAGGATCTTCTTCAAGGTGGTGCTCCTTTCGCTTCTTACCAGTCCGGGCAGTCGTAGTTGAAGCCCGTGACGTCCAGTTGGCCGTAAGGCGGAGTCCATGTGACCTTCGCAACGGTGATGTCGCAACCGCCGGCCCTCACCGTCTGTCCCCCAACCGTCACCGCGTTCGCGGCCGTGATCGGCGCGAGAGCGACGGCAAATGCACCCAAGGCGACGAGGATCTTCTTCAAAACTGACACCTCCCTTCGTCGGATCGATGGACTAGCTGGAAGAGGGAAAGCTCGACTGGTCGGCCGAGTCGCCGCCGCGCGACGACATGCCGTCGGCGGAGACCTCGAGCAACGCGGTGCCCGCGGTCCAGTCGAACGAAGGACGGTCGCTCCCGAGCAGCCGCCAGGGAACGAAGACGCGCACCTGCCGGCCCGCGACCTCGTGCTCGAGCGAGACGGGGTCGCCGTCGCGGTTGAGCTCGGCCTTCGTACCGCCGTGGTCGAGCTGGGCCACGACGGTCACGTCCGCAGCTCCGGCACGAACGTCGAAGGCGTAGACGGCGACCTCGCCGGGAGCGAGCTTGCGCGGGAGGTTCTCGGCGACCGCGATCGTCAAAGCGAGCACGTCCCCCTCGCTCTCGACCGTCGCGCCGGTCAGCTCGACGAACGCAGGCGCGTCGCCTTCGACGTCGGACGGGGAGTCGGTCACCGTGGCAACGAGCGGCGGCGCGTCCGTACGGGGCGTTCCGCCGCCACCGCCGGACTTCCGGGGAGCGCTGGCGGGCATGGACGCCGGCGTCTGACCGCGCTTTCCGCGGGATCGTGCCTCGTCCGAAGAGCGCGTCGAGCGGGCTCGGTCTGCCGCGGGCGCCGCAGCGACCACTCGGTCACCTGCGCGCGCGGACCCAGGATCCGTCGCCGCCTGCTGCTCCACGTCACCCCGAGCGCACGCGCTGCAGCCCAATACGAAGATCGTGGCTGCGGCGAACCTCGGGAGGCGTCCTATCCCCATCAGTGAGCCCCCTCGACCGGCCTCTTAACCGACGATTCGCCGGTTTTGTCCGGGTATGGGGGCATTTGTTCGCAGTTAAGCGACGGTCTCCTGCCCCGATCACGAAAAAAGTCGATCCATTTCGAGATGCGCACGTGGCGACGGCGTGCAACGGTGCGTCGCGCGCCGGCGAGGCAAGCGGGCGTGACACGCGCTGTCGCGCGCCGAACGCGCGTCGAGCTAGCGCGCAGGTGTCGGCGTAGCACCTCGCTCGCGACGACGTCGCCGTTCGGCGAGCGCGGTCGTCCCGAGCGCAACGGCTACCGAGGCCAGACCTGCAAGCCATGCAAGCGCGCCGTCCTGCGACCCGGCCGTAGATCTCGACGGGGCCGACGCGCATGGCTCTGATCGCGACTCCGTCTCCCCGCCGTGCGCGACGAAGCGACCGATCTCCACCCTGAACGCCTCGTCGGGTAGCTCTCCTCGAAGGACGGCCCGCGCCCGGTCACTGTCGCAAACGAGCGTGATGATCACGCGGTCCGGCTTGTGTAGGTACGCGAAACCGCCCCACAGTCGATCGAGACCCGCGCCGCGAAGCGCCTCCTCGGCGCGGAAGCCGAGCTCGCGGAGGTCCCGGATCGAGTAGCGGGTTCGGAACAAGTCGACCTCCGCCCATCGACCAGGCGTTGCATCGCGCACACGCCTCCTGTCGGACTCGGTCAGGTCCACGGCGCCGACCTCCAGCCTGACCAAGGGCCCGTAGCTGCCGTGTTGGGCTTCGTAGCCGACGCGAGGGCCGAGGATCCTCTCCACGTCGTCCCAGAACCGGTTCAGGGCTCTCTCGCGGTAGTAGTAGTGCCGGCGAGGGTGGTCGTCGTCGCCGGCCGCCGGTGGAGCGTTCGCCACGGGACCGATGACGACGATCATCCCCAAGAGGCAAGCCCGCAGCGCGCCCGTACGACGAAGTCGCGTCACGCTCATCTGACCGCGTCCCGGGGCCGTCCCGCCTTCGAGCTCCATCACCGCGGGATTGGACGGACGATCTGGGCGTGATTGTTCCCTCTGGAAGCGGGCCTCCCCGGTCGCAGGAACCTGAGGCGACCGCCAGACGTATCAGGCGCAGGGCGGACGGCGGTAAACCTTTTCCGCCGCCGCGCCCTTATAGAGCGATGCCTACTTCCCTTGGCACCTTCGGCGATGACCGGTCTCGGTGGCCGTGGCAATAGCGGTGAAGAAGGCCCGGCTCGGGGCTGCCACGCACGCGGTCGACTTCGAGACGTTCTACGCGACCGGGTACCAGACCGTCTACCGCGCCGCACTGGCGTTCTCGAACTCGACCGAGATCGCCAACGACGCAACCCAGGAGGCGTTCGTCCGTGCCTTCGCGCGATGGCGCCGGCTCCGCAAGGAGCAGTGGGCGATGGCGTGGGTCATGACGACCGCGTTGAACGCCGCCCGCAAGCTTCTTCAAGGAGAACGCCGTAAGAGCCGGCGCGCCGCGCCGAGCGATCACGTTCGAGAATCCGAGACGACCCTCGTCGAACGCATCGATCTGGTCTCCGAGCTCGCTGCGCTCCCACCGCGTCAAAGACAGGCGGTCGTCCTCCACTACATCGGTGGTCTCCAGATCAGCGAAGTCGCCGAGCTGATGAACGTCTCCGTCGGCGGAGTCAAGAGCCATCTGTTCAAGGCGCGAGCAGCGCTGCGCGGCGACGCAGAGAGGTCGCGAGGAGCAGGGCAATGAGAGACGTGTTCGCGGAGGATCTTCAGGC
>DATADL010000242.1:0-20115 GCA_036258555.1 Actinomycetota bacterium | reverse complement strand
GGCGGACGGCACGACCGACCGAGGCCTGCGCCCGCGGCCGGTCATCTGGCATCCCGACGGCACGATCGAGGAGATCCCCCTCGTGCCGCTCGACCCGCCACTAGACATGGGCTTCGCGGAGGGGATCAACGACCGCGGGACGATCGTCGGCTGGGACATGAGCAGCGTCCAGGGCGACGGCCGCCAGGCCCCGTGGATGCGGACCGCCGACGGCGTCAAGACGAACCTCAACGACCTGATCGACCCGTCCAGCGGGTGGGACATCAGGGTCCCGCTCGACATCAACGAGCGCGAGCAGATCGTCGGCATCGGGATCCTGACCGTCGACGGCGTCACCTACGAGGGCCGCGCGTTCCTGCTCGACCCGGTGAGCCCGCCGGTCGACCCGGAGAGGATCGGGACGCTTCTGGACCTGACGGCCGGCGGACGCGGCCAGGCGATGTCGCTGACGGCGCGGCTCACCGAAGCGTCGTCGGGGACCGGCGTGCCCGGCAAGACGATCTCGTTCTACTCGGACGGAGAGCTGCTGGGCACTCGCGAGACGGACGCCACGGGGGCCGCGCTCGTCGAGGTGCCGCCGCGGCACCGGGGCGCCAACCGCGCGTACGAGGCGGTGTTCGGCGGCGACGCCGCCTACGAGCCCGCGGCCGGGACGGCGCGCGGGACCTGACGGCCCCCGCGGGGCCGGCTCAAGCCTTCCAGTGCTCTGCGAGCTCGGGAAGCGGCCGCGTGACGAGGTCGAGGGCCGGGATCTCCTCCAACCTCTCCTCGGAGAAGGCCGGCTCGGACTCGAGCACCATGTCCCGAAGCGCGTCCAGGCGGCCGTGGTAGCCGGCCAGCACCGAGAGCGCGTCCGGCACCGTCAGCCGGTCGACGGCTTCGACGTGCAGCAGGCAGATGCCGACGGTCTCGCTGCCGCGCGCCGCCGGCACGATCAGGATCGTGCGGCCGTCGGCGCGGCCGCGCGTCAGCATCGCGTCCCGCTCGAGGGCCACCCGCCGCTTCGTCCCCTTGAGGAGCGGATCCCATTCCGTGCGTGACGGGATGCCCGCCGCGGCCCCGTCCTTGGACAGCAGCTCGATCTTCGCCGCGTCGCCGGACGCGTCGCCGACGACGCGGTAGAGGGTCCTCCCGGTGACCCGGCTCACGACCGGCGTCAGGCTGCCCAGCGTCGTGAGCACCCGGAAGCTGAGCTCGTCCGCGGGCACGCCCGCCGCCAGCACCTCCTTGACCAGCGGCGGCGAGAAGAGGTCGTCCTCCGACCGGCTCGTTCCGACGGTGACGGTCTTGGCCTGGTGGCGGATCGCGTCGATCGGGCGGCTCAGCTCGTCGACCGCGGTCGTGAGCGTGGCGCCGAGGTCGGCCACCACACGCCCGGGGGTTCCCGCCTCGCCCCACTCGTCGGCGTAGAAGTCGAGTGGGGTCATGCCGAGCGCGTACCTCAACAGCCCGGCGAGCTTCGCGGCGGTCGACGTCTTCAGCTGGCTGTCGAAGTCACCGCTCGCAAGCCGCCGCAGCAGCGTTTCGCCGGCGGGTCGAAGGCGCCGCCCGAGCTCGGCGTGGAGCGCGGGCTCGGACCCGCTTGCGGTCTCGACCTGCGACAGCACGCCTCGGACCTCACGCAGCGCCTTCGCCTGCGCATCGGTCGCGAGGGCGGCCTCGTATCCGAAGATCTGTCCGGCCATCGCCGCGAGGACGAACGCGAGCGACGGGTGCGTACGCGGGATCGGTATCACCGCGGTCCCCGGGGGAAAGCCCTCCTCGTCCTCCGTCACGATCGCAACCGGGGCCGCCTTGTGCGCGACGAAGATCGCGAGCTCCTTCTTCACGTCCTCCAGCTGGGCGCCGCCGATGCCCGCCGCGCACACCACGACCAGCGGCTCGGCCGAGAGGTCGATGTGCTTCTTGTCCTCGGTGACGTCGCAGGCGACGGACTTGTAGCAGAGCTCGGAGATCTTTATGCGCAGCTCCCGCGCGGCGGTGACGTTGTCGCCGTTCCCCGCGACGGCCCAGTTCGCGCGCGAGGGTGCGAGCTCCCGCGCGATGCGGCCTATGCGCGGGCGGAGGTCGATGACCCCGCGCATCACGCCCGGGAGCTCCCGCAGCGCGCGCATGAGGTCCTGGTAGTCCGCGGTCAGAAGCGTGCCGGGCGCAAGCGTCTCGGCCACCGCCATGCCGAGCAGGAACCCGGCGGCGACCTGCGCGTAGAAGGCTTTGGTCGAGGCGACGCTCATCTCGACGTCGCGCCCGTCGGAGGTGTAGACGACGCCGTCGCACCGCTCCGTGAGGTCGCTGTTGCGGCGGTTCACGATGCCGATCACGGCGGCGCCGCGGCTGCGGACGAGGTCGACCGCGCGGTTCGTGTCGGTCGTGGTGCCGCTCTGGCTTATCGGGACGACCAGCGTGTCGGACATGTCCGGACGGAGGAAGAACCCGGACAGCTCCGTGGCCGGCATCGCCCGCACGTCGACGGCGTGCTCCTCCAGCACGCGCGCGGTGAAGCGCGCGACGCCCTCCGAAGCGACCGCGGCCGTTCCCTGACCCACGACGAGGATGCGCCTGATGGCCCCGGCGGCGAGGCGCTCGCGCACAGACTGCGGCAGGCTCTCGTCGGGCAGCTTCAGCTCGAGCCGGCCGTCCGCGTCGACGACCTTGCCCCGGATGGTCTTCTTGAACGACTCCGGCGACTGCGAGATCTCCTTCAGCAGGAAGTGCGGGAACCCCGCCCGGTCGATGTCGCGCGTCGTGATCTGCGCGACGCGCACCTCGCCCTCGCGCGGCGGCGACTCGGGTCCCGTGACGCCGAGCCTCAGGATCCCCGCAAGCTCTCCGGCCTTCGAGCCGTCGAGGACGACGACCTCACCGTCCGCGCCGCCCTGCATCCTCAGGTGACGCTGCGTCATGCCGACGACGCCGTACGGCTCGCTGGCGACGACGAAGGAGTCCTCTGCCAGGCCGACGTAGAGCCCCTGGCCGCTGCCCTTCAGCGCGAGGTAGAGCGAGTTCGGATCCGGGCCCAGGGTCGCCGCGATCGCGACGGAGCCCTCCACCCGCGCCATAGCTCCGCGGAAGGCATCGACCGGGTCGACGCCGTCGTCGAGCGAACGCGACACGAGCACGGGGAAGACCTTCGAGTCCGTGGTGATCTCGTTAGCGATGCGCAACCGGTCGTCCGTGCAGAGGTGCCAGTGGTTGTCGATGTCCCCGTTGATCGCGCAGTAGACGTCGGCGCCGTCCCGTCCGACCTCTTCCCCGGTGACCGGGTGGCAGTTCGGCTCCGAGATCAGCCCGACGCTCGCCCACCGCGTGTGCGCGAGGACGATGCCGGTCGCACGCGGCGCAACGAGGACGCGGCGGAAGAGCGGGTCGTCGCGGAGCTTCGTCCGCAGCTCGGCCGTGTTCTGTCCGAGCTCGCCCACCTCGCGCGCGGCCTTGTAGACGACGGCGAGCTCGTCGGGGTCGTGCCGCACCGAGAACGACTTGAAGACGGGGTCTTCCCTCTCGGACAGGAGGGCCTTCAGCTCGGGCGACGCCGGGTCGAGGTCGTGATCGCGCAGCAACAGCAGGAGCCCCGCCGAGTCCCGTCCGCGCACCTCGAGGCGGTCTAGGGCCGCGAACGCGGTCTCGACCGCGAAGCACAGCGCGACCGACGCCGGCGTCGCCGGCGCGTCGTCGAGCAGCTCGGCGACCCGGTCCCGCAGCCCGAAGCGGTCGTGCTCGACCGACCAGAGCCCGTCGTTCAGGCGCACGAACACGTCGTCCCCCGCCGGCGCGGTCCACCCGGAGGGTTCGTCGAGCGCGGCCTCGAGCTCCCGCACGCGGGCCCCGAGCGCGGCTATCTCCTTGCGGAGGAGGTCGGTCCCGGCCGGATCGTCGATCAGCAGGTAGATCCCGGACGCGCCCGCGAGCGCTCCCGAGACGTCCTCTGCGACCGCGGCGGCCGACGCGAGCGCGGAGGGGGCCGGCGACGACCCGGCGAGGCCGTCACGCGACCGCGCCACGGCCGTGGCGAGCGCCTCGAGCGAGGCGTCGCGAGGTCGCGGCTGCTTCTGGATGACGGCGACGATCCCGCACATGTCGTAGTCCTCGGGGGGTCCGGGAAGGGACCGTCAGTCTACCGGGGGGCGGGGTCGGTTCCCGGCTCCGGCCCGGCTCCGCCTATCCTGGGACGAAAGCCGCAATAGCCACAGTCACAGGAGGGACCGCACCATGCTCCAGACCCGCAGCGCCGTCACCCGCAGGACGCCGGCGACGCTCGCGGCCGCGCTCCTGACCGTCGCGCTGGTAGCACCCGCAACCGCCGCCGCGACGAGGCCGAAGACGATCCCGCTGCCGTCCGGCTTCCAGCCGGAGGGGGTCGCCGTCCAGGGGAACACCTTCTACGCCGGGTCGATCTCGACCGGGGCGATCTTCCGCGGCGACCTGCGGACGGGCGAGGGCGCGATCTTCGTACCCGCGCAGAGCGGGCGCAGCGCTATCGGCCTCTCGCTCGGCGACGGGATGCTGTTCGTGGCAGGGGGCTCGACCGGGCAGGGCTACGTCTACGACGCGACGACCGGAGCGACGATCGCCGTCCTCCAGCTCACGAGCGGCAGCTCGTTCGTCAACGACGTCGTGGCGACGCAGGACGCGGCCTACTTCACGGACTCGGTCAACCCCTTCGTGTACCGCGTGCCGATCGAGGGCCCCGGCGACGTCGGCGTCCCTCAGGCCATCGCGCTGACAGGGGACCTCGTCTACCAGACGGGGTTCAACGCGAACGGCATCGACGCGACGCCCGACGGGGACACGCTCGTGCTGGTGCAGAGCAACACCGGCCGGCTCTTCACGGTGGACGCGTCGACCGGTGTGACGGACGCGATCGACCTCGGGGGCGAGAGCGTCGTCAACGGCGACGGGATCCTGCTGCACGGCAGGACGCTGTGGGTCGTGCAGAACCGCGACGAGCTGCTGACCAAGATCCGCCTGTCGCCGGACCTCGCGTCGGGCGAGGTCGTCGGACGTTTCACGGACGCGACGTTCGACGTGCCGACGACGGTGGCGCGGCACGGCAGCCGCCTCGTGCTCGTGAACGCGCGCTTCGGGACGCCGTCGCCCCAGTCGGCGAGCTACTGGCTGACGCAGATCCGGCGCCCGGCCTAGACCTCGACCGCGACGGGCGGTGACCAGCCCGACGCGGCTCGGCCCTCGGCGGAGCGTATCCGGGCGCGGAAAACGTAGCGGCCGTCGGTAGCCGGCTCGTACATCGCGTCGGTAGCCGGCGTTCCCTCGTGGACGGTCTCGAAGGACGACGCTCCGGGCGGCTTCGCCTGCACGTCGAACACGTAGCCCTCGCGCCGCTCCGTCGCCCACGCCAGACGGATCCCTTCGGGGGTCGACAGGGCCCTCGTCCGGACCGGGATCCGCTGGCGATCTTTAGTCGCGGAGTCGACCGCGACGAACCGTCCCGCGGCGAAGAACGAGAAGGCGTAGTGGTACTCGCGACCGCGTCTCCGGCTGTCGAACAGGCCGAGCCCGGACGCGTCCTCGACCGACCTCCGGGCGTTCGACTTGAAGTGCCACTGCACGGTGTCGCCGAGGCCCAGGCGCAGCCGCGGGTCGTCGAACCCCGCGCGGACGAGGTTCGTCCCGCGGGCCGGCGTGGGCGAGAAGGACGCGACGTAAGCGTCTGCGTTGCCGGCGTACTCGGGCTGGAACGGTTTGCCGGCGAGCGGAAGCTCCTCGCCGTACGTCGGGCCGGCCAGCCCTATGCGGCCCGCGGCGACCGCGACGTCGAGCCCCAGCTCGTACTGGGACCAGCCCCCGTAGGTCGTCGAGTAAACGATCGACCGGCCGCTCCGCGCCACGCGCGTGAGGAACGCGTCGGTGTTGTCGCCCGACTTCCGCTTGAGCGCGCCCGGCGTCGTGGGGAAGTCGTTCGACCTCGTCGACCCGGCGACGTAGACGGTGCCGCGGTCCGCCACGGCGACGCTCGTCGCTCCGTCGGCCGCCGACCCGCCGAGCAGCGTCGAGTAGCGCACGTCTCCCGACGGGTCGAGCTTGACGACGAACGCGTCCTCTCCTCGCCGGCGGCTCTTCTTCTCGGTCTGGAACGCGCCGCGCGTCGTGGGGAAGTCGGACGAGCTCGTCCCGCCGGCCACGAAGGCGTTCCCGCTCGCGTCGGCGTCGACCCCCACCTGCCACTCGAAGTCGTCTCCTCCGAGGTACGTCGAATAGACGGCGGTCTCGCCGCCGGGCGCGAGCTTCGTCACGTACGCGTCCATCACCGCGGGGCTGTCGTCCCCGGGCGACTGCTGGAACGCGCCGGGTGTCGCCGGGAAGTCCTCCGAGCTGGTGACGCCGCTCACGACGGCGGCCCCCGTCGGGTCGATCCCGACGTCGCCCGACCGCTCGACCTCGGTCCCCCCGAGGAAAGTGGAATAGACGAAGCCGTCTCCCGCGGCCGTGACCTCGGAGACGAACGAGTCGCCGTTCCCGCTCGGTTGCGGCTGGAGCGCTCCGGCGGTCGCCGGGTAGCTCGACCCCCGCGTGGTGCCGGTGACGTAGGCCCGGCCCTCGTCGTCGACGTCGACCCCGGTGCCTTCGCCGGGGCCGAGGATCGCGGAGTAGGCGAAGGACCGGCCGTCGGGAGCGATCTTCGTGAGGAAGACGTTGTCGGCGCTGCGCGCGCGGTTGTCCAGCGCGCCCGGAGTCGTCGGGAAGTCGGACGAGCTCGTCTTGCCGATCACGTACGCGGCGCCGGTCGCGTCGACGGTGATGTCGAGCGCCATGTCGATCGCGTCCCCGCCGATGTACGTCGAATAGACGACCTCGGATCCCTTGGGGTCGACCTTCGTGACGAACGCGTCGTAGGGGACGGTCTCGTCGCCGCCGGTGAACTCTGTCTGCGCAGCCCCGTCCGACGTCGGGAAGTCCTCGGACCCCGTGTAACCGGTGACGTAGAGGTTTCCGGCGGCGTCGACCGCCACGGCCTCCGCGTAGTCCACGTAGCTGCCGCCGACGTAGGACGACGTGCGCAGCGCGTGGTCCGACCGCGGGGCCGCGTCCGCGGGCGTCGCGAGGCCGGCGGCGACGGCCGCGCCGAGGAGCGCGCGCGTCCGGCGGTACTTCGTCTGCATGGTCACCGGGCCTTCCGAGAGGTGGGTCGTCCTCGAACAGATGCTTCCCCGGGGCGAACGGTTCCATCCGCGCCCGGTTGCCCTGCTTTATCCGGCCGTCGCGAGGGGAACGCTTCGGGTGGGTTGCGCGTCTTTACGTGATCCGCCCTGCTACGAGGAGAACGAGCTTGCATCGCACTTCTGCCGTCGTGACAGCCGCCTCGCTCGCGGCCGCCGTGCTGCTCCCGGTCGGAGCGGCTCCGGGGGCCGAGGGTGCAGCCCGCCCGATGTGCATGGGCAAGCGGGCGACGATCGTCGCCGAAGGCGGCTACGAGTCGATAACGGGCACGCCCCGCGCCGACGTCATCGTCGGGACGGACTCGACCGACTACATAAACGGCAAGGGCGGCAACGACCGCATCTGCGCCAAGGGCAACTACGACGAGGACGAGGACACGATCTCCGGCGGACGAGGCGACGACCGCATCGCGGGGGGCGGAGGAGGCGATCTCGTCTACGGCGGGCCGGGCGACGACAGGATCCGCACCGGAGAAGGCCCCGACTACGTCCATGCGGAGCTCGGCGCCGACGTCGTCTCGACGGGCATCGGGGGCGACTACGTCGACGGGGGCATCGGTTGGGACACGATCGACGGCGGCGACGGAGGCGACGGCATCCTCGGCGGGGCCGGGCAGGACGCGCTCGACGGAGGCGCGGACCACGACCTGGTCGAGTACACCGAACTCTGCTGCGACTACTCGTACGACGCCGGGGGCGTGGAGGTCGACCTCGCGGCCGGAGTCGGGGTCGCCGAGGACGGGACGGATTCGCTGGCCGGGTTCGAGTCCGTGCTGGGGTCCAACGGCGACGACGTGATCACAGGGGACGACGCGCCGAACTGGCTGCACGCGATGAACGGCGACGACCGCGTGACCGGCCGCGGCGACGACGACTCGATCATCGCGGACGACATCGGCGGCGTCGGCTCGGACACCGTCGACGGCGGCGCGGGCTCGGATTCGATCGGCTTCGGCCACGTCGCCGTCACCGTCGACCTCGCGGCCGGGACGGCGCGGGGGCAGGGCGACGACACGTTGACGGCCATCGAGACCGTGATCGGAAGCAGCCAGGGCGACACGATCTACGGAGACGACGGGCCGAACCATCTCATAGGCGGCGAGTACGACTTCGACGGCGACGACGTGATCCACGGACGCGGTGGCGACGACGTCCTCGAAGGGGCCGCGGGCGAGGACTCGCTCGACGGCGGTGACGGGTTCGACGTCTGCACCGAGGGCGAGACGATCCAGGGATGCGAGAGCACGACCCCGCCGGGGGAGCCCTAGGCGGCCTTCGCCCGGAGGGGTTCGGTCCGCGGCGCCGAACTCTCGATCGTGGGCAGAAGGCGGACCTCGCTGCTGGCGGTGCTTCTCGGTGCGCTCGCGCTCGTCTTGGGCGCGGCGCTCCCGGCCTCCTCGCGCGTCCCGGTCCTCGAGGTCTCGCTGGAGCGGATGACGTACGTCGACGGGGCCTTCCGTGCGGAGAGCTCCGCCGACCACGTGTGGCTCGGCTTCGACGCCGTGCGCTCGTCGGAGTCCGCCCCCGTCGACGTGCCCGAGACGCAGACGTCGCACGTCGTCGTCCCCGGGCCCGCCAACGAGCACTTCGAGTCGGTGACCGTCGACGTGCGCTGGCCGGGCGACCTCACCGTCGTGATGACGGGGCATCACACCGGGACGGCCGACCCGAGCCCGGTGGCCGGCAGCGCCAACCGCAACGGGCGCGTGCGCGGACGCTCCGTCGTGTGGCGCGTGAACGACGCGGCTCCCGACTCCTACACGTTCACGGCGCGGTTCAACCCGGGCGCGTTCGCGCCCAACCTCGACACATTCGTTCCTGAGTCGCGCGTCACGCTGGAGACGCGCGCGCAGACCGGCCGCCTCGTCCTCGAGCAGCACGTCGCGCCGGCGTACGGCCCCCCCGAGATATACGGAGGCAAGACCTACGCGCCGGCGCACCACGTGCCGTATCCCGACGAGTGGGTCGCGGACTGGGGTTACACCGCGCGGGGCAACTACCACTGGTCGACGGGACGCGTCGGGGACGCGGAGGAATCGCCGCTCAGGGCGCTCGCTCGCGGGTCGGGCCGTGCGCTCAACGTCGCTTCGATGTCGGTCGGGACGACGGTCGCGCCGACCGGGCCGAAGGTCTTCCCGTTCCTCGACTTCGCATACACGGATGACTTCCGCCGCGTCACCGGGTTCCTGCACGGCCTCGTCACGGCGGACGCGCTCGGGGAGTTCGTCCCCTTCGACACGAGGCCGACCGGCGGGACGATCTACGACGGCGACGCGGCCTCGTTCGCGATCGGGATGAGCGCCGCCTCGGTGCACGCGCGCGAGAAGCGCGCGCCTGCGAACGACCGCGGGGCGCTCGAATGGGACTGGGACGGCGCGTGGGCGGAGGGATGGTCGACGAAGGACGAGCGACCGTCGCCGGTGTCGCCACGAGCCGTGATCGAGCCCGTGCAGATGAAGGAGAGCGTCGTGTACGCGCGCGCCGTCGGGGGCGACGTCGACAACCGCGACGGGTCGAAGGCGGCGAGGGGGCCGCGGCTGATCGTCGAGCTGCCGGACCACGAGTTCGGCTTCATCTTCACGTCCGGGTCGTCGCCGGCCGACAGCGGCTACCGGACGCAGGCAGGGTTCACCGACGACGGCCGATTCTTCATGCGCCCGACGATCCGCCGTGGCGGGTACATGCTCGAGCACACGACGCGCGGCTATTTCCGCGACTGGCAGGCGGCCGAGCTGGTGTCGGTCAGCCTGTTCGCCGCTTATCCGGAAGAGGAGGAGCCGGGCGTTCGGCGCCTGTTCGCGTTCCCGGCCGGGACCACGGGCCGGATCGTCGCGGCGACGACCGCGGGCGCGATCGAGAGGTTCGACGTCGGCCCGGGGGTCTGGGAGGTCCTGGCTACGCCCGACGGCTTCGAGCTGAACGCGCTCTCGCGCCGGTAGGACGGGCGCCGGAGCGGCGCGCCGCCGCGTGCTCGTCGCGGGGGGCGGCTATCAGCGCGTCGTACACGATCTCGGCCTGTCGCCGGTGCGCGCGGGCATCGACGAGCCGCGGCGCGAGGTGCGCGAGCTGCATGTTCCCGACGTAGAGGTACGCGATCAGCACCGCGCGGTCGCGCGCCTCGGCGGGGGTCCAGCCGAGCGCCTGCAGCTGGTCGGCGAGGTAGCCGATCCGGCGCTGCGCGACCCGCCGCATGCGGCGCAGCGCCGGCGGATAGCCCGGGTTCGCCAGGAGGGCGATCTCGACGCGATCGGTGGGGCCGAGCTCGATGCCGGTGCCGATCAGCACCCGCAGGCGCTCCGCGGGATCGGGGATGCCTTCGAGCTGCCGGATCACGTCGTCGGTCCGGCTCTGCTCCCACAAGTCCAGCGCGGCCTCGACGAGGCTCTCGCGGTTGGCGAAGTGCCAGTAGAAGCTGCCCTTCGTCGCCCCGAGGGCAGCTGCGATCGGCTCGACGGCCACGGCTTCGACGCCCCCGCGGGCGAGCGCCTCGAGAGCGGCCTCGGCCCAGTCGCGGGGCGTCAGCCGCCCGGCGGTGCGCTTGCGCATGGGACGTACGCTACCGTATGGTGACCGTACGGAAGCGTACGGACGAGCCTTCTGTGCTGGAGGTGACGTGATGACGGAGCGGATCGCGGGGTCGCGGATCGGGGCCGACGGAGCTCTGCGCGTCGCCGCCCTCGCCTTCGCCGCCGGGTTCTCCGTCCACGCGCTCGACCACCTGCGGCGCGGCCTCGACGCGTCGCCGGACCGCGTGATCGCCGTGGGGACGGTGCAGGGTCTGTTCGCCGTGCTCGCGGTGTGGATGGCGGTGACGGGGCGGCGCGGCGCTCCCGTTGCGGCCGCGGTCGTCGGGTTCGGGAGCGCGCTGCTGTTCACGTACGGCCACGTCCTCCCGGTCTCGCTCGACAGCTTCGTGTCGCCGCCGCGCACGAACGTCACGTGGTTCTCGTGGGTGACGGCCGCGGCCGAGATCGGCACCGGCGTCGCCTTCGGCATCGCAGGGCTGCGCGCGCTGGCGCCGGGGTCGGGGCGCGCCGCCCCCTCGTAGCGGACGCGGCGTCCCGCGCCGCGGGAGCCGGTGTGTCAGAGTCGAGTGGGTGGGACGTCGCTACGGGCAGACGCTGGGACCCGCGGCCGCGGTCGTCGGGCTCGTCGCCGCCGCGCTCGTGCCCGCGGCGACCGCCGCCCCGCCGGAGTCCTGCGGCGAGGGCGCTCCCTCGAAGGCCGTGACCGGGACGTTCACCGACGACGTCGAGGGCTCGTACGTTTTCGTGCCCTTCCGCGTGCCCGCGGGCACGACGCGCGTGAACGTGAGGCTGTGCTACGACCAGCCCGAGTCGCCGACGTCGAGCCAGATCCGCCACACGATCGACCTCGGCCTCTACGAGGCGCGCGGCCGCGGCGACCGGCTGTGGGACCGCGACGAGTTCCGGGGGTGGGGAGGATCGAGCCGTCCCGACGCGTTCGTCACGAAGGAGGACGCGACGCTCGGCTTCCTGCCCGGCCCGATACGGCCGGGGCGGTGGGCCGCGGAGCTCGGCGTCGCCGCGGTCGCGGGGCAGGACGAGGGCGACGCCGGCGGCGACGTCGGGTGGCGGCTCGAGGTCCTGCTCGGGCGCTCGGCGGACGACGCCGACGGGGAGTGGACGCCCGCGCGCTACCGCACCGCGCCGGCCAACACCGAGCCCGGCTGGTACAAGGGCGACTTCCACGTGCACGCCGAGCACTCCGGGCCCGGCGACGCGACGATGAGGGAGACGTTCGACTACGCGTTCTCCGACGACGGTGCTGCGCTCGACTTCGTCACGCTCTCGGACTACGTCACGACGCGGCACTGGGGCGAGATCGGTCGCTACCAGCGTGACTATCCGGGCAAGCTGATCGTCAGGAGCGCGGAGGTCATCACCTACCGCGGGCACGTCAACAACCACGCGAGCCTGCGGTTCGCGGACTACCGCACGGGGACGGTCTACCGGCTGCGAGGCGAGGAGCTCGTCGAGATGCGCCCGCCGGTCCCCGCGTCGCGGATCTTCCGGACGATCCGCCGCGCGGGTGGATGGACCCAGGTGAACCACCCGACGATCTTCGACTCGTCGGTCCCCGGCTTCGGGAACGTCTGTCGCGGCTGCTCGTGGGACTACACCGCCGAGGAGACGAGATGGGGGCTCGTCGACGCGCTCGAGGTCGCGACCGGGCCCGGCGGCACGAGCTCGCCGGAGGGCAACGAGCTGGGACCGAACCCGTTCACGCCGCTCGCGATCGAGATGTGGGACGGGCTGCGCGCGGCTGGCTACCGCATCACCGCGGTGGGCTCGAGCGACTCGCACCACGCCGGCGGAGGCAACGGGACGACGCAATCTCCCATCGGCGAGGCGACGACCGTCGTGTACGCGGAGGAGCTCTCCGAGGAAGGGATCGGGGCTGCGATCCGCGCCGGTCACGCGTACGTGAAGATGTTCGCGTCCGACGGTCCCGATCTCCGCTTCGAGGCGACCGCCGAAGGCCTGTCCGCTCCCGCGATCATGGGCGACCGCGTCGACGCGGGGGCGGCCGACTTCGTGGCCAAGGTGATCGGCGGGGGCCCGGCCCCCGGCTCGCAGCCCCGGATGCTGGCGATAATGCGAGACGGCGAGCAGATCCAGTCGGTGCCGGTGACGAGTGACGACTTCACGCACGAGTTCCGCGCCGAGGAGCCGGGCGACTACCGCCTGCAACTGATGCGCGGCACGGCGATAGAGGCGCTGACGAACCCGATCACCCTGACGGGGGCCTAGAGCTCCGTATAGCTACGGCGTGGCTACCGGGATCGCGCCCGCAACAGCCGCCGCCTTCTCGCTCGCACCGTCCAGCTCCTCGAGCGGCCGGTAGCGGATCTGCTCGGCGTCGATGTCGAGCCTCGCCGCGTCGTCCTGCGCCAGCCGCTCGACCAGCGGCTTCGAGGCGAGCGTGCGACCGGGCGGCGCCGATTCCTGGATCCGCGCGCACTCGTTCACCGCGTCGCCCAGGGCGGCCACGTCGAGACGGCCCCCGGGGACGAGCTGGCCCACGTAGATCGAGCTTCCCCAGTGGACCCCGACCCGCATGAGGCACGCCGGCTCCGACGCGCCGCCGAACACGGTCTCGGCCCGGTCGTGGATCCCGCGTGCCGTCGTGATCGCGGCCGACGCGGCCCGCGACGCGGATCCGAGGTCGTCGACGAGGAAGAACGCCGAGGCGCCGTCGCCCGCGTGCTTGCCGACGATGCCGTTGCTGCGCGCGACGAGTGCGTCTATCTCCGTCCACAGGCTCCGGACGAGGCGGAAGTACTCGGCCGAGGGCAGCGTGCGGGCGAGGTCCGTCGACCCCTCGAGGTCGCAGAAGAGGATCGCGCCCTCCTTCGACCGCGGCTCCACGAGCTTCGCCATCCGTTCGTACATCGCCTCGTCTCCCCGCGCGAGGAGGGAGACGAGACCCGGGCGGACGCTCATGTAGCCGAGAGCGAGCGCGCCCACGAAGGTCCCGTGCTCGTCGCGCAGCGGCGCGACGACGAGGTTCACGCGGTAGACCGGGAGGTCGGTGTCGCTATCCGGCTCCACGTACTCGAGGGACGAGGCAACTGCGCGCGTGAGTGGCCGGGGACCGCTCTCCCGGATGGCGGCGCGCACGGACCCGGAAAGGCCCTGGTCGTGGGGCGCGGCGTCCCCCGCGACGAACGGCCCGACGTCCTTCCAGAAGCGGGCGCGGCTCTCCGGCGTCGCGATGCGCCGCCAGGCCTCCCCCGACAGCGCCTTCGTCACGTGCAGCCCGTAACCGAGGTCCTCTTCGGTGGGGGAGCCGAGGAAGCGCGCGATCTCCGACGACGCCCACACGAGCCGGAGGTCGCGGTCGAGCAGGAAGGCGGCCCAGCGCAGCTCTTCGAGGAGGGTCGCCCAGTGACGCAGCTCGGGGTCGGCCGGCTCGGTCACGACGGCTGGAGCATCCGCTCGCTCGAGAAGATCTTCCGGAGGCGCTTCACCGCCCGGGGGTCGCCCCTCATCGTCAGGGCGCCCGCGCGCGCGGCTGCCGAAGAGGTCGTGATCCCGGCGGCGAGGTCCGCCCACGTCTGCTCGTCGGTCGTCACGACGGCGGCGGGGTCGGACGCCAGGCCGTCGTGGACCTCGATCGAGCCGTCGTCGACCACGAAGTGAAAGGCCGAGTCGCCGATGACGTACTGGTAGGTCTCGCGCACTCCCTTCGCCGCGGCGCGATCGGCGAGGCCCACCATCGCCACGGCGGCCCAGCGCGGCCGGAACGTGTCTTCACGACGCCGCTCGCCGATCCGCTGCGCGCCCCACGCGATCAAGGGCGCGATCGCGGTCGCCAGGGCGCGGCCGTCGTCGGTCAGCTCGTAGACCTGCCGGGCGGCAGGCGGCGGGAGCTCGGTCCGCGCGACGACGCCGTCGTGCTCGAGGTCGCGCAGCCGCTCGGTGAGGAGCTTTCGGCTGATGCCGGGGAGCCCGTCGACGAGGTCGGTGAAGCGCCGCGGCCCCGGCCGGAGCTCGCGGACTATCAGGAGCGTCCATCGGTCGCCGGCGACGTCGAGGGCGCGAGCGAGGGCGCAGTACTGCTCGTAGCGATGACGGGGCATGACTTCAGCCTAGACCGATCGGTATCTATAGTGAACCGACCGCTCTATTCGACCAGGGCTTCCTCCCGGACCCCGTAGGGATAGAAGAGCTCGAGGAACGGCTCGGGGTCTCCCTCCCACTCGTACGCCCGAAGCTGGCCGGGGCTTCGCCTGCCCGACAGCGCCCGGAACAGCTCGAAGCGAGACGCCCGCACGGTCGCAGCCGGCTCCCCGGGCCCCGCTACGACCTCCTTGTGCTCGTTCACCAACCGGAGCGAAGGACCCCCCGAGGCCCTCAACCTGATGTCGATCCCCGCCACGTACGTCGCGACCCCGATGCGGACGGGGACCGCGTCCCGGTCCCTCACCACGCCGACCGCGCCGTACACGTCGTGCTGGTGGATCCCGAGGTCGGTCACGAGGATGTGCGGCGCGAAGGGGACCACGCCCTCCGGCCACGGCACCTCGCCCCGGATCATCGGCGCGGCCGCGGCCGCGGCCTTCTCCCATTCGTCGAGGATCTCCTGCACGGGGCGCGGTCGCCGGTCGTCGACCTGACGGCCCGTCCAGTCGTTGAGGACGGCGATCCCCGGCTCGGAGCCGATCGCCGCGAAGAACTCCGCGGGGAAGTCGCCGGCCGCGAGGCGCTCCACGACGCCGGTGAGGTGCGCGACGACGTCGCGTATCGACCATCCGGGCGTCGCCGGAACGGGGCGGTCGAGGTCCTCTTCGGGGAGGCTCGAGACGAAGCCTGCGAGCTGCGTGCGTGTGTCGGAGTAGATCTCGGCGAGGTCCGCCATGTAGCGGGCTCGGCTACTGCTGGCCCTGCGGCCGGTCGAACAGCTGGACCTCGTGCGTGTTCTGCACGAACGTCCGTTGCGATACCGGGACGAGGACCGCGTTCTCGTGGAACTCGCGCAGGGTCCTCGCGCCGCAGCTGCTCATCGTCGCGCGGAGCTTGGCGAGAGTCGCCGCCACGCCGTCGTACAGCGACCCGGCATACGGGACGTAGCCGTCGACGCCCTCCTCGAAGACCAGTGCTTCCTCGTCGCCCTGCTCGTAGCGGGCCCAGTTCCGGGCGCGCTGCGATCCCTCGCCCCAGTACTCCTTGTAGAGCTGCCCGTTCACGCGCACGAGCGCCGACGGGCTCTCCTCGAAGCGTGCGAAGTAGCGGCCGAGCATCATGAAGTCCGCGCCGAGGGCGAAGGCGATCGCCATGTGGTAGTCGTTCAGCAGCCCGCCGTCGCAGCAGACCGGGACGTACGTCCCGGTCTCCGCGGCGTACGCGTCCCGCTCCCTGACGACGTCGATGAGCGCGGATGCCTGGCCGCGACCGATCCCCTTCTGGTCGCGCGTTATGCAGATCGACCCGCCGCCGATCCCGACCTTCACGAAGTCGGCGCCGGCTTCGGCGAGGTACCGGAACGCGCGGCCGTCCACGACGTTGCCGCCGCCGACCGGAACCGGGCTGCCGAGCTCCTCCTTCACGTACTCGAGCGTCTTGCGCTGCCACACCGAGTAGCCGTCG
This sequence comes from Actinomycetota bacterium, assembly GCA_036258555.1. Taxonomy (GTDB): domain Bacteria; phylum Actinomycetota; class CADDZG01; order CADDZG01; family WHSQ01; genus JALZEG01. Next base: position 3,827 of record DATADL010000242.1, on the reverse strand, counting down.
GACGAGTCGACGCACAGGACGTCGGCGCCTGCTTCGAGCAGCTCGGGAACGCGGTCCCGGTAGTCGTGGGTGTTGATCCCGGCCCCCACGCGGAAGCGCTTGTCCCCGTCGATCGTCTCGTCGCGGAACCTCTTGTGGAGCTCGTAGTCGTGACGCAGGACGATGGACTCGAGCTGGCCCTGCTCGTCGACGATCGGAAGGACGTCGGTGCGATGGTCCCAGATGAGCGAGTTGGCTTCGGAGAGCGACACCGTCGGCGGCGCGGTCACGAGCTCGGACGACGGCCGCATCCGCGAGTCGACGGACTGGTCGAGGGAGTGCCGGGACGGGTGGAAGTCGTGGCGCGAGATCGTGCCGAGGAAGATGCCGTGGGGGCTGCCGTCGTCCGTGACCATCGCGATGTCGACGTCGGCGTCGTCGAGGAGGCGTTTGAGCTCGCCGAGGGTCGCGTTCGGCTTGACGTTCACCTCGCTGTACCGGAAGCCCGCCTTGTGCCGCTTGACGCTGCTCACCATCGCGGCCTGCGCTGCGACGGGCTGGTCGTGGTGGATGAAGCCGAAGCCCCCGCACTGCGCGAGTGCGATGGCGAGCCGCGGGGACGACACCGCCTGCATGATGGCGCTCGTCAACGGGACCGCGAGCGTGATCGGCGGTTCCTCGCCGACGCGGTGGCGGACGAGAGGGCTGCGGAGGTCCGCGGTCGACGGAGAGCAGTCTTCGGTGGTGAGGTTGGGGAGGAGAAGGTATTCGTCGAGGCTTCTGGATATCTCGTCTACGATCCGCATCCGGTCCGTTCTGGTCGTGGTGTCGCTTCGATTTCGGTGGCGTCAGTCTAGTAGGTTCGCCCCGTGCAAGAACGCCGCCACGCCCTCCTCCGCGGCACGACCGCGGCCCTCCGCTGAACGGCGAGCCCCGTGGCTGAGGCCAGGGTCGGAATCGTCATGGGCAGCCAGTCCGACTGGCAGACCATGAGGTCGGCCGCCGCGGTCCTCGACGAGCTCGACGTCGCCTACGAGACCAGGATCGTGTCCGCGCACCGCACCCCGGACCGTCTGTGGGAGTACGGCAGGACCGCCGTCGAGCGCGGCCTGCAAGTGATCGTCGCGGGTGCCGGGGGGGCCGCGCACCTGCCCGGCATGATGGCGTCGAAGACGCGCCTGCCGGTGGTCGGCGTCCCGATCCAGTCGGAAGCCCTGCGCGGTCTCGACAGCCTCCTGTCGATCGTCCAGATGCGGAAGGGGTGCCCCGTCGCCACGATGGCGATCGGAGTCCCGGGGGCGACCAACGCCGGCCTGATGGCCGCCGCGATCGTCGCCCTGACGGATGCATCCGTCGCGGAGCGGCTGGACGAGTGGCGCCGGCAGCAGTCGAGCGCCGTTGCCGAGCACCCGTCGGATGACTAGAGAGCCCCACGGGCCTGCTTCCATCGGGATACTCGGCGGCGGCCAGCTCGGGCGGATGCTGTCCGTGGCGGCGTCGCGCCTCGGTATCCGGACGCACGTCTTCGCGCCCGATCCGGACCCGATCGCGGGCCACGTCGCGCACAGGGTGACGACCGCGGAATACGACGACGAGGACGCGCTGAGACGTTTCGCGGGAGACGTCGGCGTCGTCACCTACGAGTTCGAGAACATCCCGAGCGCAGCCCTCGACGTCCTCCAGGCGCACTGTGAGGTCCTGCCGCGGCGCAACGCCCTCGCCGTCAGCCAGGACCGTCTCGCCGAGAAGGACTTCCTGAACGAGGCCGGGTTGAAGACCGCGCGCTACGCGGCGTGCGGGACGGAGCAGGAGCTCGTCGACGCGCTGGACGTCATCGGCGTTCCGTCCATCCTGAAGACGCGGCGCTTCGGATATGACGGCAAGGGACAGGTCCGGATCACCGACCCCGGGGAAGCGGGGGCCGCGTGGGCCGAGGTCGGGGAGGCGGCCTGCATCGTCGAGCAGGCGGTCGAGTTCGAGTGCGAGATCTCCGTCATCGTGGCCCGTTCCCGAACGGGGGAGGTCGTGGCCTTCGACCCGGGCGAGAACGTCCATCGTGAGGGGATCCTGCGCACGACGACGGTGCCGGCCGGCCTCTCCGGCGCGCGCGCCCAGGACGCGGTCGCGATCGCGAGCACGGTCGTGTCGGAGCTCGACTACGTCGGCGTCGCCGGCGTCGAGCTGTTCGTCACGGCGGACGGGTTGCTGGTCAACGAGATCGCGCCGCGCGTCCACAACTCGGGGCACTGGACGCAGAATGGTTGCGTCGTCGACCAGTTCGAGCAGCACGTCCGCGCGGTCGCCGGGTGGCCGCTGGGAGACGGACGGCGGCATGCGAACGTCGTCATGACGAACCTGATCGGGGACGAGGTGCTCGACGTCGAGTCCCTCCGGCGGGACCCCGGCGTCGCCCTCCACGTCTACGGCAAGGCCGACGTGCGGCCGGGGCGCAAGATGGGCCACTTCAACAGGATCACGGGAGGAGCTGGATGACGGCGAGGGCCGCGCTGGCGGCGATCGCGCTTGCCGCCACGTGGGCGTTCCCGGTCGCGGGCGCGTCCGCGACCGAGGGCTCGCGCTTCCGCGAGGCCGTGAGCAGCGACGGCGGTGTGGTCGCGAGCGTGTCGGAGCAGGCGGGCAGGGTCGGCGTGCGGATCCTCGACCGCGGGGGCAACGCGGTCGACGCGGCAATAGCCACGACCTTCGCCGTGGGCGTCACGCGGCCGGACCTCTGCGGGATCGGCGGCGGAGGCTTCCTCGCCTACCGGGGCGCCGGCGGACGCGTCGCGACCCTCGACTTCCGCGAAGAGGCTCCCGCGCGGATCACGCCCGACGCCTACCAGGGCGCGGGCATCTACCGGTCGTTCACCGGCCACAAGACGGTCGGCGTTCCGGGCACCGTCGCCGGGATGGCGAAGACCGCGCGACGGTTCGGCACGATGCCGCTGGCGAGGCTGATCCGCCCTGCAAGGCGACTCGCCGCGAACGGGGTCGTCGTCACGGAGGACCTGTCGGCCTCCATGGCCGCGAATTCAGAGCGGCTCCGGCTGTTCCCGGCTTCGGCCCGCATCTACCTCGTCGAAGGCGCGGCTCCCTATCCTCCCGGGACCACGCTCGTGCAGAAGGGTTACGCACGGTCGTTGCGGCGGATCGAACGGCGAGGGCCGCGCGCCTTCTACAGGGGGTGGATCGCGCGGCTGATCGTGAGGGACATGAAGCAGAACGCGGGCGCCTACCCGGGAGACGAGGGGCTGATGCGTCGCGGGGACCTCCGGCGCTACCGAGCGAAGTGGCGGACGCCGCTCCGGGCCGCCTACCGCGGCCACCGGATCCTCGCCGTCGGCCCCCCGACGTCGGGCGGGCTGGTCGCGGTCGAGATGTTCAACATCCTGAAGAACTTCGACGTGCCGTCGTTCGAGCCGTTCGGCGCCGACCGCCTCCACTACACCGCCGAAGCCCAGAAGATCGCGTGGGCCGATCGCGACGCGTACGTCGCGGACCCCGACCACGCGAACGTGCCGACGAGGCTGCTCTCGAGCGAGGAGTACGCGGCGGAGCGGGCGAAGGAGATCGAGAGGGAGCAGGCCGGCGACTACGAGCCGGCCGATCGTCCCGGCCGCCCCGCGCCGGCCCCCGGGTACGACGAGCCGGGCGCCCACCACACGACGCACGTGTCCGTCGTCGACACGGCCGGGAACGCGGTGTCTGTGACGTGCACGGTCGAGTTCCTCTTCGGCAGCGCCGTCGTCACTCCCGGGGCGGGCTTCATCCTCAACAACCAGCTGACCGACTTCTCGGCGCCCGGGACTGCCAACGAGCCCGAGCCCGGGAAGCGACCGCGCTCGTCG